>CAIXZC010000200.1 GCA_903923815.1 uncultured Myxococcales bacterium
GCGGTGTAGTAGCCCAGGTCCTTGAGGGCCTCCGCGAAGGTGTAGTTCTCGGGGAGGACGGGGGGGGGCCAGGAGCCGTCGCCCCAGGCCACGGAGGCGGGGTAGCGGGCGGTCATCATGGAGGGGAAGGAGTAGCGGGTGCTGGGGGCGTGGGCGAAGCTCTTCTCGAAGAGGATGGCGTCCCGGGCGAAGGCGTCCATGTAGGGGCTGGTGTCCCGCCGGTAGCCGTAGCAGCCCAGGTGGGAGGCGGCCAGGGCGTCCACCGTGATGTACAGGACGTTCAGGTCCTTGGGGACGGAAGTGGGCACGCTGAAGGAGGGGAAGGGCTGGCGGTCCCGCACGGAGGCGTCGCCCCCCAGGCAGTTCTGGTCCTGGCCGTCGTCGGGCCAGTCGAAGGCGCCGGGGTGGACGGCGGCGGAGAAGTCGTTGCAGTCCTGGCCGCCAAAGAGGGGGCTGAGGCCGTCCCGGTCCAGGTCCCAGGCGCGGCGGGCGGCGCCCATGAGGTCCCGGGCGGAGGAGAGGGCGGACTCGGCGGCCTTGCGGGTGCGCTCGCCGGTGGAGAGGGCCTGAAGGGCGGCGAAGCACAGGAGACAGGCGAGGAGGGCCGGGAGGGGACGGAGGCGCGCCAGGTGGCGGGAGGGGAACAGCAGGGTGGCGGCGCAGGAGGCGGCCAGGGCGGTCAGCAGAAGGAGCTTGCGCAGGGGCAGGTTGGAGACCGTCTCCCACTGGAGGTAGCCGGCCAGGGTTGCGGCCAGGACGGGGGGCAGCAGGGCGGCGGCCAGGAAGGCGACGCGGGGCCAGGGGGCGGGGGCGCGGTCCAGGGCGCGCAGGGGGGAGCTGCCCAGGCGCGCCACCAGCAGGGCGGGCAGGGCCAGGAGGCTGGGGACGGCCAGGGCCGCCACACCCGTGAGGGCGGCGGTGAGGCCTTTATGGTTGAAGGTGGCGAAGAACAGCGAGGCCAGGGCGCCCACGACGGCCATGGAGAGCAGGCCCCAAAGGGAGAACACCAGGGCGTGGGCAGTGGCCGAGCCCCAGGGGGCGGCACCGGTGGCGGCGCGGCGGCGCAGCAGTTGCCCCGGGAGGGTCCAGCGCAGGAAGAGCTCCAGGGCCAGGCCCAGGCCCAGGCCCAGCAAGGCGGCGGTGAGGCCATAGAGCAGCAGGGAGAGGAGGCCCCAGGCCAGCCAGGAAGGCGCGCCGGCCAGGAAACGGGCGGCCTCGCTGAGACCCAGCAGAGCATCCAGGAGACCGGCGGTGGCACCCAGGAAGAAGCAGCGCAGGACCGTGGCGGTGAGGGCCGGGGCCGAGGCGTTGGGGGTGTGATTTCGCAGCAGTCTGAGCATGGTCAGGGCAAGGCCTCCAGTGGCCAGCAGGGCCAGTCATGGCGCGAAGGATACCCCTGAAGGCGGTTGGATTCCACCAGAAACCCAAGGCCGGGCCTGATCGAAACCGGTAGGCGGAGTGGAAGCCCGAATGGTGAAGGTGAAGGTGATGGTGATGGTGATGGTCCGGCCGGCCGGAAGTGCCTACGGTATTCACACCGTGGTTTGTACAGCCGCTAGGCTGTCCTTCGGGCGCACCGGCGGTGCGCAGGTTCTGGTCGGTAGCTACCAGGCTGGAGAAGGCCTCCTTTTTGTGTCAGCCGCGTTTTTGGACCTCGACCTTCGGGTGAGAGGCCGCAAAAACGCGGCCGGCACAGGAGGCCCAGATGTCCAGCCAAGTCAGCAACCTCGGTTCCCAGTCCCTCCACGGTGGCAGCAGCGCTGCCTCAACCATCACCATCACTCCCACCATCACCGCCGCCTGCCCACCTGCCCGGCTCTTCCCCCACGAGCGCCTGGAAGCCTGGCGGCAGGCTCGGACCTTCTACC
>CAIXZC010000201.1 GCA_903923815.1 uncultured Myxococcales bacterium
AGCGAGCCCGCGACCGAGCAACGCTGCAGATGGCCCTAAGCTGGCGCTAAGACCAGGTCGCACTTCTTGCCGGGCTGGCCCACGGCGAGGGCGCCGAGCTGCTCGTAGAGCTGGACCTGACGGGCGGTGTACTCGGCGCTGGCGTTGGCCAGGCACTCGTAGCGGGCGGGGTTCATCTTCTTGACCATGCGGAAGCGCGTCTCGTTGTTCATGTACTCCTGGACCGTGGTGGTGCCATTGGCCTTGGAGTCAAGCTGCAAGGGGTTCTTGCCTTCTTCCGTGAGGCGCGGGTCGAAGCGGAAGAGGGGCCACACGCCCGAGTCCACCGCCAGCTTCTGCTGGGTCAGGCCGTTGCGCAGGTCGTAGCCGTGGGCGATGCAGTGGCTGTAGGCGATGATGATTGAGGGCCCGCGGAAGCTCTCGGCCTCCTGGAAGGCCTTCACGGTCTGGGCATCCTTGGCGCCGATGGCCACCTTGGCGACGTAGGCATGACCGTAGGCCATGGCCATGAGGCCCAGGTCCTTCTTGTGGATGGCCTTGCCCGAGGCCGCGAACTTGGCGGCGGCGCCCAGGGGGGTGGACTTGGAGGCCTGGCCGCCGGTGTTGGAGTACACCTCGGTGTCCAGGACCAGCAGGTTCACGTCGCGGTTGTTGGCGATGACGTGGTCCAGGCCGCCGTAGCCGATGTCGTAGGCCCAGCCGTCGCCGCCCACCATCCAGATGCTCTTGCGAACCAGGTAGTCAGCCACGGTCTCGAGGGCCCGGGCGTTGGGGTCGGTCAGGCCGGCCAGCTTGGCCTTGAGGGCGGCCACGCGCTCGCGCTGGGCCATGATCTGGGCCTCATCCGTCTGGTCCGAACCCACCAGGGAGGTCACCAGGTCGTCGCCAAGGGCGGGGGCCAGGGTCTTGCACAGGGTCTCGGCGATGTGCTTCTGCATGTCGGCGGAGAGGCGGTAGCCGAAGCCGAACTCGGCGGCGTCCTCGAACAGGGAGTTGGACCAGGCGGGCCCGCGGCCGTTCTGATCCTGGCTGTACGGAGTGGTGGGCAGGTTGCCGCCGTAGATGGAGCTGCAGCCCGTGGCGTTGGCGATCAGCAGGCGGTCGCCGAAGAGCTGGGTGAGCAGCTTCACGTAGGGGGTCTCGCCGCAGCCGCCGCAGGCGCCGGAGAATTCAAAGAGGGGCCGGAAGAACTGGCTGCCCTTGACGTCGATGCGCTTGACCTCCCGGCGGTCCAGGTCGGGCAGGGACATGACGAAGGTGAAGTTCTCGGCCTCCCGGGCCACGTTGGCGATGCGGTCCTGGAGGATGAGGGCCTTGCGGTTGGGGTCGGCCTTGTCCTTGGCGGGGCACATGGCCACGCACATGCCGCAGCCGGTGCAGTCCTCGGGGGCAACCTGCAGGGCGAAGTGCTTGCCCTTGAAGTCGGGGGCCTTGTAGGGCACGGACTTGAAGGCCTTGGGGGCCTTGGCCAGTTGGGCGTCATCCAGCAGCCTGGGCCGCAGGGCGGCGTGGGGGCAGATGAGGGCGCACTTGTTGCACTGGATGCAGATGTCGGACTGCCAGATGGGGATCTCCATGGCCACGTTGCGCTTCTCCCACTGGGAGGTGGCGGTGGGCCAGGTGCCATCGGGGGTGAAGGCGCTGACGGGCAGCCGGTCGCCTTCGCCGGACAGCAGCACGGCGCAGACGTTGCGGACCACGTCGGGGGCCTGGGCGCTGACCAGCGGGGGGCGCTTGACGGTGGCGGTGGGGGCCCCGGGGACCTTCACTTCGAAGAGGTGGGCCAGGGTGTGGTCCACGGCCTCGTAGTTGGCCTTCACGACATCCTCGCCCTTGGCGCCGTAGGTCTTCTTGATGGAGTACTTGATCTTGGCGATGGCGTCATCCTTGGGCAGCACGCCGGAGATGGCGAAGAAGCAGGTCTGCATGATGGTGTTGATGCGGGTGCCCATGTTGGTGTCCCGGGCCACCGTGTAACCGTCGATGGTGTAGAACCGAAGCTGCTTCTCGATGATGGTGGCCTGGACCTCGTAGGGCAGGCGGTCCCAGATCTCGTCCTTGCTGAAGGGGGCGTTCAGGAGGAACACGGCGCCCTTGGCGGCGTACTTGAGGACGTCGTATTTTTCCAGGAACACGAACTGGTGCACGCCCACGAACTTGGCGGTGTTCACCAGATAGGCGCTGCGAATGGGCTTGGGCCCGAAGCGCAGGTGGGAGGTGGTGACGGTGCCGGACTTCTTGGAGTCGTACACGAAGTAGCCCTGGGCGAAGTTGCCGGGCTCGTCGCCGATGATCTTGATGGAGTTCTTGTTGGCGCCCACGGTGCCGTCCGCGCCCAAGCCGATGAACACGCCGCGGAAGACCTCGTCGCCCTCGGTGATGAAGGTCTCGTCGTAGGGCAAGGACAGGTGGGTCACATCGTCGTTGATGCCGATGGTGAAGTGGTTCCGGGGCTTGGCGGCGGCCAGGTTGTCGTAGATGGCCTTGACCATGGCCGGCGTGAACTCCTTGGAGGACAGGCCGTAGCGCCCGCTGACGATGATGGGGTCCTTGGCGGTGGGCAGGTTGCCTTCGGCGCGGGCCTCGGCGAAGGCCGTCAGCACGTCCTGGTACAGGGGCTCGCCGGCGGCGCCGGGTTCCTTGTTGCGGTCCAGCACGCAGATGGACTTGACGGTCTTGGGGATGGCGGCCAGGAAGTCCTTCATGGAGAAGGGCCGGAAGAGGCGCACCTTGAGCACGCCCACCTTCTCGCCCCGGGCCAGCAGGTAGTCCACGGTCTCGTGGACGGTCTCGGCGCCGCTGCCCATGAGGATGATCAGCTTCTCGGCGTCGGGGGCACCCACGTAGTCAAACAGGTGGTAGGAGCGGCCCGTGAGGGCGGCGAAGCGGTCCATCTCCTGCTGCACGATGGTGGGGCAGATGTCGTAGAAGGGGTTGCAAGCCTCGCGGGCCTGGAAGTAGGCGTCGGGGTTCTGGGCGGTGCCGCGCAGCTTGGGGCGGTCGGGGGACAGGGCCCGCTCGCGGTGGGCGGCGATGGCGGCGGGGTCCAGCATGGCCAGCAGGTCGTCGTTGGTCAGCTCTTCGATCTTCATGACCTCGTGGGAGGTGCGGAACCCGTCGAAGAAGTGCAGGAAGGGCACCCGGCTCTTGAGTGTCGCGGCCTGGGCCACGATGGCCAGGTCGTGGACCTCCTGGACGGAGTTGGAGGCCAGCAGCGCGAAGCCAATCTGGCGGCAGGCCATCACGTCCGAGTGGTCGCCGAAGATGGACAGGGCGTGGGTGGCCACGGTGCGGGCGGAGACGTGCATGGTGTGGGCCGTCAGCTCGCCGGCGATCTTGTACATGTTGGGGATCATCAGCAGGAGGCCCTGGGAGGCCGTGAAGGTGGTGGTCAGGGCGCCCGTCTGGAGGGCCCCATGGACGGCACCAGCGGCGCCCGCTTCGGACTGCATCTCAACCACGTCCGGCACCACGCCCCAGATGTTCTTCTTGCCCTCGGCGGACCAGGCGTCGG
>CAIXZC010000202.1 GCA_903923815.1 uncultured Myxococcales bacterium
CCGGGGAGGGCACCTGCCGCCGTGCCGGGGTGCTGGAATGCAACCCCGGGGGTGGCGGAACCCACTGCGTGGTGGAGGCCGCCGCGGGCGCCCTGGAGCTTTGCGGCAACCAGCTCGACGACGACTGCGACGGCCACACCGACGAGGGCTTCCAGGCGGGCCAGAGCTGCACCGTGGGGGTGGGGGTCTGCCGCACCACGGGCAAATGGATCTGCACGCAAGACGCCCTGGGCGAGATCTGCAGCGCCCAGCCCACCTTCCCCGGCAGCGAGCTGTGCAGCAACGGCCTGGACGACGACTGCGACGGCTACACCGACGAGGCCAGCTGTGGGGGCGAGGCGGAGGCTCAAGCGGCCTCCTGCACGGTAGGCGGTGGCCAGCTCTGGTCACCCCTGGGGCTTGGTCTGGGCCTTGGGCTGCTCCTGCTGGGGCTTCGCCGCAGGCGACCTTTGGGCCTTTGATTCTGTTGAATATCCTTGACTTCGAGCCCCGGTGGACAGACATTTCCGCCGCCGGACCGGCCCTGTGGCCCGTCTGAGAAATCCAGGAGGAATCACATGGGAATCGTCAGCGAAATGCGCGCCGAGCGCGGCTCTGGGACTGTGGCCCCGGAGTACAAAGTGGCCGATCTTGGTCTGGCGGACTGGGGTCGTCGGGAGATTGAGATCGCCGAGAAGGAGATGCCGGGGCTGATGGCCACGCGGGCCAAGTATGGTCCCAAGAAGCCCCTGGCGGGGCTGCGGCTCACGGGCTCGTTGCACATGACCTTGCAGACGGCAGTGCTCATCGAGACCCTGGTTGAGCTTGGCGCCCAGGTGCGCTGGGCCAGCTGCAACATCTTCTCCACCCAGGACCACGCCGCGGCGGCCGTGGCCAAGGCCGGGGTGCCGGTCTTTGCCTGGAAGGGCGAGACCCTGGAGGAGTACTGGTGGTGCACCCTCCAGGCCCTGCAGTTCCCCGGGGGCCTGGGCCCCAATCTCATCGTTGACGACGGCGGGGATGCCACCATGCTCATACACATGGGCGTGGAGTTGGAAGACCACTTCCAAAAGCATGGCAAGCTGCCGGCCATAGAGGCCACCGTGAAGGAAGAGATCATCATCCACAACCTGCTCCACGAGCTGCACGGCCTGGATGGCGCCCAGTGGAACCGGATGCGCCCGGGCATCATCGGCGTCTCCGAGGAGACCACCACCGGCGTGCACCGGCTGTACCAGCGCCTGGAAGAGGGCAAGCTGCTGTTCCCCGCCTACAACGTGAACGACTCCGTGACCAAGTCCAAGTTCGACAACCTCTACGGTTGCCGCGAGTCCCTGGCGGACGGCATCAAGCGCGCCACGGGCGTCATGGTGGCTGGCAAGGTGGTCTGCGTGTGCGGCTACGGCGACGTGGGCAAGGGCTGCGCCCAGTCCATGAGGGGCTTCGGGGCCCGCGTGCTCATCACCGAGATTGACCCCATCTGCGCCCTCCAGGCCGCCATGGAAGGCTTCGAGGTGACCACCGTGGAGGCCGCCCTGCCCGAGGCCGACATCTTCGTCACCGCCACCGGCAACCGGGACATCATCCGCCTGGAGCACATGCGCAAGATGAAGGACCAGGCCATCGTGTGCAACATCGGCCACTTCGACAACGAGATCCAGATGGCCCAACTGGAGGCCCTCCCGGGCGTGACCAAGGTCACCATCAAGCCCCAGACGGACAAGTGGATCTTCCCCGAGGGCCACGCCATCTTCATCCTCGCCGAGGGGCGCCTGGTGAACCTGGGCTGCGCCACGGGCCACCCGTCCTTCGTCATGTCCAACTCCTTCACCAACCAGAGTCTGGCTCAGCTCGCCCTGGCCTCCGAGCGCCCCAAGGTGGGTGTCTACCGCCTGCCCAAGCGCCTGGACGAGGAGGTGGCCCGCCTGCACCTGCCCAAGCTTGGCGCCACGCTGACGGTGCTGACGAAGGATCAGGCAGATTACATTGGAGTGGCCGTGGATGGTCCCTTCAAGCCCGAGCACTACCGCTACTAAGCGCCCGCCCGAAGTTCACCGCAAGCTCCACTGAGACAGTCATGGAACCCGCATCGGCACTGGCCGTGGCCGCAAGGTCATAGGCCGGGCCGTGGTCCGGCGAGCAGCGCAGGAAGGGCAGCCCCAGGGTGACGTTCACGGTCTGATCGAAGTCCAGCATCTTCACGGGGATCATGGCCTGGTCATGGTACCAGCAGAGCACCGCATCCAGGGTGGCCAGGCGCGCCGGGGTGAAGAGGGTGTCGGCAGCAAAGGGGCCCAGGACCTCGATGCCGGGGTCCGCCTGGAGGGCCTCCCGAAGCTGCAGATCCTGGGTCCCCAGCAGGCCCCATTCCCCGCAGTGGGGGTCCAGGCAGGCCAGGGCGATCCGGGGCTGGGCCAGACCCTGCACCCGCAGCCAGGGCACCAGATGACGCAGGTTCTTGCGCAGCAGATCCAGACCCACCTCGCCGCAGACCTGGGCCAGGGGCAGGTGCCGCGTGAGGGGCACCACCCGCAGGCGGGGCCCCTGAAGCAGCATGACCACCTCGGAGAGGGGCACGCCGCAGCGCAGGGCCAGATACTCGGTGTGCCCCAGCAGCCCCAGCCCCGCCAGATGGAAGGAGCGCTTGTTGATGGGCGCCGTCACCAGGGCCTCTGCCCGCCCCGCCAAAAGATCGTCGGTGGCCGCCTCCAGGGAGGCCAGGGCGTAGCGATGCCAGCGGTCCTCCGGGTGGCCTTTGACCGGCAGGTCTCCCAGATCCGGCGAAGGCGGCAGCGCCAGGAACCGCGTCCCCAATCCTTCCAGAAAGGCCCGCGCGGCCTCCCCCTGCCCCACCCGTTCAAGGCGCGCGCAGGCATCTCGCAGCAACTCCTCATGACAGTGGAGGCGGGCAAAGAAGGCCTGATTGGGACAGCGGGTCAGGGCCAGGACGGCCAACTCAGGGCCGGCTCCGCAGGGATCTCCAATGGCCAGGGCAAGCCCGGGACCATCGTTGACGGTGCTGGAAGGTATCCGCGAGTCTACGCGGTCAGGAAGAGAAGAGGGCGAGTGTGTGGGGAGGGCGCTGAGTCGAATCACTGAGCGTTGGGAGCGGCTTCGGCGGGGGCAGCAGCGGCGGCCTCGGGAGCGGGAGCGGCAGCGGCCTCGGGGGCCGGAGCAGCGGCGGCTTCCGGAGCGGGAGCAGCGGCGGCCTCGGGGGCCGGAGCGGCTTCGGCAGCGGGGGCCTCAGCAGCGGGAGCGGCTTCGGCAGCGGGGGCCTCAGAAGCGGGGGCCTCAGCAGCAGGAGCAGCCTCGGGAGCGGGAGCGGCTTCG
>CAIXZC010000203.1 GCA_903923815.1 uncultured Myxococcales bacterium
CCAGAAACGGGAGTCCCCTCCACGTCCGTCAGGTAGCCCTGGTAGTGCAAATACGCCGGCGGCGTGGCCGCGTTGGCGGAAGCGCAGAACAACAGCAGGGACAGGACCACAAGCAACCGCGACATGAAGCACCTCCCGTTCGACAAGCGGCCGCAGGATCGCAAATGCACGCGGGAAAGGCAAGCAGCACCGCCGCGCTTGAACCTTGCTGCGGCGGGCGCTAGACTCGCCCCCGTCGGATCAATCAGGAGGTGAGCCCATGGATGGCAGGCAGGGACTGTTCCCCGGGGCTGGGGGCCCCCAGACCGTCGATCAGGAGCAGCGATCGGCGGTGCTGGCCGAGTTCATGGGGCAGGTGCTGGGCTCCGGGACCGCCGCCGAGGAGCGGTTGGCCAGCTCCAATCCGGCCCTCCACTTCAAGTTGCGGGCGGTGTTCGGTTCCTTCGGGCGGGCCCTGTCTGCCCTGTGGGATGAGTTGCCCGCGCCCGCCACCCTGGAGCCCGTGCTGGAAGCCCTGCGCCGCCACTGGGAGACGGGCCAGGCCCTGGACCTGCCCTACTTCATGACCCACGATCCCATCCTGGGCAAGATCCTCCTGCTGCTGTTCGAGAACCTGGACGCGGCCATCCGTGAGGCCGGCCTGGATCCCGCCCTGGCCCGTCGCTGCCGGGTGCTCTCCGAGGAGGAGATCGTCCAGCGCGCCCGCGCCGTGTCCGCGGTGCTGAAGAACCGCGTGGGCAAGGACTGGGAGGTTGAAGACCCCCTTCTCATGATGAACGTGCGCGCCCTCCATCCCTCCTACACGGCCTTCTTCGCCTGGTTGGATCTTCGCTTGGACGTGCAGCCCGTGCTGATCCTGGTGCAGCAGAAGAAGCGCCTGTTGTCCGTGCCCCTGGACAGCGTCCGGGAGTCGGGGCGCGGCGGCCTGGGCCGGTCCATTGGGGACCTGAAGTTCGAGCGGGCCTTCCACTGCCGCTCCCGCAGCGTCCTGGTGTTCACCGCCGGGGGCTGGGTTCACCGCATTCCCTCCGAATGGATCCCCGCTCTGGGCCAGGAGGAGGCCGAGTTCAAGCTGGAGATCCGCCGGGGCGACCGCATCGTCGCCGTGTTGGACGAGCCGGGCGCCGAGGACCTGCTGATCCTGGTCTCCGAGCGGGGCCGCATCAAGGCCGTGCCCCGGGAGGACTTCCGGCGCTTCCCCACCGAAGGCGTGCGCTGCCTGGGGCTGGAGGACAAGGACACCCTGGCCCTGGCCGTGGCGGCCCGCTCCGATGGCACCCCCTTGGCCGTGTTCTCCCGCAAGGGTAGGGCGCTGCGCATCCCCATGGACAGCATCCGGCTCAAGTCCCGGCAGGCCCGCGGCGTGCTGCAGCTTCGCTTCCAGGATGACCACGACGGGCCCTCCGCGGTGTTCCAACTGGCGGACGAGGATCCCTATCTGGTGGCCAGCCCGGAGGGCCGCGTCAAGGCGGGACTGGGTGGCCTCATTCCGCTGCGCGTCAATGGCGGCCTGGGCGTCATCGTGGCACGTGGCCAGGTGGCGGGGGCGGCCTCCCTGTGCTGCACCGGCATCGGGCTGCTGTCCCGGGCGGGGCGGGTGCTGGTGTTCTCTTCCGAAGAGCTGCGCATTCTTGGCCGCGGCGCTCGAGGCGTAAAGGGCCTGGCGCTTCGCGGAAACGACCGCCTGGAGGTGGTCTTTTCTACCTAAAATCAACGGGACCGTCGTTCCTGTTGACACGCCGCGGCACCAAAAATAGACTCGCATCCGGTTCGGGTGCCATCTCATTCATTTTTATAGGGGAACCGATATGAGACCAGTGCTCCTGCTAGCTTTCGTTCTCTCCCTGGTTCTGTCCCAGGTCAGCCCTGCGTTCGCGCAAGCGGACAAGCCCACCGGCCTTCTGATCCTCAAGGTGGACGGCGAGCAACTCGGAGAGGCCGAGAAATCGGCTGTGGCCAAGAACCTCAAGGCGGAACTTGAGAAGTACAAGAAGTACGCCCTCTCGGAGGCCCCGGATCTGGACCTGCTGGAAGCGATGGTCGAGTTTGAATGCCTCGACATCGACGCCGCCTGCCTGGCCTCCATCGCCTCCAAGAAGGATGTGCAGCAGGTGCTGTACGTCAAGGTCGATGGCGGCGCCGCGCAGTTGGTGCTGGTGGACGTCAAGACCTCCAAGGAACTGGCCCGTGACGAGCGCAAGGCCGAGGGCAACGCGGCCCTCCAGGCGGCGGTCACCGGTCCCGGTCGGGAGGCCGTGTTCGGCCCCGCCCCGGAAGAGCCCAAGCCCGTGGTGGCAGTGGTGGCGGTGCCCGTGCCTGCCCCCGCGCCGGCGGCCCCCGCGGCCCCCGCCAAACCCGAGCCCGAGGTCAAGAAGGTGGACTTCACGATTGACTCGAACGTGAAGGACTCCAAGGTCTTCATCAATGACAAGGACGTGGGCGTGGCCCCCGTGGCCGTCAAGCTCAAGCCCGGCCGCTACACCTTCCGGGTGGAGCGCGAAGGCTTCCTCAGCGTGGAAGAGAAGATCCAGGTCGCCCAGGTGGGCGCCAAGGCCTGGAAGGCCAGCCTCAAGCCCGTCCCCGTGCAGAAGGCCCCCATGGCCGCGCCGATGCCCGCCAAGAAGGACAGCGCCGGCAAGCCCATCTACGCCACCTGGTGGTTCTGGACCGCAGTTGGTGCCGGAGTCGTGGCCGCCACCGTGACCACCGCCGTGTTGATGTCCGAGGACAGCACCAGCGGCACCTACGGCACGGCCAAGTTCTCGATTGATCCCGGCTCCGCGGCCTACGACGCGGTCTTCTACCAGAACGCGAATTGAGGGAGGAAACCACAATGAAAAAGCTGCTTACCCTACTGGCACTGTCCTTCCTCCTGGCTTCCTGCGAAAGCGAATCCAACTGCGGCGCGTCCTGCGGCAACCTGGTCGCCGGCGACGAGGGCGGCACCATCCGCCTGAACCTGGGCAGCATCGAGGCCCCCTTCGACGCCACCGACATCAAGAGCTTCCGCATCCGGGTCTACGCCAACACCCCCGTGACCGCCGACGACCCCACTCTGTTTGACTCCTACTCGGCCTACGGCTGCTTCCCCTCCCGGGGCAAGGACGTCACCATCGAGAACCTGAAGACCGGCGACAACCGCTTCGTCTTCTACCAGGGCTACTCCGACAAGGAATGCCAGAACCCCGAGATGGTGGCCATCCGTGGCGACATCACCATCGACAAGCGCAGCGACCTGGACCGCACGGCCGCCGCCATGGACTGCACCGAGGACTCCCAGTGCCGCACCCTCCACCCCTACGCGGTGTGCAACTGCGAAAAGGAACTGGACGTTGACGGCAAGAAGACCGAGCTGTGCATCGCCGGCGACACCGGGTCCTGCTCCGTCACCCCGCCCCTCTACGTGATGCCCCTCCAGGTGGGCCGCTTCAATGCCTTCCCGTCCGTGGACGAGGCCCTGCTGACCAAGATCGCCGCCATCTCCTGTGACACCGACGCCCCCTGCCAGGACATCCACGGCAACGGCGTCTGTGACCTGGACCGCGGCCGCTGCACCATCAAGGGCCTCAATCCCCTGGCCCCCGCCGTGCGTCGCGCCTTCCACACCGCCACTCCCACGGAGTCCGGCAACATCCTCATCGGTGGCGGCTTCAACCGTCGCTCCATCGTGGGCAACAAGCCCATGTTCCGCGCCGACGCCCCCTTCCTTGAGGTCTTCAACCCCTACACCTTCCAGTTTGAGGCCGCCCCCGCGGGCGCCCTGGCCGACGGCAACCGCGTCGCCATGCACAGCGCCGTGGCCCTTGGCGGCGAGCGCGTGGCCTTCCTGGGCGGCGTCACCGAGGCCTCCCTGGATGTGAACGTGGGCGGCCAGAAAGAACTGCGCGTCCAGATCCCCACCAACCTCGAGCAGGACTACTGCAACGGCGAGGATTGCTCCAACGTGTCCGCCTGGTCGCTGGTCTTCGACCTGGCCTCCACGGGCGCCTTCGGCCGCAACCCCCTCAGCGCCGGCTTCCTGTTCCCCCGCGCCGGCCTGTACAGCGGCAACCTGCTGCTCTCCGGCGGCCTCATCTTTGCCGAGGACGGCTCCTCCCAGGTGTACGACCGCTTCCAGCTTTGCTCCCTGTCCGACGGCACGTCCATGGCCTGCGCCGAGGGCGGCGACGAGTCCTCCCTGTACGCCCCCCGCTTCGGCCACTCCCACGTGTGCCTGCTGGACGCCTCCGACGGTAGCTGCGGCGAATACATGCTGTTCGGCGGCACCGACGCGGGCAACAGCGGCGGCGAGGTCTTCAGCGTCAACGGCGGCACCCACAAGGCCATGGAGTTCGTCCAGGACAGCGATATGGACGGCGCCTTCTTCTCCACCCTCGTGAAGGTGGCGGCGGGCGACGACGGGCTGTCCCAGATGTTCGCCTTTGGCGGCACCAACGCCGTGGGCGACCCCGTCCCCGCCGGCAACAGCGCCGTGCGCGTGGACATCTTCCCGCCCACCCAGGGCCCCGCGCCCCAGCAGATCAAGGTCAACCTTGGCGAAGGCAAGCTGACCGTGGCGGACCTGGACCTCAGCGAGCTGACGGGCACCAACCCCGAGCGCAAGACCTTCCGCGTCTTCAACACCGCCGTCCCCATGGACGGAGGCGACATCCTGGTGGCCGGCGGCCTGGACCGCGACAACCGCGCCAGCTCCCAGGCCATCTTCTTCCGCGACCCCTCGGTGGGCACCATGCAGGTCATCGGCGAGCTCTCCATGACCAGCCCCCGCTTCGGCCACACCATGACCGTCATCCAGCATGGCCTGCTCAAGGGCGCCGTGTTGGTGGTCGGCGGCTTCACCGTCGGCGCCGACGGCGTGGTCGACTATGCCCCCCACGCTGAGGTCTACCTCCCCGCCCTGTAAAGGCTCCACCTCTGATGGAAGCCGGCCCCCGGTCAAGAATCCCCGCGACACTCTTTCTGGTGACCTTCGCCGCTGCCTTTGCGGCCCTGGTCTGGCATTGCGCTGCCGGTCCCTGGTGGAAGGACTCGGGCGAACTGGCCTCCGCCTTCCTGGCGGGCTCCATAGCGCACCCCGGAGGCTTTGCCGCCAACGCCATGCTGACCGGTCCCCTGGCCCATCTGCCGCTGGGCAGCCTGCACTTCGGTGTGGTCCTGCTGTCCGTCACCTCGGGGGCCCTGGCCAGCGCCCTGCTGGCTTTGCTTATTCTGGGGACCTCCACCCGCGCCTGGGGCCTGCTGCCGGGCCTGTTTGGGGCCGCCGCCTTCCTGCTGACCCGCACCACCTGGGGGCACAGCGTCGCAGTGGAGGTCTACGCCCCCGCCGCCGCCTTCAGCGCCTTCGCCCTTTGGAACTGCCACAGGTATCTGGAGGGGCCCGGGGAGGCCCGCGCCCGCGCCGGCCTGCTGGAGGCCTCCCTGCTGCTGGGCCTGTCCTTGGGATTCCACATCACGGCCACCCTGGTGGCGGGCCTTGCGGGCCTGACCATCCTGGCCACCAGCCCCTGGTCGCGGCAAACGCTGCGGCGGCTGCCGGCGGCCCTTGGGTTGGCCCTCCTTGGCGCCCTGGTGTGCCTGTACCTGCCCCTGCGCTTTGCCGCCCATCCGCCCCATCCCTTTGCCGCCGTGGAGGGCCTGTCCGGGCTGCTTGCGCACCTGAGCGGCAGTTCCATCCGGGGGGCCTTTGCCCAGCGCATGTTGGAGTTCTCGCCCCTGGCCATTCAGGACAACGCCAACCTGTTCTTCGGGCAGCTTTGGGACCAGTGCGGGCTGGCCCTGCCGGTGGTGGTCGCCTGGCTTGGCTGGCAGGCGCTGGGGCGTCGGCTGGGGGCCCCCGTGGGTCGCCCGACGGACGCGCTGCTGCTGTTGGTGCTGATGGCGGACGCCCTGTTTTCCATTCTGCTCAACCCCATGGGGCAGGCCGAGTTCCAGACCGGCGTGCTGGCGCGCTTCGCGGTGTTCGCGCTGGCCGGGCGAGGCCTGCTGGCCGCCCTGGAGGCCGCCGCGGGGCTGCAATCCCGACTGGTGGCCCCGGCCCTGGCGGCGCTGGCTGGCGTGCTGGTGCTGCTGCTGCCGCTGTGGCCTGCCCTGTCGTTGCCGGCGGGCCAGCGCCACCCCGGTCTGTTGACCAGCCGCACTTCGGACGAGCCTTCGCTGACGCCCTTCTTCGGGTCCCCCTGCAATCTTGTGGAGGGGCCCACCCTGTACCTGGAGAGCTTGTGGTCCGCGCCCCCCGGCGCCCTCGCGCTGACGGGGCTGGACGACGCCAGCGCCCTGGCCATACATGGGCGCGTGGTGGAGAATCGGCGGCCCGATCTGTTCGTGGCTGTGAAGCAGTTCCTGACGGAGCCAACCCTGCAGGTGGCGGCGCGGCTTGCCCAGCCCCAGTTTTTTCCGGCTGACTACGGCCAGGGTCCGGTGAATCTGCGCTCCTTCCTGGACCTGGCCCGCGCCCAGGGTCGCAGGGTGCTGTGGCAGCGCGGGCAGGAGTCCTTGGAGAGCGCCCGGGCGGGCCTCCAAGGTGCCCCCCGCTTCCCCCTGGAAAGCCTGGAACCCCGCCCCCCCAAGAGCTGTCAGGAGAGCCCGCCGGTGAACCGCTGGTTGATTGGCTGCCGCCCCGATGCCCTGGGCGCCACGGTGTGGTCCCAGGACTTCTCGCTGGAGGGGCTGGGCTATTTGGAGGACTGCGGCGAGGACGGGCTGGAGCAGGCCGCGCGGCAGTTCGCCCGGGCGGTGGAGATGGACCCCGGCAACTGCAAGGCCTGGAACAATCTGGCGGCCTACTACGGGCGCAGCAATCAAGCTCAGCCGGCCCTGTCGGCGACCCTGCGGGCGGTGACCCAGTGCCCCCGAAACCCGGCGGCCCGGGTGAACGAATTGCGCTACCTGTACCTGACGGGGAACCCCGAGGGCGCCCGTCTGCGCGCCCCCCAACTGCTGGACGAGGTCACCGACCCGGACCGCGCCCGGGCCATGCTGCAACGGCTGGCCAGCCAGCTACGGCGCGGCGGCCTGGAGGACGACGCCAGGTTCCTGGAAACCCTGACGAGATAGCGGCAGGCTGCCAAACCTAGCCGCGCACGAAGTAAGCGGATCGAACGGCCGGATCCGCTCACTGCGTTCGCGGCTTGGACGGACTATGGCTGGCTTGAACCGTCAAAACCTAGCCGCGCACGAAGTAAGCGGATCGAAGGGCCGGATCCGCTCACTGCGTTCGCGGCTTGGACGGGCCAAGGCGGGCTTGGACGGGCGCCTACTCTTTGGTCACCGGGATGGTCTGCTCTGACACCCAACGCAGATAGCCATCGTAGGCCGCGGTGATGGGCAGGGCGATGATCTCGGGGACGGAGTAGGGGTGGATCTCCCGCACGGTGGCGCTGACCGCCTCGAAGAGCGCGGCGGTGGTCTTCACCATCAGCAGGGACTCGGAGTCCGAGTGGATCTCCCCCTCCCAGTGATACGTCGAGTGGATCTCGGGGACGATGTTGACGCAGGCGGCGAGGCGGTGCTCCACCAGGTGCCGGGCGATGTGATGCGCATTCTCCCGGGGGGCGGTGATCAGCACGACCAGATAGTCTGCCTCCATGACGGGTAACCTCTCAGTTGGTTCAGACGGCGGGGTTGTTCTTCTGGAACTCGGCCATGAAGGCCGTGAGGGCCTGCACGCCTTCCATGGGCATGGCGTTGTAGACGGAGGCGCGGCAGCCACCCACGGAGCGGTGCCCCTTGAGCTGCAGCAGCTTCTTCTCGCCCGCTTCCTTCAAGAACTTCTCTTCCAGGGCCTCGGAGGGCAGGCGCCACACGATGTTCATGAGGGAGCGGCTCTCCGTCGCGACGGGGCAGCGGTAGTACCCGCCCGAGCCGTCAATGGCGTTGTACACCACAGCGGCGCGCTTCTTGGCCAGCTCGGCCATGGCGGGCAGACCGCCGGCAGCCTTCAGCCACTCCAGCACCAGCTTCACCATGTAGATGGAGAAGACGGGGGGCGTGTTGTAGAGGCTGTCGTTCTCGTAGTGGGTCTTGTACTGCAGGTAGATGGGCAGGTTGGGGGACGCCATCGCCAGGTCCTCGCGGATGATGACGATGGTCACGCCCGCGGGGCCCACGTTCTTCTGGGCGCCGGCGTAGATCAGCCCGAACTTTTCGACGGGCACGGGGCGGGACAGGAAGTCGGAGGACATGTCGGCCACGAGGGGCACCTTGCCGGTGTCCGGCCACTCCCAGTTCTCGATGCCACCGATGGTCTCATTGGTGGTGATGTGGGCGTAGGCGGCGTTCTCGTCCCATTTCAGTTCGGACAGCTTGGGCCAGCGCATGTACTTCTCGGCCTTGCCGTCCCACACCACGCGCACCTTGCCGATGCGCTGGGCGTCCTCGATGGCCTTCTGGCCCCAGGCGCCGGTGTTGACGTAGTCGGCGCTCTTGCCGGCGGGCAGCAGGTTCATGGGGATCATGCCGAACTGCATGGTGGCGCCGCCGCCCAGGAACAGCACCTTGTAGCCCTCGGGGATGCCAAGGATTTCCTTGAGCAGGGCAGTGGCCTCGGCGTGGACCTTGTCGTATTCCTTGCCGCGGTGGCTCATTTCGATCAGGGACATGCCCTTGCCGGCGTAGTCGACGAACTCGCCAGCGGCCTTTTCAAGAACACTCAGCGGCAGAATTGCGGGACCGGCGCTGAAATTGAATGCACGAGCCATGTTACTTCCTCCCTTTGGTGTAGTCGGTAAGCAGTTCCACCACTTCGTTGCCAATGCGGGCCAGGTTCTCCTTCGTGCTGGCACCCAGGTGCGGCATCATGACGACCTTGGGGTTCTTCAGCAGCACGTAGTCCGGGGGCGGCGGGTCGGAGGGCCACACGTCGGTGGCGTAGGCGGCCACCTTGCCCTCGGTCAGCGCGGCGTCCATGTCCTTGGCGTTGACCACGTCGCCGCGGCCGGTGTTGATGACCACCACACCCTTCTTCATGGCGGCGAACAGGTCCGCGTTCACCATGCCCACGGTCTCGGGGGTCTTGGGGGTGTGGATTGAGATGTAGTCAGCCTTGGCCACGGCCTCCTTGAGGTCCTTCACCAGGGTCGCGGGGGCGGCCTCGGTCTTGTAGGGATCGAAGGCCAGCACGGTCATGCCGAAGGCCACGGCCCGGCGCGCCACTTCCATGGCGATGTTGCCGGCGCCCATCAGGCACAGCGTCTTGCCGTACAGCTCGGTGCGCTTGAGTTCGTTCTTCAGGAACTCGCCGCGCAGCATGCCGTTGTGTCCCTCAATGAGCTTGTTGGGGACCGCCAGCATGAGGGCGAAGGCCAGCTCCGCGACGGCGATGCCGGAGGCCTTGGGGGTGTTCTTCACCAGGATGCCCTTGGTCTTGGCGTAGGCCACGTCGATGGTGTCCACGCCCACGCCGCCACGGATGACGAAGCGCAGCTTGGGGGCCTTGTCCATCAGCTCGGCCGTGACCTTGGTCTTGGCGCGGACGATCAGGACCTCGGCCTCGCCGATGCGGCCCAGATCATCGCTGACCTCGCCAAAGGCCGCCATCTTCTGGGGAAACTGGGCGTCAAACGCATCTGCCACAAGGATCAACATGGGTGCCTCCATTATTTGTCTGCCAGGCTGCGCAGCACGATGCCGGACGACAGCTTGGGCTCGAACCAGGTTGACTTGGGGGGCATGATCTGCCCGGCGTCCGCGATGGACTCCAACTGCTGGATGCTGGTGGGGAACATGCTGAAGGCCACCTTCATGTCCTTGGCGCAGCGGCGCTCCAGTTCGGCGGTGCCGCGGATGCCACCCACGAAGTCGACGCGCTTGTCCGTGCGCGGATCCTTGATGCCCAGCAGGGGGTCCAGCAGGTTGTTCTGCAGGATGGACACGTCCAGGGACAGCACGGGGTCAGCGGCGGGATAGGTGCCCGGGCGGGCCTCCAGTTCGTACCACTGGCCCTCCAGGAACATGCCGAAGTGCAGCGCCTTGGTGGGGGCCTTCTGGGTGGTGGGCCGCACCACGAACTTCTCTTCAATCTTCTTCAAGAAGTCCGCGGGGCCGTGGCCGTTCAGGTCCTTGACGACGCGGTTGTAGGGCAGGATGTGAAGCTGGTCGTCCGGGAAGACCACCGCCA
>CAIXZC010000204.1 GCA_903923815.1 uncultured Myxococcales bacterium
CCACCAGGGCGGGGGTCATCATGACGCCCCGGTCCACGATCTGGTTGATGTCCGACACCTTCACTATCTCCGCCACCAGCAGCAGCTCCTCCGCGGCCTTGCGGGTCATCTCCTCCAGCTTCTTGCACTTCGAACAGCCGGACCCCAGCACTTCAATGCGTTTCATGTCGCCCTCCTAGGCAAGACTTCCAAACAACAACCCTGCCCCGGTGGACATTCCCACAACCAGCAGGACGAACACCACTGTCTTCTTCGTCCCCAGCACCTGCCGGATGACCAGCATGCTGGGCAGACTCAGCGCCGGCCCCGACAGCAGCAGCGCCAGCGCCGGACCCTTGCCCATGCCACTGCCCACCAGCCCTTGAACGATGGGCACCTCGGTCAGCGTCGCAAAGTACATGAAGGCCCCCACCACGGAGGCAAAGAAGTTGGCCCACACCGAGTTGCCGCCCACCAGGGTCGCCACCCAGTTCGAAGGGACGAGGCCGTCATGCCCCGGCCGCCCCAGCAGGAAGCCCGCCGCCAGCACGCCCGCCAGCAGCAGGGGCAGCATCAGCTTGGTGTAGTCCCACACGGAGTCCAGCCAGCCTCGGCGCTCTTCCCCCGTGAACCAGCGCCAGGTCATCAGCCCCACGGCCAGCAGGGAGGCCCCCGCCAGATACCACTTGGCCTCGTAGACCTGCGCATACCAGCCCGCAATGCCACCCCGGGGCGCGCCCCAGTTGGCGAAGATCAGGAACGCCATCATGGCGCCAAAGAACCCAATCTCCTGGGCCGGCCGCCGCCCTGAAGTCACCACCGGCAGTTGGGCAAAGCCCTGGACCCGGGCCGCCTCTTCCTTGCGAAAGATGACCGCCATGGCAACCCCGATGAGCACCGAGAACAGCACCGCCCCCACGCCCCTGGCCACGCCCATCTGGACGCCCAGCACCCGGGCCGTGAGGATTATGGCCAGCACGTTGATGGCCGGCCCTGAGTACAAAAACGCCGTGGCCGGACCCAGCCCCGCGCCCCGCTTGTAGATGCCCGCAAACAGCGGCAGCACGGTGCAGGAGCACACCGCCAGCACGGACCCCGACACGGAGGCCACCGCGTAGGCCACCCAGCGCTTCGCCCCCGCGCCCAGATAGCGCATCACCGAGTCCTGGGACACGAACACCGCAATGGCGCCCGCAATGAACAGCGCGGGAATCAGGCACAGGATGACATGCTCCCGGGCGTACCAGCGGGTCAGCGCCAGGGCCTCCCCCAGCGCCCCCACCACCTGAGGCCCATCCACGGGCAGGAACACCAACCCAAGGAACACGGCCAGGAACAGCAGCCCCAGTTTCTTTTCAGACATGCGTGGCCTCAGGCCTTTCTGGCGTGGAAGCGGGCGCTCCAGATGCGGCCCGACAGGGCCTTGGCCATAACGCCGGCAAGTTCGCCGCCGTTGGTGGGGCCACAGCAGCCCAGCTCGCTTTCGGGCATCTCGGACTTGACCAACGCCAACAACTGATCCGCGTCGTAGTAGATGCGATCCAGCACCGTCACCTCGGCCAGCCCGGCGTCCTTCAGGCCCGCCACGTACTCATCTTCGGAGATGGCCCCGGCCACGCAGGCGCCGTACAAGGCCGCGCTCTCCTTGGCCCAGGTGGGCAGGTCCTTCACCACGATGTCCGAGATGCTGACCTGGCCGCCCGGCCGCAGCACCCGCGAGATCTCGGCGAAGACCTTGGCCTTCTCGGGGGAGAGGTTCACCACGCAGTTGCTGATGACCCAGTCCACGGAGGCGGTCTCCACGGGCAGGTTTTCAATCAGGCCCTGGCGCACGTCGATGTTCGTCAGGCCGGCGGCGGCGGCGTTGGTGCGGGCGCGGACGATCATCTCGTCGGTCATGTCCACGCCGATGACGCGGCCCCCGGGGCCCACCTTGCGGGACGCCACCAGCAGGTCGATGCCGGCGCCGCTGCCCAGGTCCAGCACGGTCTGGCCCTCGGTGACCCCGGCGAAGGCCAGGG
This sequence comes from uncultured Myxococcales bacterium, assembly GCA_903923815.1. Taxonomy (GTDB): domain Bacteria; phylum Myxococcota_A; class UBA9042; order CAIXZC01; family CAIXZC01; genus CAIXZC01. The sequence continues at coordinate 2,001 of CAIXZC010000204.1, forward strand.
GGTTGCCGCAGCCGAAGCTGTTGGCCACGGCGTCCTCGGGGAGGCCGGCCAGTTGGTCGGCGGTGTAGCCCGCCAGCTTGGCCGCCTCGCCCTTCTGGGGAGGCGTGCAGGTGCAGCCGCAGCCACAGCCGCTTTTGACGGCGCGGGTGTAGAACTGGGAGACCTTGTCGCGGGTCGAATCGTGCTCACTCATGTCAGTTGCACTCCTTGCAGGTACGCACCTGGGTGCGCCCCGGAAAATAGCGGCGTCCAAGCCACAAAGACACATTCACCAGGCCAATCAGCACGGGCACCTCCACCAGGGGGCCGATGACCGCCGCGAAGGCCGCGCCGTGGTTGATGCCAAAGGTCGCCACCGCCACCGCGATGGCCAGCTCGAAGTTGTTGGAGGCCGCCGTGAAGGACAGCGTCGCGCTTTGGGGGTAGTTGGCGCCGAAGCGCCGGGACAGGAAGAAGGACACGAAGAACATGACGGCGAAGTAGATCAGCAGGGGCAGCGCGATGCGCAGGACGTCCAGGGGCACGGCGATGATGGTCTCGCCCTTGAGGGAGAACATGACCACGATGGTGAACAGCAGGGCCACCAGGGTGATGGGGCTGATCTTCGGCACGAAGACACTGTGGTACCACTGCTTGCCCTTGGCGCGCACCAGCACCAGGCGCGTCAACATCCCGGCCAGGAAGGGGATGCCCAGGTAGATGAAGACGCTTTGGGCGATCTGCCCCAAGGTGATGTGGACGGCCATGCCCTCCAGGCCGAACAGGCCCGGCAGCACGTGATGAAGAACCAGGCGTAGACCGAGAAGAACAGCACCTGAAAGATGCTGTTGAAGGCCACCAGCCCGGCGCAGTACTCCGTGTCACCCTGGGCCAGGTCGTTCCACACGATGACCATGGCGATGCAGCGGGCCAGACCGATGAGGATGAGGCCCACCATGTACTCGGGCATGTCGGCCAGGAACGTGATGGCCAGCAGGAACATGAGGACGGGGCCGATGACCCAGTTCTGCACCAGGGACAGCAGCAGGACGCGCCAGTTGCGAAAGTCCTTGGGCAGGTCCTCGTAGCGCACCTTGGCCAGGGGCGGGTACATCATCAGGATGAGGCCCACGGCGATGGGGATGGACGTGGTGCCCACACTGAAGCGGCCCAGGAAGGGCACGATGCCGGGGAACAACCAGCCCCCCAACACGCCCAGGCCCATGGCCAGGAAGATCCACAGGGTCAGGAAGCGGTCCAGGAATGAGAGCTTCTTGATGATGCCGGTGGCAGCCGCCATGGGTCATTTCTCCTTGGTTGACTTCTTGGGGGGGCAACAGGGGGTCAGCACCTTGAGGGCGCAGGCGAACATCTCCAGCACGCAGGGCGTCAGCAGCCGGTAGCGCACCGTGTTGGCGACCTTGCGGTTGTCCACGATGCCCGCCGCCAGCAGCACGGACAGGTGCTTGGAGATGGTGGACTGGTCCAGGCCCACGGCCAGCGTCAGCTCTCCGGCGCTGCATTCGCAGTCCTTCAGGCAGTCCACCAACATGAGGCGCGCCTCCGAGCCAAGGGCCTTGTGGATGCGCGCCATGGCCTTGTAGTCAAGCAGGGTTCGAGGCTTACAGCATTTGGATGGGCATTTCATGGCCCTGACGTATATTGCTACTTGGCAATATAGTCAAGAAGGAATTTTCACTCGATGAACTTCACCACGGGCTGCAGCCGGTACTCGCCCTGGCCGTTCTGCTTGAGGGACTGCTGGGCATCGAAGTCCAGCTTCACGGCGGTCTCCTGGCCAGCCACGATGTCGAAGTTGCCGGTCAGCTTGATGACGCCGGAGGGCACGGAGACGGGGAACTGCTCGCCGCCGATGGTCACCGTGGCGGCGTTCTCCTCGGCCAACACCAGGCGCACCTGGGTGATCTTGC
>CAIXZC010000205.1 GCA_903923815.1 uncultured Myxococcales bacterium
GGGGGGGGGGGGGGGGGGGGGGGGGGGGGGGGGGGGGGGGGGGGGCAAAACGAGGGCAAATTAGGACCGTCCCCGGGAAGTTGAAGATATTAGGACCGTCCCCGGGTCACCACACCTTTGGGAGGAGGCGGTAGGGGACCTTGTGGCAGTAGGCGGGGTAGCCTGGGAGGCCTTGGCGCAGGACCCTTTCTTCCAGGGGGATGCGCAGGGCGATGACGGCGATTTGGACCAGGATCACGGGGAGGGCGGCCAGGCTGCCCAGCAGGACTGGGAGGGCCAGGTAGAAGAGGATGGCACCGGCGTAGCCCGGGTGGCGCACGTAGGCGTAGGGGCCGGTGCTGACGACCTGATGGCCCCGGTCCTCCTGGATGCGCACGTGGCTGGAAAAGAAGTTGTTGGCGCGCATGGACCAGGCCGCCAGGGCGATGCCCGCAGCCTGGGGCACGGCCGCCGCCAGGGCGAGGGCGCAGGGCAGGGGGGCGGTCCAGGTGAAGCGGTGGTCCAGGCCCGCCAGCACCAGGGCCGCGGGGGGCAGGACGTAGCCGATGAGGATGACGATGATGCGGTCCACCCGGGGGGCGCGGCGGTGGGCGGTGAAGCGCTCGGTGGCCAGGCCCGGGCTGCGCAGGAACAGGGCGCCGGTCAGAAGCGCCAGGGCCGCCAGGGCCGCCAGCAGGACCCAACCGTTCCACCAGGCCAGGGTGCCCGCACTGCCAAACAGCAGGGTGCCGGCACCAAGCAGCGTGATGAGGATGCGAAAGCTGGCACCAACCAAGGGGTGAAGCCGAGTCATGAGAGCGCCTTGGGTTGTGTTACTGCGGGACTATACGCCCCGGGGGGTGACTTGTCATGCCCTTGAAAAATCGCCTCCGTCCCCGTTGCCGCTCGTGGCCATTTGGCGGCGAAGGCATTAGGATGGCTGCTCAAACCTTGGTGGGGAAGAAGATGCACGACACTGGCGACCACAGACACCGTTCGATTCTGGAGAAGATCGCCCGCCGGGCCATGCAGGAGAAGGGCTTCCTGCCTGACTTCTCGCGGCAGGCCATGGCTGAACTGGAGGCCCTTCGTGGGGCCGCCACCCACGAGGAAGGGGCCACTCGGGACCTGCGGGGGCTGCTGTGGTGCTCCATTGACAACGACGACTCCCGGGACCTGGACCAGCTCTCCGTGGGCAACTACGTGGGCGACGGGACCGTCCGAATCCTGGTGGCCATCGCCGATGTGGACGCGCTGGTGAAGAGGCAGTCCGCCATTGACGAGCACGCCCGCCAGAACACCACCTCGGTCTACACCGCGGCCCAGATCTTCCCCATGCTCCCCGAGCCCCTCTCCACGGACCTGACCTCCCTGAACCCCGACCATGATCGGCTGGCGGTGGTGGTGGAGATGATCTTCGGCAAGGACGGGCGCCTGCGCAGCTCGGACCTGTACCGGGCCGCCGTGCGCAACCGCGCCAAGCTGGCCTACGACAGCGTGGCCGCGTGGCTGGACGGTGAGGCCCCCAAGCCCAAGGGCATCGACGCCGTGGAGGGCCTGGAGGCGACCATCCGCTTGCAGGACGGCGTGGCCCAGCAGCTGAAGGAACTGCGCCACCAGCAGGGCTCCCTGGACCTGGAGACCATCCAGACCCGGCCCATCTTCGACGGCGAGGTGCTCAAGGCCCTGGAGGCCGACCACCGCAACCGCGCCAAGGACATCATTGAGGAGTTCATGATCGCCGCCAATGGGGTCAGCGCCCGCTTCCTGGCCGCCAAGAAGTCCGCCTCCCTGCGCCGCGTCGTGCGCACGCCCAAACACTGGGACCGCATCGTGGAGTTGGCCGCCGAGCGTGGCACCAAGCTGCCCAAGCTGCCCGACGGCAAGGCCCTGGAAGACTTCCTGGTGGCCGCCCGCCAGGAGGACCCGGAGCGCTTCACGGACCTGTCCCTCAGCGTCATCAAGCTGCTGGGCCCCGGCGAATACGTGGTCCAGCTTGCCGGCGGCGCCTCTCCGGGGCACTTCGGGCTGGCGGTGAAGGATTACGCCCACAGCACGGCCCCCAACCGCCGCTTCCCGGACCTTGTCACCCAGCGCCTTCTGAAGGCTGCCCTGGCGGGCCACGGGCGCCCCTACCAGGACGACGAACTGACGGCCATCGCCATGCACTGCACCCAGCAAGAGGACGCCGCCAAGAAGGTGGAGCGTCAGGTCACCAAGTCCGCCGCCGCCATCCTGCTGGAGTCCCGCATTGGCGAGCAGTTCGACGCCATCGTCACGGGGGCCGCCGACAAGGGCACCTGGGTGCGCCTGCTGGACCCCCCCGTGGAGGGTCGGCTGGTCAGCGGCTTTGAGGGCCTGGCGGTTGGCAACCGGGTGCGCGTCAAGCTGATGCGCACGGACGTCGAGCGGGGCCACATCGACTTCAAGAAGCAAGGGCCGCTGGCCCCGCAAAGAGTTGCTGGCCAAGGCAAAAAAAACCTGCAAAAATAGCGCCTCGCATTTCTCGAGGTGACGCATGAAGAAGCTGTTGGTGGTCACGATCCTCCTGTGGTCGGCGTCGGCCTTTGCTGGCACGACTCCGGCCTTCCTGAACTACCAGGGGTACCTGACGGACGTGGATGGCACGCCCGTCACCGGGGATTGGACCGTCACCTTCAAGTTCTTCCCCCAAAGCTCGGGCGGGACGCCGTTCTTCACGGAGGCCAGGGATGTGGCCGCCGAGTTGGGCGTCTTCTCTGCCCTCCTGGGGACCAAACCCGAGAACCCCCTGAACCCCGCCTCCTTTGAATCCGGCGAGGCCTGGCTGGAGCTGACCGTGGCGCCCAAGGGGGCTGCTGGGGTCACCATGCAGCCACGGCAGCGGGTGGTCAGCAATCCCTACGCCTTCTGGAGCGCGGCGTCCGATCAGTGCCGCGAGGCGGACAACGCGCTGTCCTTCGGGGGGGCTGCCCCCAATGCCTTCGTGACCCTGGCGGCTCTGCCCCAGCTTTGCGTCAGCCCCGAGGTGCTGGCTCAGCGCCTTGCGGAGTTGGGCCTGGAGGCCTATGGGGACGAGGACGTGGCGGCCTATTTGGCGGCGGCCGGCATTGCGCCCTATGGCGACGACGAGGTGGCTGCCTACCTGGAAGCGGCGGGCATCAGCGCCTACGGCGACCTGGAGGTGACGGCCTACCTGGCGGCGGCGGGCATCGGCCCCTACGGCGACCCCGAAGTCGCAGCCTACCTGGAGGCCAACGGCTACCTGCCCGGTGGTGGGTCCGGCGGGGCCAGCACCTGGGACGAACTGCAGGGCAAACCCCAGGGCCTGCTGACTGAGGCCAGCGCCGCCGCCTCCGGGCTGTTCCTGATGGCGGACGGCAGCGTGGTGGCCACGGGAGATCTGGATCTGGGCGGCAACTCGCTGCTGAACGTGGTCATTCAGAACTCCTCCGCGGCGGAGGCCCCCGAAGCCCCCGTCATGGGCCAACTCTGGTACGACACGGATGAGCAACTGCTGAAGGTCTACGGGCAGGACGCCTGGGTGTCTTTGGGCAACGCCACGGGCCTGGACTGTGAAGGCTGCGTGGACGATGCGGACGTCAGCTTCCCTACGCCGTCGCGGGCGCCAAGGGGGGCGCGGCGCTGACCGCCCTGGCCCTGCAATGCACAGGTTGTGTGGATGAGACCCAGCTTGATGTGCCCTGGGCGCTGGGTGTGGGCCCGGGGGGCGCGGCGGCGGACCTGGACTGTGTGGGCTGCGTCACCCCTTGGGGCCCTGGAGACAGGACTGCTGGCGGCGGCCAACGTGGCCTTCAATGACAGCAAGGCGGGCCTGGGCGCGGCCACCGTGGCGGTGGCAGTGGAGAAGCTGGACCAAACCGTGGATCTCCACGAGCAACGGCTGGACAAACTGGAGATCGCGTCCCCGGCCAACATGAACGAAGGCAACGGCACGGTCATCCCCTTCAACATGGTCTGGGACATAGAACCCAAGGGGAAGGTGCGTCAGAACTTCCACGTCTTCAACCCTGAGGCCGACCCCAAGGTGCTGTTGTACCTGAACTCCGCCGATGCCCTGGACGAGGTGCCCCCGGTGGACAAGATCGTCACCACCGACTGGGCCTCCAACTCCTATGCGGCGCTGACCTCCTCGGCCAAGGGCACCGATAACCTGAAGGTCGCTGATGCCACTGCGTTCAAGCAGGGGGACTCGGTGCTGGTGTACCAGATCGTCACGGCCTCGGACGCACCCGCGGGCACCTGGGAGTTGGCCAAGGTGAAGAGTGTGGCCGACAACACGATCAACCTCACCGGCAAACTGACCAAGACCTTCACCCACTGCGGCGAGACCTGCGGGCTTGCCCAGGTGGTGCGAATCGAGCGCTTCAAGAACCTGGTGGTGGAGATCGGTGGAACGGTCCGCCCCTCCGATGACCTGGCCACCCACGAGACCAAGGGCGGCATCGTGGCCATCGTCGCGGACACCATCACCGTCAAGAGCGGCGGCAGCATCCACGCCAATGGTCAGGGCTTCGAGCCCGGGGACAGCTATCAGCAGAACACCAGCGGTTACAGCGAGACGGGCCACTCCGAGTGCAACGTCCAGGAGAACCGCTATGAGCAGGCGGCCAACTGCTCGGGCGGTGGTGGTGCCCACTATTGGAATTGCTGTTTTGCCAGAGGCGGTGGTGGCGGCGGCGGCAATCGCACCGCGGGCGCCAACGGCACCGGTTCGAGCAACTGGGGCTATGGCGGCACTACCAAGGGGGACGCGGGCCTCTCCACTCTCCAGTTTGGTGGTGGCGGCGGCTATGCCTACGAGAGCTCCGGCGGCGCGGGCGGCGGCATCGTGCTGCTGGCGGCCACCAAGATCACTGTGGAGGCCGGCGGCGTCATTGAAGCCAAGGGCAACCCAGGCGCGAGCAACATCACCAACGAGAGGGCCGGCGGCGGCGGCGGGGCAGGCGGCACGGTGGCACTCTTCACCTCCAGCTATGTCAACGCGGGCACCGTCCAGGCCTCGGGCGGCACGGGCGGCGACGGCTACAGCAACTGGGAGGGCGGGGCCGGCGGCGAGGGCTGGGTGCAGACCAACCCGGATGTGGCGAAGTTCTCCATCAAGGCGCTGCCCGGGCTGGTCCACATCCTGCTGGATGGCAAGGACATCACCAGTCAGATTGGTGATCCAAACGGCCAGGGGGACCCAAGTTGGCAGGCCGAGGGCGCCTGGGGCAACGGCCTGGATCCCTGGTCCACGGGGGAACTTGACCTGACCACGTTGGGCACCTGGTACCTGGGTCGCCACACCCTGGAATTGCGCGAGGACGGCGGCCTGGGTGGCACCCTGGAGATGGCCCTCTACCTGATCTACCCCTTCTCGGCCTCCTATGCGCCCTCCAACGACACCTGCACCCAACCCGATGTGCTGGACCTGTCCGACGGCTCCGAGTTGGTCATCGGCACCACGGAGGACTCCATGGGGCGGGTCAAGGCCATTGACGACTTCACCCAGGCGGGCTGCGGCGGCGACGGCGGGGCCGATGTGGCGTACCAGTTCGAGTTGACGGATTGGCGGCGCCTTACGGTGGACGTAAGTTCGTCCTTCACTCCCCGGGTCTACATCCGCAAGGGCGATTGCGGGGCCGGCGCCATGGTGTTGTGTGGTCAGCAGCACACCGTCTCGTCGGACTTCAAGCCCGACACCTATTATCTGTTCGTGGACGGCGACGGCACGGAGGAGAAGGGCAACTTCACCCTGTCGGTGAAGGCCGACCCCCCCGCCCCCGCAGCCAACGACACCTGCGCCGGTGCCACGCAGCTTACCCTGGACGCCAATGGCAAGGCTCAGGTCTACGGCGTCAGCCTGTTCTCCAACGACGACTACAACGCCGGCTGCGGTGGTGTGGGCGCGCCGGACCTGGTCTACAAGGTCGACGTCGGCGCCGGCTACGAGACCCTGAAGGCCACCGTGGACACCACCGACTTCTCCCCCGTCGTGTACATCGGGAACGCCAACTGCGGCACCTGGGTGACCTGCTCGCCCAACAAGACCGCCACCCTCACCTGGCCCACCGCCGGCACCTTCTACATAGCCGTGGACGGCAAGAACGCCGCCGCCAAGGGCGAGTTCACGCTGACCGTGGAGGTCTTCAGACCCCTGTAATTCAAGGCTAGTGGTCGATGGGCCGGAAGGGGCTGTCCCGCAGGCTGTATTCAAATGAATAGCAGATGTCGTCATAGGTTGGGGGGGCCGCGGGGGCCGCGGCGTTGGGGTCCGCCTCGAGGGCGTCGGCGGACTCTTGGGACGTGGGCTCGCCGTTCAGCAGGCCGCAGTTGTCCGAGCCCGTGTTGGGGCCCAGGCTGTAGACGATGATCTTGAACTGGGTGCTGCCGGCCTCAATCTGGAAGGGGCTGCCCCAGAGGTCCAGGGCGGGGTCGGCCTGGCCCAGGCGGGGCTTGAAGCTGTAGCGCAGGTACTCCGAGAAGTCCTGGCCGTCGGTGACGCCGGGGACCTTGCCCGTGTCCACGGTCTCCTGCAGCACCATGGAGGCGATGCTGGAGACCTCGTAGCCGGTCACCAGGACCATCACCTTGCCCACCACCTTGTCGAAGAAGGCGCCGGACTGCTTGACGACGACGGCGCCGCCTCCGAGGAGGGCCACCAGGGGAAGGATCTTTAGCAGGCCAAGCATGGTTGCAGTGATCTTCCTTTCCTACGCCAACAGAAGCTTCTCAAGGCGCTGGGCCACTTCCTGGTCCAGCAGCACGCCTGTGGAGAACTCTTGGACCAGGACCTCCTGGTAGAGGGCGGAGGGCAGCTCTACCAACAGGGCGTCAGTGGCGCAGCGCACGGTGGCGGTGCGGACGGCCCCGGTGACCAGGGCGATCTCGCCGAAGAACTGGCCCTCGGTGAGGCGGGCCAGGGTGCATTGGCCGGCGCCCCGGACCTCGCAGGTGCCGCGGAAGATGACGTACATGGAGTCCCCCGGGTCGCCGGCGCGCACCACCAGGTCGCCCGCGGACAGGGACCTCATGGTGACGGAACTGACGAGACGCGCCATGCCCGTGGGGGCCAGGCCGCGAAGCAGGTCGGTCTCCCGCAGGAACAGGTGGATGCGGACCTTCTGGAGGACCTCTTCGGCTTGATAGCCGCCGCTGGCGACCAGGTCCAGGAAGGAGGCGCCGTCCAGGACGATGGTCTCGACCTCGTCCAGGGCGGTGACGGTGCTGGTGCGGGGGCTGGCGGCCAGGAGGGCCACCTCGCCGAAGAGGGAGCCGGGGCCCATGGTGGCCACCTGCCGGGTGGTGCCGTTGGGGTCCTCGACCTCCACCTTGCAGCGGCCCGAGCGCAGGACGAAGCAGCAATCCCCCGGGTCCCCCTGACGAAGAATGAGGGCGTCGGGGCGGTAGCGCTCCAGGCGGCCGGCGGCCAGGGTCTGCTGGACCAGGGCGGCGGGGAGGGTGGCGAAGGGGGGGACGGCCATGAGCTCGGCCACCAGGGTCTCCAGCGAGAGGCTGGCGGGGCTGCGCACCTCGAAGGGGCGATCCTTGGCGCGGCCGGCGGAGGCAAGCTGGCCCGCGGCGTTCACCAGGGCCGCCAGGATGGAGGCGGCAAAGAAGATCAGGGCGGTCCACAGGAAGACCGTGATGAGGACGGCCACGGCGGCCTCCAGGGTGCTGGAGCGGGGGCTGAGGAGGGCCACGGTGACGCCGTCCAGGGTGCCGGGGATGAGATACACCAGGGTGTCCACGGCCAGGAACAGGTAGGCAAGCTGGAAGGTGCCCAGGAACATGAGGATGGCTTCCTCGCGGCCCAGGTTCTTGTGGGCCAGGTTGCGCCACAGCTTCTTCATGAGGTAGCGGGTGGAGCTTTGCTTGAGGCGCCGGGAGCCGAAGATTTCGTCCAGGAGGGCCGCAAAATCGCTGGGCCAGAGGGGCGAAAGGTCGGCCAGCAGGACCAGTTGGAAGCCCAGGCCGCCAAAGAACAGCAGGGGTAGGGAGGAGAGGAGGCAGGCCAGGGAGAGGGCGGCGGCGACGAGGGCCACCAGGGCCAGGGTGCCGGCGCGGTAGACCCGGCGCTGGGTGGAGTCCAGCAGGGCCTGATCGCGAAGCTGGGCGGACAGGTGGGGGATGAGGACCGTGAGGCTGAGGCCCACGCCGGCCACGTGGCGGCCCAGGAGGAGCAGCCAGAGGGTGCGGGCCAGGGCCAAGGTGCTCATGGCGGCGATGACCCCGCCCAGGAGGGCGAAGAGGGCGGCGCCGGGGGTGGCCCCAAAGGTGGCGTCGGCGGTGGCGGGCTGGAGGGCCCAGCCCAGGTAGGGCAGCAGGGCCAGCAGGTAGAAGACCGCGAAGAGGGCGGCGAGGCGGCGGGCCAGGGGCCGGGTGGCGGTCAGCAGGGGGCGCGCCGGTTGCCAGTGTACGGGCAGGTGCAGGGGGATGCCCGAGAGGCGGCCAAGGAGGCCCAGGAACCAGTGGGGGCGGCCCTTGGCGGCGTTGGAGGCCAGGAAGGCGTCCAGCTCGGGGCCCAGGGGGGCCAGCAAGCCCGCGGCGTAGAGGCGCACCAGGGAGTCCAGGATCAGCTGGTGGCGCACGCGGCCAGCGCAGCGCAGGAGCTGGGCGGCCACCTCGTTGAGGGTGCGGGAGCCGTCCAGCAGGGGCAGCAGGGGCGCGGCCTCGGCGGACAGCACGGCGTAGGCACCCCGGGCGAGGTTGCGGACCGATAGCTCGCCACAGCCCGTGTCCCGGGAGTCCCAACCGTCATGCAAGGCGGGCCGGGCGGAATTGAGCAGCGAAAATACAGCTTGTTCGTTGGAGACCAATGGCTGTTTCCCGTCGATGTTTTGAAAACAGATAATGGGTAGCACGAAGGGCCGCGGGGAGGCAAGCGCGGCGTGGGGGGAAGAGGGGGGGCGCGTGCACAACGCGGATCGCATGCACAACCGACCCACGCTACCGCTGGAGCGGGCGCGCCTGATGGACAATGGACATCATGGACGACGGACAGGATGGACATTATGGACA
>CAIXZC010000206.1 GCA_903923815.1 uncultured Myxococcales bacterium
ACCTGCCCACGGACCGCCCCTACCTGCTGGTGGCCAACCACTCGGCGGGCATGGGCATGGCGGAACTTGAGGCCTTCATCGTGACCTATCTTCGGCAGGTGGGCCCCCAGCGCCCCCTGGCGGGCTTCGTGTTGCCCATGGACTTTCAGGTGTTCCCCTTTTCCCTGGTGGCCCGGGGCATTGGCGCCATCCCAGCCACCTACGAGGCCGCCCGGGAGACGCTGGCCGCGGGGGTGCCCATCCTGGTCTTTCCCGGGGGCGACCACGAGTCCTTGAAGCCCCTGTGGCAGGCCCACCGCGTGGACTTCGGCGGACGCCTGGGCTTCCTGCGCATCGCCCAGGAGGCGGGCGTCCCCATCGTGCCCATGGGCATTCGCGGCGCCCACTTCACGGCGCCCATCCTGTGCCGCTCGCGGCTGTTGGCGAACCTGCTGGTCTTTCCCCGGTTCTTTGGCATCCGGCGCTGGGGCATCTCGCTGCTGGGGGCCATCGTGGCGGGGCTCCTCGCCTGGCTGGTGCCCGGCCCCTGGTACCTGCGGGCCGCGCTTGTCTGGCTGTGGCTGGGGTCTCCGGTCACCTTCCTGGCGTGGATCCCCTGGACGATTCGTTTCCGCATCGGCGCACCCCTGGCAGCCGCCGACCTCTTTGGTGCCCCCCAGGCCCCCTGCGACCCACCCGATGAGGCGAAGCTTCGGCAGGCCCTCCAGCGGGTTCAGGATGCGGTGCAGGGGCTGGTGGATTGACCGGCGGCGGGGCTACTCCCAGAGGATCTGCAGGTTGCGGGCGCTGCCCACGAAGAGCTCCGTTTCCTGGCCCCCCATAAGCTTGACGTCCCGGCTGTAGCGCGTGATGCGGCTGCACTTCTGCAACCACTGACCATTGCACGAAAAGTAGTACAGGCGCTGCAGCAGGCTGTAGGCCACCTCCACCTGCCCGTCGCTGTCGGGGGCGTCACAGACGATGGCGCCGCCCAGGGGGTTGGGGTCGTGGGAGCCCGCCGCCAGCACAACCTGGACGCGGGAATTGGCGTCGCCGGGGGTCCAGCGGATCTTGGAGGGCTGGTCCTTGCGCACCGTCACCACCTGATCGGGCACCACCAGATGGGCCACGCCGTGGGCGGTGAAGCTCATGGGTGGCAGGTCGCCGCCGGAGGTGGAGGCAGTGATGGGGTCTCCGGCGTCGAAGAGGTCGTTGGGGTTCTTGGGTGCGCCCAGGTAGCGGTCGAACTCGTCTCGCGCCAGGGGCACGTCCTCCTTGAGGCCGCCCAGGGTCACGGTCCCCACGTCGAAGTGGGCGGGGAGGGGCACGCACATGCCGTGGTCGAAGTGCTCAGGAGGGGTCAGAGGATCATCCACACAGACCTCGTCCTGACCGCACCAGCGCTCGGTCTGGTCCTCGTTGTAACACTCCACACCCTTGTCCAGGCACAGGCACTGACCCAGGCAGGTGTCAGTCATGATGCCACTGTCGTAAAGGCGGCAGTTGCCCTCCTGGGCGACCACGTTGGCGAAGCCCAGGGTGTGGGGCAGGGCCCGGTTGAAGGAGGGCTCCACGGCGAAGTGGGCCCGCACGCCGCCGAACCACTGGGTCTTCAGGTACCACTGGTCGCACACGTCGTTCCATTCGATGACCGAGATCCAGCCCCAGGCGGAGGGCGTGGCCGCGGCGTCCGTGTCGCTGGCGGTGGTGTCCTGGGTATCGCTGGCGGTGCTGTCCCCGGCGTCCACCAGGTCTGGGCTCAACAGATCAATTGGCTGGCCATCCCCCTGGTCCGGGCCGGCGTCCCTGGGCAGGTCCGCGGCTTGAAGATCGGGCGTGTCGGCCCCGGCGTCCGTCAGCGGCTTGGGTTCCGTCGCCTGGCTGCACGCGGCCAGTAAAGCCAGCAGCAGGGCCATGGTCGGCAGGAGGCAAGGGGTCGGGCGTGGCGTTCTGTTCATGGGTTCTACTCCTTGGGCAGGTTCCGAAGAAACGGGCGGATTTGCTTGAGCTTCAACTGCAAGGTGTCCTTCTGGACCTTGAACTCCAGGTCCAGCAGCACCTCGTCGCGGGCGTGAGTGCCCAGGTCCAGGGGGTACAGGGCATCAATGGTGGCCATCAGGGCGCCCAGTTCCTTCAACTGGTCGTCGTCCAACACGGGCACTCCGGGGGTGGCCAAGGAGGAGCTGCGCACCCGGGCGATGTGGCTTACCTGCCCGTCGGTCAGCTCCAGGCGCACCAGCTCGGGCACCTTGGAGGGGTCGTTGCTGACCACCTTCTCGTCCCCAAGCTGGGCGTTGATGACATAGCGCGGGTCCGAGGGGTCCGCGGGGTCGCCCGTGAAGGCCACGCCGTTGGCCGCCTCGTCGGGGAAGCCCAGGCTGACCAGGATGGCCATGCTGGCGGCGCTCTGGGGCACCTGATACCAGTCCCGTTCGGCCCAGGCCCGGTCCGAGTACAGGCTGGCCCAGACCCGCCGCAGGCCCCGTTCAATGCTGCGTTCGTTGGCCTGAGCGGGGTTGCACAGGCTGGGCCCCTGGGTGTCGTCGTCGGCGCTGTCGGCGGCGCAGACCGTGGTGCTGTCGTAGAGGCCCGCGCCGGAGAACTCCAGGCCATCTTCCACGTTGGAGGAAGAGCGGAACCGCACGGGGACCAAGGCTGCCCCGAAGACCTCCACAATGCGCCCTGCCAGGGTCTCCGTCAGCCCCTGGGGTAGGGTGGCCTGGTCCTCAATGTGCGTCCGCAGCCCCGCCAGCAGGGTCTTGCGGTAGGCCGCGTCGCTGGCCATCCGGGGGTCCTCGGCCAGGCGCTGGACGTACTGCCGCAGGGTG
>CAIXZC010000207.1 GCA_903923815.1 uncultured Myxococcales bacterium
AAAAGAGGGGCACCCCGGCGGTGCCCCTTTTTTTTTGACCTGAGGGGGTATCGTGAAAGACATTCTGGAAACCTTGATCAAGCTTCAAGAGATTGACAGTGACCTGCATCGCTACGAGCAGCAGCGCGATGCCCTGAAGTCCAAGCTGGCGCAGCTCACGGACCTCATCGGTCGCATGGAGAAGAGCATCCAGGAGAAGCGCGGCAAGCTCTCCGAAGTCGAGGCCTGGTATCGCGACCAGCAGGATGCCGTGAACCAGGACAACGAGCGGGTCAACAAGCTGAAGAACAGCCTGAACTCCGTGTCCAAGACCAAAGAGTACCTGCTTCGGCAGCGCGAGATCGAAGGTCTGCGCAAGGCCAAGCAGGCCAAGGAAGACGAGCTGAAGAAGGCCGAAGAGGCCCTCAACGACTTCAAACAGAACATCGCCGGCGACGAAGAACGGCTGGAGGCCCTGCGGCATGACACCGCCAAGGAGGGCGGCTCCAGTTGGGATCAGGTGGAGGCCTACAACAAGCGCATTGCCGAGATTCAGGTGCGCAAGACGGCCCTCCTGCCCAGCCTGCCTGAGCGGCTCCGGGGCCAGTACGAGCGCATCCTCAAGAACCGGGATGGCTTGGCTGTGGTGCCCGTGCTCAAGGGGTCCTGCGGAGGCTGCCACGTGAAGATCCGCCCCCAAATCTACAACAGCATGTTGCAGACGGTGCAGATCGTGAACTGCCAGCAGTGTTCTCGGTTTGTGTACATTCCGGCCGATGAGCTGGCCGAGGTCATGAACGCCGTGCACGAACCCTTCGAATCCGAAGAGTACTAGCCGCCCTAGGGGCAGGCCTTCTCCACCACCCGCAGCATGCCCGACAGGGTGCCTTCGGGGTAGATGCCGCCGAACAACACGCCCCGCCTGGTCATCGGGAAGAAGAAGGTCACCCCCGCCGCGGGGAAGCCCGCCTCCACATCTCCTGCAAGCTGAGTCGAGTCCAGGGCCTCAAGGCCCCTGAAGGTGCCCATCCCCTCCGGCGTGATGTACAGCAGCGTGCCATCCTCCCGGTCGAACAGCAGCAGCCCGAAGGGTTGCTCGGTCCAGGGGTAGGAGGCGCTTTGAGACAGGCTGCCGGTCTCCGCCTGCACCACGGCCATCTGGCCCTGGGAGTTGCCTCCGCCGACCAGCAACAGGAACTCGCCGGCCATGCCAAAGGTCACCATGCGATGCCCGAATCTCCCAGCGATGCCCGGCGAGAAGGCCTGCCAGAGGCCCTGGTCCAGGGACATGGACCAGAGCTTGTCGTTCAGGCCATATTCCCCGTAGCCGCCATGAATCCACAGACGGCCATCCTCTTCGCGCACCACCCCCGCGGCCCCTGAAAGCCCACATGGGGAGGGCTGCGTCTCGGGGCAGGGAAGGTCCTCACTGAAGGCCGCACCAAGCTGGTCCAGCCGTCGGAACAGCGCCTTGGGATGGTGGCTGCTGACGGGGTCCCAGGGATCCACCTGCGTACCGCCCAACAGCAGGAACTCCTTGCTGGTGGAGTCATAGACCAGCACGGAAAACAGGGAATCGGGGGCGTTGTCGGGCTTCCGGCAGAACCAGGACAGGCCCTCGTCAACGCAACAGAAATCGTGCAGCGCGACCAAGCCCTGGGCGCCTGCGTGGAGGCCTCCGTAGAAGCAGCCACGGCTGAGGCCCATCCGCCCGAAGGCTGCCCCGAAGCGCGCCGGTGGCAGGAAATACCAGCCGTAATCATCCCTCATGGGGCGGAGGAACTCGCCCTGGGCCCCAAGCCCGGCCACAATGGTGGGCTCGTTGCCAACGTACACCAACGGCCGCCGCAGGTTGGGCACGGGCCCCATGCTGCGCCAGCCCGAGTTGTCCAACACCTGCACCACTCCGTCCTCTGAGGCCGCGGCGGAGTTGAACACAGTGACCCCTGGCTGGCCGTTGAAGCAGAACAGGGTGGAGTCTTCGGAGACGCCCTTGGGCAGGGCGATGGGGGACCACTTGTCGGGGTAGCTCTCGGTGCCGCGAACGAACTGGCAGTAGTCCTTCACGCAGGACAGGACATGGAAGACGCCGGGGGAGCAGGACAGCATGGTGGGGCGGCCCTTCCCCAGGTACAGGTTGACCAGCAGGCGGGCCTTCTTGATCTTGGGGTCCAGCAGCACGGACTGGGCCAAGCTGCCATCCATCCACCGTCCACCCATCAACCAGATGCGCCCCACGGAGTCCACCATGACGGCGTGGTCCGTGCGGCGGAAGTAGTTCAGGTCAAACCCATCGGTGCGCGAGATCACCCGCCCGTCGGGGAGGATCTCCACGGGACCTGGCATGGTCCAGAAGTCCTGGCTGCGCCCGCCCACAAGGTACAGCGAGCCCCCAGTCAGGGACGTCAAGGCAGCGCCGGTGCGTGCGAAGGCCGGGTCCTGGGCCATCACCACGTAGTCCGCGGCGTCTGGGTCCCAGCGCAGCAACTGGTCCCGCACTCGGTACTTCAGGCCATTGTCCAACTCCGGGGTCTGGCCCCCGGCCAGATACAACTGCGTCCCCGATTGGAAGACCGCCGCGTTGGAGATGCCCACCGGGGGCTCCTCCCAGAGCGTGTGCACACTGGCGAAGCGCTTCTCCAGGCGGTCGTCCACCCAGCCGTCGCAGTCATTGTCCAGCCCGTCGCAGGTGAGTTCCTGGCCCTCAAACCCGGGCAGGGTCGTGTTTGCGCAGACCCACTGGCCCTTCACACAGCTCACGGCGTCCGCCGCCTGTCCGGAGCAGATGCCCTCGTCGGGACAGATCCCAAGAGGCTCCGCCGGGTCGTTGTCCACCGTGCCATCGCAGTCGTTGTCCTGGCCATCGCAGGACTCCGCCACTGCCTGGCTTTGGGATCCCCCGGGCTCGGTGGAACAGAGGGCCACCTTCTGGGGCCCGCACTCCACCGTGCCGGTCCCGCAGGAGCCTACGCCATCGCAGGTCTCCCCAGGGTTCCAGCCGTTGTACTGCATCCCATCATCCACCAGCCCATCACAATCGTTATCCAGCAGGTCGCAGGCCTCGGGAGTGGCCAACTGGGCAGTGGTGCAGCGGGCCGAGTCGCTGGTCGGCGCGCAGACCACCTTGCCGCCGAAGCAGGCGCCGGTGCCGCAACTTTCGCCCACCTTCTTCTTGAACTTGTCGAAGTCGACGAAGAAGAACTCCTCGTCAACCTGACCGTCACAGTCATTGTCCAGCCCATCGCAGCTTCGCTCGAAGCCGTCCTCGTAGCTGGAGTCGGGCTTGCCCACGCAGCGCCATTGACCAAGCACGCAACTGGAGACCACTCGGTCGGGGCTCTTGGCGCATACGCCGAGATCGGGGCAGGTCAGCCCCGGCAGCTCCCAGAGGTCCTCGTCCGTGGTGCCGTCGCAGTCGTCGTCCTGGCCGTTGCAGGTCTCATGGCGTTCCTGCCAGGCGGAACCCCCAGGGCCCGTCGAGCAGACCACCGCCAACCCGTCCGCGGTGCATTCCACTGTCCCTGGGCCACAGATGCCTGGGGGCTGGCAGGCCTTGCCTGGGCCCAGCACACCAAGCAGGAAGTCCTCGTCGGTGTACCCGTCACAGTCATCGTCCTGGCCGTTGCACTTCTCGCCGGTGGAGTAGTCGCTGCTGCCCCCCGGACCGGAGGAGCACTGCAACCCACCGTTCCCGGAGCATTCCACCTTCCCCTGCCCGCAGATGCCAGCCACCAGGCAATCCTGGCCCAGGGTCTTGCCCGCCAGGGTGAGCCCTTCGTCGGTGCTGCCATCGCAGTCATCGTCGACCCCATTGCAGGACTGCTCGGTCAGAGGAATGGGGATTCCAAAGGCGTCCGCGCAGACGGGCTTTCGCTCCACGCAGATGATGGTCAGGGTCTCCCAATTGTCGGCGCAGAACCCGTTGGGGCGACACAACTGCCAGATGGCCGCCGAATCGTCCCCGGCAAGGGCCCCGTCGCTGGGGTCCCATTGGTCAGGAATGCAGTCCCCGTCGTGATCCGCGCTCACGCTCTCGAGGGAATCGGGGATGCCGTCGAAGTCCGTGTCGGAGGCCTGCACGCCCTCGCCAAACTCCTCGCCGTCATTGACCCCGTCGTGGTCCGTGTCCCAGGAGAAGGGTGAGGTGCCAGAGGCGATCTCGACCGCCGTGGCCAGCCCGTCCCAGTCCGGGTCACCGTCCTCGGTCAGGCAGGTGGCATCAAAACAGACCATGCCTTTGGCGCAGGGCTGGTCCGCAGAGCATGGCCCCGTGGCTCCCTCGGCCTCGTCGGCAGGACCACAGCCCTGGACCAGGATGAGCAGGATGATGACGGCTAGGCCGGCTTGGGGTCGAAAAAACATTCGGCTATTCTGCCAGCCTCCACCCGTCAATGCAATTCAAGGGGGGAATTTCCCCAGCCTCTTTTTCCTTCTGTGAACCGCCATCCAGGCCAGTCCCACCAGACCAAGGGCCAGCAACGTCAAAATCCGCGCCCCCAGAGCCAGGCCCCCTTCCCTCCACTCCAATTGGAAGGGACCGGGGGTCATCACACAGACGAACGCCGGTCCACAGGCGAAGGTTTCAAGGGCATCACCGGTCACGGTCCTGGCCCTCCACCAGGGGTGGGCCGAGCGCAACACCGCCACGGGCAGGGGGCCAGCAGTGGAACCTGGCACCTGCACCAGGAGGGTCGTCCCCAGGCCGCCAGACAGATCGTGTAGGGGCACGGTGGCAGGGGGGCGCGAATTGATCACTGGAGGGGCCTCGGGGAGCGCCGCCGGCCAGGGCCCCGCGGCCCCCCTGGCGAACCACGGGCCCCAGGCTGACAGGGGCCAGGCCAACCCGGACGCGCCCATGGGATCGAGCCCGGGCAGCAGCAGCGCCTGGGCCCCCGTGGTCAAGCGGGTCAAGCCGAAGACGAAGGAGCTGCCGTCGAAGGACAGATCAAAGCCCTCCGTGGCGTCGGTCCAGCGGGGAAACTCGAAGGCCGGGTGATAGTCCCGCAGGGTATCCGGGGGCAGCACGGCCCCCAGGCGCCGGTCGGTCAGCACGGCCCCCAGACCCAGAGCCCTCATCATGCCGCCGAGAGCCGCCCCATCGGGCACCGGGCAGGAGGGGCACAGGGGCTCCACCCCCCAGGTGTAGGCCCCCGGCTGGATCAGCCCCAGCAGGTGCATCCAGGCGGCGGCGCTGGGGGCCGAC
>CAIXZC010000208.1 GCA_903923815.1 uncultured Myxococcales bacterium
GCATTAGGCACGGCAGACCTCCATCCATCCGCGGATCAAACCCCGGCGACTGTGTTTAGCACAACACCCAGGAATTGGGCAAGAAGGCTGTGGGGGGTGCGGGGCCCCGTCCGTACGAACCGCGACTGCAAAGGAGCGGGCCGCCTGCCGTGCGGACAAGCCCCCTACCCCTTGCTGCCCCAGCGGGACAACAGCCAGATGGCCAGGTCCAGGTTGGTCTCTGGCTCCAGGGTGGGGCCCAGCAGGTGGGCGTGGCCGCCGGCGCTCATCAGGCGTTCGTCGTAGAAGGCCCCGGGGGCGCGGCGGCGCAGTTCCTGGCACAGGGTCTGGAAGTTGGAGAAGCGAGAGGCCTGCATGGCCGGCCCCAGCCCCGCGTACTGGACCTCTTTCTCCCGGAACATCAAGGTAGGTCCGCCCCCCAGCCCCACCGCCAGAAAGCCCTCGGTCTGCAGCTCGGAGCGCGTGGTCTCAATCTTCTTCTTGCTGGTCAGCATGAGGCCGCCCGTCAGCAGCGCCTTGCCCGGCGAGAACTTCCGCACGGTATCCACATCGGTGATGATTTCGCGCTCCCAGGTCATGCCCTTCAGCAGCCACACAAGGTCGGCATCCCGCACCAGCCGCTTGGTGCCGTCCCGGGCTTCCACCTCCAGGCCCCCGCGGCCCAGCCGAAACGACCGCACGCCGATCCGGTCCACCTCGTGGGGCACCTCTTCCGGATGCACCAGCAGGGGCCAGAAACCCGCCGCTTGCAAGCCCACCGCCACCGCCTGCGCCCGGGCCCCGTCCGCCAGCACAGCCACTACCCGCGGCGCCGGCCCCCGCACCCGCGACCGGGCATCAAACACCGCCAGCCCCAGCACCTGTGCCAGCGATGCCGCCAAAGCCTCGGTTGCCCCCTCCAGCTTGCCCACAGCAATGATGTTCAGCTCCTGACTCATGGGGGCCAGCTTGAACCGAAACGCAGTCGGAATCCAGCAGAAGGGAGGGGCCGGTGGGGGGGGCGGCTTGAGGCCTGCTCAAGCAACGGATGTGAGCTTGAGGATCTCGTCCACCAGGAGGTACACACGCGTCCCTGTGGAGTTGGGCCAGCGCTCCGCTGGGTTCAGGTCCATTGCCTTGGCTCGGGCCGAGGCCGTCCGGACCCCGGGCCGGAATCTCGGGGCATCAAGGTTCGATGGGTTGTAGCTGCCCAACAAGCTCTTGAGATGCTTCTTGAGCCCGTCGCTGGTCTTGCCCTCTACCTCCGGGCCCACGTCAGTCAGGTGCATCAGCAGCCACAGCTCAAAGCCCGGTCGACTGACCGCCAGGCGAGCACCCGTCTTCATGGCTTCGGAGGCCACCTCCGCCAGTTGCTTCTCGGGCACGCGGTCCGTGTCTATGACCAGCCACAACTGGTCGTTCTTTCCCAAATCGAAGTCTCTCCTGAACTGCCGAAGCCTTTGCGCCACATGGCGCGGAGAACTCTTGCCTTCCTCGCTGGGGAGAACATGAATCTGCACCCTGGAGCTCTTGGCAAAGCAGCCGGCGAAGTACTGTGGCTCGGTCTTCTCGCCCTCCGTCGCGATGACCAGCAGACACGCGTCTCTCCTGGTCCCGAGTTCTCGTCTCAATGGCCGCCGCTTCCTGCCCGTCAGTGCCCGCCCCTGCTCGCCCATCGTGCCCCCCCTTCAGCCTCCTCGCTTCTTCTTGCCAAACAGCGCCTTGGGATCTCCAAGAAAGGGAATTGCCCCAAAGCGGCCCGCCAGGTAGCCCTTCTCCAGCTTCAAGTCATTCCGGACCTGGTACTTGAACTGCGCCAGCGAGGTCAGGTGACTGGCACCCTGGGCGTCCTTCTCCATGAACCAGATCTCATCGCGCCGCAGCAGGCTCAGGTCCAGCAGGTTGGTCTCGTGAGTCGTCACTATCAACTGGCCCTTCGCCACGCCTGCGCGCTTCGCCGTCAGGTAGGCCTCCAGGAACATCCTCGACAACTGGGGATGGAGGCTGCGATCCAGCTCGTCAACCAGATACAC
>CAIXZC010000209.1 GCA_903923815.1 uncultured Myxococcales bacterium
GCCACCTGGCGCCAGGCCTCGGTCAGATGGGCCTGCAGGAAGTCCTGGATGTTCACGTCGTTCACCATCAGCTCGGGGAAGACGTCGCGGCCCGCGTAGAGGGCCAGGAAGCAGCGGTCCAGGTCCAGCGAGACGGCCACATTGAGGCCCCAGAAGGTGCTGGGGATGAAGTCGCAGGTGTCGGTGACGTCGAAGCGCCCGGGCAGGCGGGTGGCGGCGTCCTTCACCCACTGGGGCAGGTCCCCCGTGCCGCCGGGGCTGACCAGGTCCAGCAGCTCCTTGAGGCGCAGCAGGATCTGCAGGTTCTCCGTGATGACCCCCATGGTGATGCCGTTGGCTGGGTCCAGCACCTTGGCCAGCTCGGCCAGGATGGCCAGCTCGCCGTTGGGCAGGTCCAGCAGGTCGATGTTCTTGAACACGGCCTCCACGACCTTGGGCTCCAGGGCGCCCAGGATGCGCAGCTCGCCCCAGTGGGGGCTGGCCAGGTTCTTCTCGGGCAGGCAGGCCTGCACCACCCAGCGGGGGGCGCCGTCGCCCCGGACCCAGTTGTCGTAAGGGGGCAGGAGGGACAGCACGGAGCGCTCCACGCTGCCCGACGCGCCCGTGGCCGCGCCGTTGTACTTGGCGAACAGGTGCCGGGAGAAGATGTCCTGGTGCATGTCCAGCAGGACGTAGATGTGGTGGTCAGCGGCCTTCTGGACGATGGCCTCCAGGTACTTCAGGTATTCGCCGTCATAGACCCCCGGTTCGTTGGGCTCCAGGGCCTCCCAACTGGTGATGAGGCGCACGGTGTTGAAGCCCAGGGAGGCCAGGCGCGCGAACTCGGCGTCGGCGGCCGCCAGGGGGAAGGGCTTGCCGATGTAGATGGGGGGCGTGGTGGTGTCGGGGAAGACCTCGTTTACGGGGAACTTGGTGCTGCCCGAGAGGTTCACGCCGTTGACCTGCACGAAGCGCCCTTTGGCGTCCATGAGGTAGGGGCGCTGGTGGGTCAGGGGCTTGCCGTCGGGGCCCGTCCTGGTCACCGTGGGGGTCACCACCCGGGACACCAGGGAGGCTCGCTCCTTCTTGAAGTCCGGGTCATCGCCGGTGCAGGCCGACAGCAGCAACAACCGCGCCATTGGCACAGCCCCGAGCAGGAGCAAGGCTTTGGTCATGGGGTCCCTCCAGGGTCGAACGCGCGGGATTCTAAAGCAGTCCGGGGCAGGTGGCAACGGGTCTGGGGTCGGTTGTGGTAGCCGAACGAAAGTGTCAGCGTAACTGCCGGACGAAAATGTCAGTAGCCTTGGCCCTGTCTTGTGGGACAGGAGGAAGCGGTGGAACTGACAGTGACTGAAGCGCGACGGGCAGAGTTGATCAAAGGGGTGCTGGCTGGCCGGATTGGGGTTGCGGATGCAGCCCGGCTTCTGGGGCGAAGCGAGAGGTCGGTGTACCGGATGATGTGCAGGGTGATGGTCAATGGGGAGGAAGGCCTGGCGCACGGCAACCGCGGGCGCCGGAGCCCGCGGTTGCTGGATGAGGCCAAGCGGAAGCAGATTCTGGACCTTGCGGTGAAGAAGTACGCTGGCTTCAACGACTGTCACCTTCTGGAAATGCTGGGTGAGTTTGAAGGCATCCACCTGGGCCGTGAGACGCTTCGTGGGCTTCTTCGTGAGTCTGGGATTGGCCCGAAGAAGAAGCGGCGCGGGAGGGTGCGACGGACTCGTCGTGAGCCCAAAGAGGCCTTCGGGATGATGCTCCAGATTGATGCTTCGCTACACGACTGGCTTGAGGGCCGGGGCCCCAGGATGACCCTGGTCGGCGTCAAGGACGACGCCACCGGCTATGTCTGGGCCCTTTTCAGAAAGGCAGAAACCACCCATGCCTACTTCGACCTGATGAAGCAGGTCTTCGCCTCGCACGGACTGCCACTAAGCCTGTATTCTGACCGCCACACCATCTTCCATTCGACCAAAGAGCCCACCATTGCAGAGCAACTGGCCGACAGGCTGCGCCTGACCCAATTTGGCCGGGCAATGAACGACCTGGGCGTCCAGGTCATCAAGGCCTGGTCGCCCCAGGCCAAGGGCAGGATTGAGCGTCAGTGGGGCATCTTTCAGGACCGCCTGGTGGCCGAGATGCGGCAGCATGACATCTCAAACATGGACGACGCCAACGCCTTCTTGAAGACCTTCCTTGCCAGATACAACCGCTCGTTTGCCAAGACGCCAAGGGTCCCGACGGCTGTCTTCATGAAGGCCCCAGACAAGCCCACGCTGGACCGGATTCTGTGCCCCCAGGAGGTCCGGTCGGTCAAGAAGGACCACAC
>CAIXZC010000210.1 GCA_903923815.1 uncultured Myxococcales bacterium
CGGGTAGCCCTCCCGGGTCGGCCATTTTTTTACCCCTCCGCATTGCTTGACAGGCCCGCAGCGGCGCTGGTAACTTCAGCGGGTAACAACACCGGCCAGGGGTGCGAAAAATGCGGAGAAAGTTTTCACCGTTGGCGGTCCTTGTGTTCCTGCTGGCGTCGGGGATGGTTCAGGCCGGAGTGCCTGACGTGCAGGACTCCTTCGAGGAGGACCACCCCTTCGGCATGAGCCTCACGGCCCGCTACCAGACCAAGAGCCACCAGGCCGACATCCTCCGCGAGTACGTGGACACCAAGAGCAAGAGCGTGGTCCTGCTGAACCAGCTGCGCGCGAAGGGCACCACGGAGCTCATCCAGTTCGACCTTCAGATGGGCCTCTACAAGGACCTGGAGCTGGTAGCCAACCTGCCCTACGTGGTCTCCGACCAGCTGAACCTGGACTACCACCCCAATGTCAAGGCCGCCGCGGCCGCCGCCGGCAAGAGCCCCCAGGACGCTGTGCTGGGCATCCGCGAGATCGACCCCACCTCGGGCCCCTACGACCCCACGGGCGACCCCGCCACCGTGAACACGCTGTTCGACCTGCCCTTCAAGGGCACCAAGCGCTCGGGCCTGGCGGACCCCCTGTTCGGCCTGCGCTGGGCCCCCTGGAACCAGAACCGCGACGAGGGCCTGCCCACCTGGATCCTGGGCGTCATGCTGAAGGTCCCACTGGCCGCCGTGAAGACCGCCGACAACAACGCCGTGGGGGATGGCATGTACCGCCTCCAGGTGAACACCACGGTGGCCCGCCGCGTGCTGCCCTACCTGCAGCCCTACTTCGACTTCGGCGCGGACGTGGCGCTGTTCGCCAACACCGCCAGCCTCTACCAGAACTACAACTCCAAGACCCAGAACCTGGTGAACCCGCCCTCCGTCATTGGCGTCAAGCTGGGCACGGAGATCTACCCCTGGCAGCAGCGCAACCGCGAGCGCTACGTCAGCATCGACCTGGGCGCCGGCTTCGACTACGTCATGAAGGGCCGGGGCTACTCGGACCTCTTCGAGGCGCTGGGCAGCTCGCCCTGTCGCACCTCCGACGGCTGCGGCTACACCACGTTCGAACGGGACCTGCGGGGCCTGGAGGACAAGAAGGTCAAGCACGCCGCGGAGTTCAAGGCCGGCAAGATCACCAAGGACCAGTATGACGCCCTCCTGGCGGGCCTCGACAAGGAACTGGCCGACGGCAAGGCCAAGGACACCTTTGGCCGCACGGACGGCCTCACGGACATCGACGCCTACGGCATCATCCGCACCTGGTTCGGCGTGGGCTACCAGCCCTTCCGGAACCTGCGGGTGGCGGCGGACTTTGCGCTGGCCTTCGAGCAGCCCCACCTGATCACCAACGCGGACCCCGGCTCGGACGCCGTGGAGGACCGCCGGGTGGACGACCTGGAGAAGGTGGACATCGCCGTGACGGGCTACAACAGCTTCGGCGACAACGAATACAACCCGGTCTACCTCAAGGAGATCGACGACCCCGGCAAGCGGTTCAAGGTGGACGGTGTGTTCAACTGGACCCTGTTGTTTTCAGTGACGGGGCAGTTCTAGCGACCCCCCGGAACCCCAGCCCGGGCAACGCCAAACAAGGGGGCTCCATGGCAGACAACCTGGACAAGGAGAGGGCCGCCAAGATCCTCTCGGAGATCTCGACTCTCCTTGGCCAGCAGCGCCTGGGCACCCCTGCGTTGGTGTTCCTGCGCTTCGAGACCGTGGAGAGCCTGCGGGCCACCATGCCCACCCTGGAGAAGGCCTTCGCGCACCTTGGCCTCAAGCCCTGCGTGCTGTCCCCTGAGGACCCCAACAAGCCCCTCATTTCGCTGCTGACCAAGGGCGAGCGCGTCCTGGTGGATGCCTCCGTGCTGAATGCCATCCCCCGGAACCTGCCCGAGCCTGCCTGGGACCCCGCGCTGGCCTCCTCCGGGGAAGCCAAGGCCCTCATCTGCCTGTCCTCGGGGCAGGTGCCGCGGGTGGTGCGCAACTCGGCCAAGGCCTGGGAGTCCAAGCTGGGCTACTTCGCCTGGCCCTCCGAGCGGGCCCCCGTGGCGGACACCATGCCCCAGAGCGGCAAGGCCAAGACGGTCAGTCCCCAGCAGCCCGTCCCCGACGAGAGCAACCCCGACGAGGTCAAGCGCATCGTCAGCAAGTTGACGGACCGGGACTCGGCCCAGTACCTGTTCGACACGGCCAAGAGCCGGCTGTCCTTCGGGGACCTGGACTCGGCCCGGGTCATGGCCCTGCGGGCAGCGGACATCTTCAAGGCCCACGCGGACCTGGGCAACCTGGCCCGGACCTACGAGCTGCTGGGCCAGCTTGGGGCCAACCGGGGGGACCTGGAGTCCGCCGTGGACTGGCTGAATCATGCGGTGGACGCCTGGCGCATGGCGGGCCGCAACGGGGAACTGTCGGACGCCCTGGGCTTCATGGGCTATCTGCTGTACCAGCGGGGCCGCTCGGACCGGGCCATGGCGGTGTTCCAGGAGGCCCTGGACCTGGACCAGGAGGTGGACGACAAGCCCCGCATCTCCGCTGACTTCCGGCGCATGGCCATGGTGTTCGAGGCCGCCGGCAAGCTTGAAAAAGCCCGCACCTTCTACAGCCGCAGCCGGGATCTGGAGAAGGAACTGGGCAACGAGGAGGGGCAGGCCCGGGTGCTGCATCACCAGGGGCGCCTGGCGGAGCTGGAAGAGAAGTTCGACGTGGCCATGGAACAGTACACCTTTGCGCTGGAGATGAAGCGCCGGTGCAAGGACGACGCCTCCACCGCCGCCACGCTGCATCAGATCGGCAACCTCCACAGCCGGGCGGGTCGCTTCAAGGAGGCGGAGGCCCACTACGAGGAGGCTCTCTCCCTTGAGAAAAAATGCCGGGACGCTGACGGCTACGTGAAGACCCTGGCCCAGCTCGCCCTGGTGAAGGTCTCCCTGGGGGCCCTGGATCAGGCCCTGACCTTCCTGGTGGAGGCCTACGGTCTGGTGGAGCGCCAGAACCCCACCCTTGCCCGGGAGCTGCGAAACCGCATCGAGCAACTGCAAGAGCGACTGCCCGTGGAGACCTTCAACAAGATCATCCGCAACGCCAAGAAGACCCAATGAACCCCAGGAAGGACTTTTCCATGAGATACCTTAGCGTGGCCCTGCTGATTGCCTCGTTGTTCTGTGCCAATCCGGGCTTTGCCGGCCCCGTGGAGCGCTCCGAGGAGCTGTTCGCCGCGGGTCAGGCCAGCGCCGCCAAGGGGGACTGGCCGGGGGCCCTGAAGGGCTTCCTGGACGCCTATCAGGCCTACCCCCGGGCGGCCTACGTGTTCCGCATCGCCGAGGCCTACGAGAAGCTGGGCGAGCTGCCCCGCGCCCTGGAGGCCTACGTGCTGTTCAATCAGTACGACCCGTCCCCCGAAGAGCGCGCCCGCGTGGACCAGGAGGTCAAGCGCCTGGAGGACCAGCTCAAGGCCACCTACGCCAAGGTCTTCCTGTCCTCCTCCCCGGAGGGGGCCTTCGTGTTCGTGGACGAGCTCTCCCCCGTGAACCGCTTCCGCACCCCCGTCACCCGCTGGCTGGCCCCGGGCAAGCACAACGCCGTCTTCCAGATGGACGGCTTCCTGCCCAAGGAAGTCAACTTCACCGTCAGCAAGGGCGAGACCCTGGGCCTCTACGAGGGCCTCAAGCCCAAAGAGCAATAGCCCCCATGCGCCAACCACCGTCCGCCGCGCGCCTGGCCCGCGTTCTCTGGCCCCTGCTGCTGCTGCTTGCCAGCACCTGCGCGGGGGACAAGGTGGTCACCTGCCTTGCGAACCAGGTCTACGATGCCGGCAAGGGGGCCTGCGTCTCCTGCCCCGCGGGTCAGGTGGTGGACCCCGCGCGCCACGTCTGTGTGCGCCCAGACGCCGCAGATAGCAGCGGCGAGGTGGCCCCCCAGCCCGATGGCCTGGGGCCCGCCGACGGCCTGGACGGGACCGCCCCCGATGCCTCCGACGGCGTGGACCAGGCCGGCGCCAAGGACCAGACGACTCCTGACGGTGCGCCCCTGGACGCCCCGGGCGACGCCCCCGGTCCCGACCTCATCCCCCAGTCACCCTCCGGCGGCCCCTGCTCCATGGACGCCCACTGCCCTTCCGGCGAGAGTTGCCTGGACTGGCCCTCGGGTTACTGTGCCCTGCTGGGTTGCGGCTCGGACGAGGACTGCGCCCCCGAAGCCCACTGCATCCCCCTGTTGGAGAACGGCGCCGCCTGCTTCCAGGCCTGTGGCGACCGCCCCTGCCGGGAGGGCTACGCCTGCAAGCAGGTCCCCTTCGGGCTGGACGGGCTGGCCCAGGTCTGCCACCCCTTCGGCGCCGCCGACCTCTTCGCCCCCTGCGCCACCCACGGCGACTGCGCCGGCGCCCTGTCCTGCCTGCCCGCTGGCGGGGGCCTGCGCTGCCTGCTGCTGGGCTGCCCCCAGGTCCCCTGCCCGGACAACGCCGCCTGCATCGAGGCGGGCTCCATGCCCATGTGCCTCCAGACCTGCGACGGCCCCGAGGGCTGCCCCGAGGGCTTCACCAGTTGCCGCAAGCTGCCCGCCGTGGCGGGAGGCAGCCTCAGCGTCTGTGCCACCCTGGCCGGCGGCCTGGGCCTGGGCGAAACCTGCCACGGGGACCTGGACTGCAGCTCCACCTTCTGTCTGGCCCACCAGCGGGGCGCCTGCTCGGACGATGGCGCGGCCTGCTTCGACGACCTGGGCTGCAAGGCCAGCGTGTGCCTGTACTCCGCGGCCCTCTTTGAGGGCACCTGCACGGACACCTGTGGCCCCGAGAAGCTGTGCAGCACGGGCCTGTGTGTGGGGGGGAGCGGGGGGGCCACGGTCTGTGTGCCCATGTGCAACACCGGCACCTGCCCCTCGGCAGCCCAGTCCTGCGTCTTTGGGGACACCCTCTACCCGCCCGCCCCCGGAGGCCGCTTCGGCTGCATCCACCGCCGCCCCGGCAGCGCCGGCATGCCCTGCCAGAAGGCCAGCGACTGCGACAACAAGACCACCTGCCTGCTGTCCAATTCCGGCCCCGGCTACTGCGCCCCACCCTGCGACGTCTACGCCCCCGAGTGCCCCTTTGGCACCACCTGCTTCAAGCCCACGGGCGACACCCACCGCTGCATCCTGCGCTGCAAGACCCAGGCCGACTGCCCCCAGGGCTTCACCTGCCAGACCCCCACCTGGGCGGGCGTCGGGGTGTGCGTGTAGAGCGCGCTTGCACAACCGACCCACGCTACCGCTGGAGCGGGCGCGCCACGGATAATGGACATCATGGACGACGGGCCCGATGGACGATGGACATCATGGACATCATGGACGGGATGGGGCGCGCTAGAACAATGGACAGGCAGCAGCGCGCTGCTGCGCAGCGCTGGCTGCCATGGACAGGGACGCTACCGCAACGCGTCCTTTTTCGGACATTTTCATTTCGCCATTGATTGACAAATTGACCGGCACGGCCTATGTTGGCCCGGTAGTTCAGGAGGTCCTTGTGGGGAAGCTTGGCTCCTTCGACATCCCTGGGCTGTTGATGTGGTTCAACTCCTTGGACCACCGGCCGTTCCACTTTCACGCCAAGAAGACCGGCAAGTGGGAGCTTCGGATCTTTTTCCTGGAATGCAGCGAAGGGCTCCTGGCGTATGAGGCAAAATGGTCAAAACCCAAAGGCCGGGGGCCGAGCGCAAGGGACCTGCGGTTGATCCTGGACCAAGTGCTGAGACACCGCGAAGAGCTTCTGAAGGAATGGGAATCGAAAGTGAAGACGGAGGTCCAGCCATGAACTCCCCAGGCAATCTGACCGTGCTGGTGCGCGATCCCGGCTGTGGCAAGTACCTGCGGTCTTCGGGCAACTGCGCGGTCCTGCGAGAACCCGACGTACAGGTGGCCGAGCACGCCTTGAACATCATTGTCCTGGTGGCGGCCTCGGCCTTGTCGGAGGTCGCCGAGTTCGTTCAGACCGCCAACCGCCGCCATCAACTGAAGGCCCTGCTGGTCCATGCCGACATAGGCGAGCGCTGGATTGGCACCCTGCTGGACCGCGCCCAGCTTCGAACCCTGTCCATGCTGCTGGTCCACCAGGGCGCCGACCATGGGCGCAGAATCGTGGAGGCCTGGCGCGCTGGGGCCCAACACCAATTGATCGCCGACGCGGTGGCTCTGCCCGACCGGCTGTTGGTGATAGGCTGCGACCTCAAACGCCTCGAGGTGCCGTTCAACGCTCTGCCCGCCTTGAAAAAGCTGAGTGCCGCCGGGCGGGCCGCCTTCGAACTAGACCCCGATGGCTCCTTCCTGTTCTGGCCCGGGGCAGACGTCCACCTGGACCTGGACTCCCTTCGGTACGCCGCCGACCCTGCGTTCAGGGCCCAGGCCCAGGCCGAAGGCCTGCGCAGTCACGCCCGCCTTGGTCAAGCCATCGCCGAGCTGCGCAGCCAGCTGAACCTGTCAGCCAGCGACATCCCCGGGGTCTCCGAGCGCCAACTTCGCCGCGTCGAGAAGGGCCAAAGCCTCCCCCGCTCAACCACCCTGGCCAAGCTGGCCAAGGCCCACAACCTCACCTTGCCCGCCTACCTGGATTTGCTGGCACCGATAGTGCGTGGGGAGTGACGGACCCGCTGCCTCCCGAGACCACTTTCGTACGCCACCGCCGCAGTGGGCAGGCGTGCCCGCCGCCGATCCGCTTGCACAACCGACCCACGCTACCGCTGGAGCGGGCGCGCCATGGACAATGGACATCATGGACGCCGGGCCCGATGGACGATGGACATCATGGACCTGATGGACGGGATGGGGCGCGCTAGAACAATGGACGGGCAGCGCCGCGCCGCTTCGCGGCGCTGGCTGCCATGGACAACGGCCGCCCCCCCCGCCCCCCCCCACAGCTTTCTTGGCAACCGTTTCCTTTACATATAGAATCGCCGCTCTGTGGGGTTTTTGCCCCCAGCTCTTCTCTTTTGGGCAGGA
>CAIXZC010000211.1 GCA_903923815.1 uncultured Myxococcales bacterium
GTGCCCCAGTCCTCACTACCACCGCCACAGGCCCAGGTCAGCAGGGCCACAGACACGACCACCGTCCTTGGCAGCTTGGAAAACAGCATCTTGGTACCTCTTGTTCTTGGGAAGACGGCTCAGGCGCGGCGGCGAAGGGCCAGGGCGGCCAGGGCAAGGGCCAGCAGGAGGCCCAGGGGCGCGGAGGCGGCGGGCGTGGAGCCAAGGCTGCAGCCACCGTCGTCCGAACCTTTGAGGCGCTTGATGGCGGAGGGCGCAAGACCAGCGGCGGCGTCTATGCTGGGGGGAGCGGGGGGGTCGCCGGCGGTGGCCGCCTGGACGGGGGACAGGGTGGTGGCGGGCTGGGCCGCGCCGGGGTTGAAGGGGTTGGCTGAGGAGTTGGCGGGGTTGCTCTTGTGGCCGCAGCAGGTGCCACCGCCGTCACACTCCATGCAGGTCAGGCTGTTGTTGCAGAAGTAGCCGTTGCCGCAGCAGGTGGCGCCAGCGGTGGCGCACTGGTGGTCGGGGCAGAACTGGGGGCGGTCCGTGGGGCAGGTGGGGCAGCCCTCGGCGCTGGGGGCGCAGAAACCGCCGCCACAGCAGACCGTGCCCTCCGGGCAGCAGGAGCCGCCGCAACTCACAGGGCAGGCGCAGAGGCCCGCCTCGGGGCCGGCACCGCAGCAGTACCCGGAGGCCGCATCGTAGGACGCAAAGCCCTCAGGGCAGCACTGGCCCCCGGCGCAGGCGGTGCCCGCGAGACACATCGTGCCGTCGCCACAGGGGACGCCGTTGGCGGGCAGGCAGACGCCGTCCGTGCAGGTCTCACCCTGGCCGCAGACGCCGGCGCCGCAGCAGGTCTCCCAGGCATAGAGGCAGCCGCCGTTGCAGCAGGCACCCTCGGTGCAGAAGCTGCCGTCGCCGCAGGCCGTGGCGCTCTCCGGGATGCAGCTTTCGTTGACGCATTGGAGGCCCGCCTCGCAGAGCCCCCCGCCGCAGCAGGTCTGACCCTCCGCCAGACAACCACCGTTGCAGCAGGCGCCCCCCGAGTCGTCACAGCAGCCTCCGCCGCAGGGCGTCGCGCAGACGGTGCCACCGCCGCCGCCGCCGTGGCCGGAGTAGCAGTAGGCGACGGCCTCGGTGGCAGCTTCCACGCATTGGAAGTTGGGCCCGCAGTCGAAGACCACGGCCCCCACCTGGTACCACATGCGCACCAAAGAGCCGCCCCCCGTGATCTCGTTGCAGGTCTTGAAGACCTCGCCGTTGTCGCACAGGGTATCCCCCACGCAGGTCTGCTGGGCCAGCGCCGGCCGGGCCAGCAGCAACCCCAGGAGCAACAACCCAGCCAAACCCAACCCCTCCACCAAACGCCGCATGTTCATGGCTGCACCTCCGTCAACGACGCCCCCACCCTAGTCCCATTTGGGGCAGCAAACCAAGGGTTTTCCGAAGGTCCCGGACGGCGACCATGATCCGCTTACTGCGTGCGCGGCTTGGACGGGCAAGGCAGCCAAACAGAACCGCGACCGCGAGGGAGCGGGCTATTCGGCGATCAGCTTCTTGACCAACTCCAGGGTCTCCTGCTGCTGGGCCTTGGACATGGGCTTGCGGGTCAGGTACCGCACGGTGGCCTTGCGGTCGATGATGATGACCAGGTCCTGGTCGTTGCAGTCACCCAGGTTCCAGGTCTTGGCCAGCTTGTTGGAGGCATCAGTGAGGATGAGGGATTTGAACTTCTCGATCTTCTTGCGAACCATCGACCGGATGATGCCGTCGGGCTTCCAGGAATCCTTCAGGTTCACCACCCCCAGGCCCCGGTACTGGGACTTGTCCAGCTTGTTGGCCTTGAGCAGTTCGCGGAAGGGCTCGTTCTCGTCCTTGGCGTCGGGGTCGGTGTAGAACAGGGCCAGGACCTTGCTGCCCAGGTCGGGGATGGTGGCGGGCTCGTCGTTGGCGTCCCGCACCTCCACCGTGGTCACCTGCTGCCCCACCTCCAGGGCCCGCGCGGTCCCACAGGGCAGCAGCAGCCCAAGGCCCAACAACGCCGCCACGACTGCGCCCAGGACAGGCCTGACTTGCTTGTGCTTCAACATGAATCACCTCCGGGTTCTTCTGGTCCGCCTAACATGCCCGAGGACACCGCCAACGGCAAGCCCCCAGTCGGTCCTAGACCGCCCGGCGGAAGGTCTTCCCATCCTGGTCGGGGATGAAGCCCATGCGCTTGAGATACTTGCGGTGGGCCGCGGCGCCGACGGTCACGAACTGCAGCGCCCCCTGCCGGCGGAAGTCCTCCAGCTTGTTGTTGAACAACACGCGGATGCTTTGCAGGTCCCGAAAGGCGGGCACGGCATAGTCCAGGTGGATGCGCAGCACGTGGGGCCCCTCCCAGGAGTAGATGAACAGCGCCACGGGGTTCATGTTGCGGGACACCAGGATGACCCGGGGCGCGGCCAGGGCGTCCAACTTGAAGTCGGGGAAGAAGCGGGCCACGTCCGCCGCGTAGAAGTCCAGGAACTTCTGGACGAAGGGCAGCTCGCGGTCCAGTTGCTCGTTGATGGAGAAGTAGTCCCGCTTGAGGTAGAGGCGGGCCAGGAAGTAGGCATCCACCACCACAATGACGGCGTTCACCGCCAGCAGGGGCCAGGCCCCGATCAACGCCGAGTAGACCACGAAGATGCCCGAGCCCAGCAGGTTGAAGAAGCGCAGTCTGGCCAGGTTCCCCATCATCAGGGACCCGGCCACCACCAGAGAGCCAAGGTATCCAAAGGCCTCAAGCCAGTACTGGTTCAACGGCAACTCCTTCGTGGGGGGGGCAGACAGTGCACTGCATTGATCGCCAGGACCGGCACTTTGTCAACCCGTTGGCGGCCCTTGGCGCCGGGCCCTCCCTGCGAATCTGCTTTCGCCAAAGCAACTTGTGGTGTATAGGGCGGGCCGCAACTGACAAACCCAGGAAACGGCTGCGTCAAAGGTTTGGGCGTGGCGTTGGGTTTTGGGCTGGCAGTCCCGAGCCAGCGGAAGAGGAAGAAATGGTTACCTGGTTACGCATGTCTTTTTTGTTGATGGTGCTGGTGCTGACCTTTGGCTGCGAGAAGAAACACACCGACGACTGGGGCGTCACCTGGGTGCCCATCCCTGAGGGCAGCTTCACCATGGGCTGCTCCCCTGGCGATACCACCTGCGGCGAGGACGAGGGCCCCTACCACACCGTGATGATCGATCACTTCTACATGATGGAGGCGGAGGCCACCGAGGCTCAGTACGACCAGGTCATGGAAGGCAACCCCTCGGCCTCCCCGGCGGGCCCCTCCTACCCCGTGGAGAACCTGGACTGGGAACTGGCCGCGCTGTTCTGCGACTCCCTTGGCGGGCGCCTGCCCACCGAGGCCGAGTGGGAGTACGCCGCCCGGGCCGGGGCCATGACGAAGTACCCCTGCGGGGATGACCCCTCCTGCCTGGACCAGACCGGTTGGTACGCGGGCAACGCAGCCAACGCCAAGCACCCCGTGGCCCAGAAGACCCCCAACGACTTCGGCCTGTACGACATCAGCGGCAACGTCTGGGAGTGGGTGGGCGACTGGTACGCCAACCAGTACGACCTGGAAGGCGCCGTGTCCGATCCTGAAGGTCCCCTCTCGGGCAACGCCAAGGTGGTCCGGGGCGGGGGGTTCGATGACCTGCCCAGCGATCTGCGGACCAGCTACCGGGACTACGGCGATCCCGCCGTCGGTTACTATTACGTTGGGGTCCGCTGCGTGAAGCCCAAGTCCAAATAGGCGCCCTTCCGACCAGCGGGTCTGCCGGGTCAACCCCGGGCCACGAAAAAGCGTTTGCAGTGCATGGGTCCGGGTTGTAGACTCCTTTCCCTGCGGCGGGGTGTAGCCCCGGCCGAGCTGAACCAATCCAGGTGGGAGAACGACATGATCGGGCTGACTCTCAACGGGAGATACTCCGTCGACACGGAACTGTACAAGGACAAGCTGGGCGTTGCGTGGAAGGCCACGGACAACGCCACCGGTCGCACCGTGCTGGTGTTCGGCATCAATGCCGACGTGCCGGTGGACGAGCGGGCCGTGCAGCAGATCATGGATGTCTCCAGGACTCTCCGAGAGCTGCAGTCGCCCCTGCTGGTGCCCGTGACGGACACCGGGGTGGAGGGTGGCCAGCGCTACTTCGTCCTCCCCACCGGCGCCGCCGTCCCCCTCAAGGGGCTGCTGGCGGGTGGCCTCTCCATGGAGCACGTGGCAGACCTGGGCTTCCAGTTGGCCATGGCCGTGAACACCGCCTCGGGCGCTGGCCTGTCCCATCTGGACCTCAGCTCCAGCAGCCTCCTGGTCAGCGTGGCCCCCGACGGCCGGCAGGTCCTCCACCTGACCCGCTACGGCTTCAATGGCCTGCTGCCTGTCTACAACACCAACATCCGGAACGATGCCTTCTACGGCACGCCCGAATACATGGCCCCCGAGATCTGCGGCGGCAAGGGTCCCGATGCCCGCAGCGACCTTTACTCCCTGGGCATCGTGCTCTACGAGATGATCGTGGGTAAGTGCCCCTTCGTGTCCAACAACACCCAGACGGTGCTCAAGCGCCAGGTCTTCGAGAAGCCCCTGCCTCTCCACCTGCTGAAGCGCAACCTGACTGGTATTGCAGAGTTCGAGAAGATCGTCGTGCAGGCCCTCCAGAAGATGCCCGCCAAGCGCCAGGAGAGCGCCGGCGAGTTGATGGAACAGTTGGAGGCCTTCCGGGCCCAGTTCCTGCCCGATCTGGAGTTCAACATCGTGGCCTCTCAGGACTACCCTGAAGTGGGCCAGGTGGTGGCAGCCCCCGCAGCCCCCAAGGCTGAGGTCAAGGTCGTGCCCGCCGCGGACAGCGACACCCTTCGCATGGACTACGCCGCGGCCCAGGCCGCCCTGCCCGACGACGACGTCGTGGCCTACCCCGGCACCGAGCAGCGCCCCGCCTTTGACACCGCCCGCAAGTTGCAGCCCGTGGTCGAGCCCGTGGTGGAGCCCGAGCCCGAGGCCCTGGGCCAATCCGGCATCGACCAGCAGCCCCCCGTGGAGTTCGCCGACGAGCCCATCCAGGTGGTGGTCTCCAAGCCCGCGCCCCAGCCCGAACCCGAGCCGGAGCCCCAGCCCGAGCCCGCTCCGAGGGCCGAACCCAAGCCCGAGCCCAAGCGCGCCCACCGGGAAGAGAAGCTGCCCGAGGGCGAGCGCTCGATCACCGAGGACTTTGACGACAAGGCCCCTGTGCAGGTGCCCAAGGCTGCCCGGCAGAAGGGCGAAGTGGACGACGAGGGGTGGTTTGTGGACTCCCCCCACGAGTTGGTGCCCCATGACGTCTCCCAGCCCTGGGATGCGGGCAAGAAGAAGGACAACACCGGCGCCAAGTTCTTCCTGGCCGTCGGGATCTTTGCGCTGATCGTGGTGGCCGTGATTGCCTTTGCCCTCAACCGCGACCTGTTCCTGGGTGGCGGCGAGCAGGCCCAGGACGTGATCACCGACACCGTGGCTGATGAAGCCGCTGCCATGGAGGCCGAGGCCAAGCGCCTGGCCCAGGAAGAGCTGCGCAAGGCCGAAGAGGCCGCCAAGCTGGCCATGCAGAAGGAAGCCGAAGAGAAGGCCGCCCGCGAGCAGGCCGAAGCCGAGGCCGCCGCCAAGCTCGAGCAGCAGCGCGCCGTTCGGGCTGACTTGGAGACCAGGCTCAGCCAGACCCGCAGCGACTCGGACACCATCAAGGGTGCCCTGGTGGCCAAGCGGGGCGAGTGGGCCAAGGTTGGCAGCGCCGAAGAGGTTGGCGCCATTGACAACACGCTGATGGCCCTTGACAACATCATGGCTCCCAACAAGCTGCAAGCCTTGGTGGAGGCCATGAACTCCGAAAACCTGGGTGGCGCTGACTCCAAGCTGAAGAGGCTGGAAGGTCAGATGGCCGCCTTCAAGGTGCGTGCGGACAGCCTGCTGGCCAAGGAAATCGTGGCCCCGGCCCCCGTTGAGGGTGCCCCCGCCGAGGCCGCTGCCGCCCCCGAAGCCGCTGCCGCCCCCGAAGTTGCCGCTGCCCCCGAGGCTGCTCCGGCCCCCGAAGCTGCCCCCGCTGCCGAGGCCCAGCCCGTGCAGGCCCCCGCTGTGGTGGTGGCCCCCGCCCCCGAAGCTGCCCCCGCTGAGGACGCCGCTGCCGCCAAGGCCCGCAAGGCCGAAGAGGCCGCTGCCGCCAAGGCCGCCGCTGCTGCCGCCAAGGCCGAAGCCGCCCGCGTGGCCACCGAAGAGCGCAAGGCCGCTGCTGCCGCCAAGGCCGAGGCTGCCCGCGTGGCCGCTGAAGAGCGCAAGGCCGCCGCTGCCGCCAAGGCCGAGGCTGCCCGTCAGGCCGCCGCCGAACGCAAGGCCGCCGCTGCTGCCAAGAAGGCCGCCGAGCCCAAGAAGCCCGCCGAGCCCAAGAAGCCCAAGGCCGAGGCCAAGCCTGCCCCCGCGCCCCAGCAGCAGAAGGCCGCCGAGCCCGCCGCCGGTGGTGACGCCGAGAAGGCCAAGCGCTTCATGCAGCTTGGCATCGAGACCTTCAAGAAGGGCAACTACGCCCTGTCCGTGAAGTACTTCGAGAAGGCCAAGACCTACTCGGCCAACCCCACCCTCGCCGACAAGTGGATCCAGAAGGCTCAGGACGCCGCCTCCAAGCAGTAGGCGCCCTCCGAATAGACTTCATGTCCTTCAACTCCCTACTTGCACCCGTTCTCAATTCCCTTTGGGACCGCCCAGCCAGACTGATCAGCGCCAGCTTCCTTGCGGTAATCACGCTGGGCGCGGCGGCGCTGATGCTGCCCTTCGCCACGGTGGATGGGGCGGGGGCCACGGCCGTGGATGCCTTCTTCACGTCGGTGTCGGCGGTGTGCGTCACGGGCCTGTCCGTGCTGAACACGGCGCCTGGCCCTGGCGCCAACCCTGACCTGACCTCCTTTTCCCTGTTCGGGCAGGTGGTCATCCTGGTGCTGGTGCAGCTTGGAGGGCTGGGCATCATGACCCTCTCCATGGCGGTGCTGACCCTGGGTGGCAAGCACCTGGGTTTTGGCACCCAGAACGCCATGTCCCTGGTGCTGGACGAGACTGACGCCGTCATGCTGCGGCGCAGTACGGTGTTCATTCTGCTGCTGACGGTGTTCTTCGAGGGGCTGGGGACGGTGTTGCTGTTCCAGGGCTTCTCGGCCCACGGGTTTCCCACGGGCGAGGCCCTGTGGCTGGCCCTTTTTCACTCCGTGGCGGCATTCTGCAATGCGGGCTTCTCCAACTTTGGCGACAACCTCATGGGCTTCCGTGGCGACGGGCTCATCCTGGGCACCGTGTCCGGGCTGATCGTCGCCGGCGGCCTGGGCTTCACGGCCCTCGCGGTCATCGGCGCCTGGCTGCTGCGGCTGCTGTCGTACAGGGGGCAACAGCGCATCGTCCGAGGCTACATGTCCACCACCGTGGCGCCGCCGGGGAAGACCGCCAGTTGGTTCATCCGCATGGGCCGCACCTGGAACCTGCACACCCGTCTGGCGCTGCTGAGTACCGCAGTCCTCCTGGTGGGCGGGACCCTGTGGTTCTTCCTGGCCGAGTACTACGGCGCCTTCAACAGCCTGAGCCTGGGAGACAAGCTGCTGAACGCCTGGTTCCAGTCCGTCACCACCCGCACCGCCGGCTTCAACAGCGTGGACCAGGCAGCCCTGGGGCGCGCCAGCCTGGCGGTCACGATGGTCCTGATGTTCATCGGGGGCAGCCCCGGTGGCACCGCTGGCGGCGTGAAGACCACCACCATCGCCACCATCTGGATGGGCTTTCAGACGGTGCTGTCGGGGGCCCCTCGAATGGTGGCCGCCAACCGCAGCGTGGAGCCCTCCACGGTCATCCGCGCCGCCGCCGTGGTGCTGCTGTCCTCTGGCCTGTTGCTGGCGGGCTTCCTGGCGCTGCTGATCACTCAGCCCCATCTGGGCTTCGTCGAGTTGCTGTTCGAGAGCATCTCCGCCTTCGGCACCGTGGGCCTATCCATGGGCATAACCGCCAAGCTGGGCGCCCTGGGCAAGGTGGTCCTGATGTTCTTGATGTTCTGCGGCCGTGTGGGTCCCCTCACCATCGCCATCGCGTTCTCGAGGCCACCCAGCGGGCGCACTGCCGGTCTTCGCTACCCCGAAGGCCGCATCATGGTGGGCTAATGAAACGAATCGGCATCTTTGGACTTGGGCAGTTTGGCATGACCCTGCTGGAGAACATGGCGGACCAGCACGTAGAGCTGCTGGCCGTGGACGTGGACCTGGACAAGGTGGAGTCGGTCAAGGATCTGGTGACCCGCGCCGTGTGCCTGACCAACGTCAGCGAGGACACCATGGCAGCCGCCGGCACGGGGGACCTGGAGGTGGCCGTGGTGACCATCGGCGAGGACTTCGCCGCCTCCGTCCTGACCACCGCCATCTTGAAGCGCCTCCACGTGCCCCGGATCATCGCCCGTGCCTCGTCGGA
>CAIXZC010000212.1 GCA_903923815.1 uncultured Myxococcales bacterium
CCAGGCCAGGATGTCCCGCATGTTGTTCATGGGATACAGGCCCGCCGGCCGCTGGGCGCCCGGGTTCTCCGCCAGGGCCCCACCGCCGATGCTGAAGACCGTCCACGTCGTCGTCACCGCCCCCGCCCCGTCCAGGGCCTCGAACTTCAGCCCGTTGGGGTGCGCCGGCAGCACGATGTCCGGGTGCCAGGCGATCTCCACGGGCCGCGGCGCCAGCCCCTCCACCAGGGCCACATCCGTCAGGTGCCCCCGCCCCGTGGCCGCCAGACTGCCGTACAGATGCACGCGAAACCCCGCCGCCTCCGGGCAGCGCGCCCCGAACAGCCCCGCCGCCTTGGATGGCCCCATGGTGTGACTGCTTGAGGGCCCCCGCCCGATGCGAAACAACTCCAACAGCGACTCCATGATGCCTCCCAAGACAACTGTCCAAGTGCGCGCAGCGTAGCACGGCCGCGCGGCCTCCGCACCTCCCTTGGCGGCCTGGTCCCAGGCCCAGAATGTCGACTTGAACCTGTGCGTGGTAGCTACTTGGGCTTCTTGACCAGCCAACTGCCGCCCCGGTCCGCGAACCCGTTGAGGGTCTGGAACAGGCAGTCCTTCTCGGGGCTCTCGGTGCCAAAGATGTTGGTTGATTCGCCAGGGTCGGCCTGCAGGTCGTACATCAGGTTGGTGCCGAACAGCAACTCACGCATCATGCGGTACCTGCCATCCAACACCGACACCCAGGCGGACTTCGGCGGTGTGGAGTTGGCAAAGGCCGAGAACACTGGCCCGCGGCCCTCCATGGAGTCCCCCATCAGGGCGGGCAGCAGGCTGCACCCGTCAAGCCCGGCGGGGTGCTCCAGGCCCAACAAGTCCAGCAGCGTGGGGAAGACGTCCAGGGCCGAGACGGGCACGGTCACGCGACTCGGCTGCAGCCCATCCACCAGCACCATCAGGGGCACATGAGTGATGCCAAGGTACAGCTCCCGGTGGGCCCGGTCTCCGTGGTCGCCAAGGGCCTCGCCATGGTCCGCCAGGAAGACAATGATGCGGGGCCGACTGGTCCGGTCGAACTCGTCAATGATGACCCTGGTGTTCTTGTCGGTGAACCAAAGTTCCGAGTCGTAGGCATCGACGTCGTTCTTCATCTCCCAGGGCGTGCCCTCGTGGCGCAGGTACCAGTCGTGGGGATCCGCCAGGTGGACCCAGAAGAACAGGGGCTTGGCCGGGTCCTGGTGAAGCTTCCGCAGGATGTCCACGGAGGCCTCAACCTGGGTGGGGCCGGTCTCATCCGACGGGGTGAAGGTCTTGGGCTGTATCCAGTGGTCGAAGCCCTGGTTCCAGTTGTGGTCCCCGTCAAAGTCCCCGCCAATGCCCACCGCGGCCGTAACGTAACCGGCCTTCTGCAGCAGTTCCGGAAACACCAGGGCCTCGTCAAACATGTAGAACCACAGGGCCATGAAGCGCCCCGGCACGTTGAAGGCATGGCGCCCGGTCAGCAGCGCGGGCACCGCCTGATTGGTCCTGGCGCTGGCGGACTGGGCCCCGGTGAACACCGTCCCCTTGGCCGCCAAGGCGTCCATGTTGGTGCTGGTGGGCCGCTGGTAGCCGTACAACGACAGATGGTCCGCGCGGGTGGCATCCCAGGTGACCAGCAGAATATCCGGCTTCTGTGCGTCCGACGGCACCTTGTAGGCGGCCCGAGCGCGGGCAAGGGCAGCCTGGAACGCGGGGTCACCGCAGGTGGGGGCGAACTGACCGTTGACCATTCCGGCACAGCGGCTTTCATTGGCGGCTTCGGCTGGCGCAGCCACGACATGCGACTCCTGCCCGTCCACGGGAGGAACCCCCGCGGGTTCGCTTCCGGGGTGGGTCTCGGTGCCCAGGGAGAAGCCGTCTCCGAAGTCAAACAGGCTGTAGGCAACCACCCGCAGCAACCCCGCAAAGGAGTTGCGCCCGCCTAGCGCAGAGCGGGCCTCCAGGCTGCCCAAGCCAAAGGGCACACCCGTCAACAGGATCAGCAGCAGGATGCCCACCAAGGGCCTGCGCGGTTGCCGCTGGAAGCGGGCCATCAACAGGCAGACCACGACCAGGATGGCCGTCAGTATGACCAGGTCGAACAGATACATGAGGCCCAGCCGGTCCAGCACGCGGTTGGCCAGCACCGGGATGCTGACGCAGAGCAGTCCGATGAGGGCCAGTTCGTGCAGGTGGGCCCAACGGGCACTGATCAGCCGGCCGCCACCCGGGGCTTGGAACCATGGACGCCTGGACCAACGGCGATACAGCAGCACCGAGTAGGCCGCCACGCCAAGCCCCGCCGTGACCCCAATGAGCCCGCAGACCACCGATAGCCAGGGCGGCAATTTGGAGGCAAACAGCCCCGCCAGCACCAGCCCGACGATGCTCATCGCCAGAAATCCCGCCACCACCACCGTGGCCTGCGCCAGCAGATTGCGCGCCAACACTCTCGACGGGACGGGGGATGCCACGTGACGTTGAAGCCTGGCCAGCAGGTCCCAACCCCAGCGAAGGGGACTGGGCGCAAGGGGCCGAAGGATGGCGTGGGACAGCACGGCCAGGATGATGGCCATCAGGGTCATGGAGCCCATGGCAAACCAGGCCCCCGCCAGGATGGAGATGAGGGCGGCATTGTTGGATACGATTCGGACCAACTCCGGCACCGATCCAAGGATTCCGGCCAAGGCGCAGGCCAATAGCACCGTCGGCAGCAGACTGGCCGAGTCGTCTCGGGTTGCTTGTTTGGGCTTCGTTGCGACCATGGTCCCTCAGAATGAACAAGCGAACCATCTCAGGCTTGCTGTGAGGCAGCGAAGGGGAGGCCATCGGGGTTCGGCACCAATTTCAGGCGCGCAAGATACAGAGTATTTTTCGCATTTCAAGGGGCCGCAATGACGCGGCGCGAAATTTCTGCCGAGGGCCCGGCGTTTGACTTCCGGGGGGCTGCGGGGGTAGGGTCGCTGCCCTTGGGGGTAGACCATGGATGACATAGGCAAGTTGCCGGCCACCGACCTGTTCCTGGCGCTCACACCGGAGCGCGTGCTGGACGCTGTGGAGCAAGGGGGCCTGCGCTGCAACCCCGTGTGCTACCCGCTCAACTCCTTTGAGAACCGGGTCTACGAGGTGGAGCTTGAGGACGGCCGCAGGGTTGTGGCCAAGTTCTACCGGCCTGGGCGCTGGTCCCAGGCCCAGCTTCTCGAGGAGCACGCCTTCATGGCGGATCTGGTCCGCGCCGAGGTCCCCATCTGCGGCAACCGCCCCTTCCCCGACGGCACCACGCTCAAACAGGTGGCGGGCATCTGGTTCTGCCTCTACGACCGCTTTGGCGGGCGCGCTCCCGACGAGTTGACC
The DNA here is from genome assembly GCA_903923815.1 of uncultured Myxococcales bacterium. Lineage (GTDB taxonomy): Bacteria > Myxococcota_A > UBA9042 > CAIXZC01 > CAIXZC01 > CAIXZC01. Next base: position 3,355 of record CAIXZC010000212.1, read on the forward strand.
CCCGAGCTGGCCCAGCGCCTGGGGATGATGGCCGCCAGAATTCATAATGTTGGGGACGGGGCCCGGGCCCACCACCGGCTGGTCCTTGGCGGCGAGACCCACGTGCGCCAGAACCTGCGTTGGCTGCTGGACCATGGTGCCCTGCCCGCCTCCCTTCGAGAGCGCTACTCCGCCGCCGCGCTGCACATCGCCGACGCCGTTGACGCGGGTCTTCGCCAGGTGCCCGTGGGCCGCATTCACGGCGACTTCCACCCGGGCAACCTGTTGCTGAGGGATGGGGTCTTCCACGCCCTGGACTTCGACGACATGGTGGTGGGGCCCGCCGTGCAGGACCTGTGGCTGCTGGTGCCAGGGCAGGACGCCGCCAGCCTTCATCTGCAAGAGTGCCTGATCGAGGGCTACCAGCAGTTCCGGGACTTCGACCGCCGGACCCTGGCCTTGATTGAACCCCTGCGGGGTCTTCGGCTGGTGCACTACGCTGCCTGGCTGGCTCGCCGCTGGCACGACCCCGTCTTCCCCCAGGTTTGGCCCCACTTCGGCACCGAGGAGTATTGGGCCGACGAGACCGCCTCGCTGGAGGCCATCGTCCGGCACGAGGTCCAGGCCAACCCGACCAGCGACCAAGCCGCCAAGGCCGCCGAGGAACCCACGCTTACCAATAAGGACTACTTCTTCGACTGGGAGGGGTAGGGGCGGAGGGGACGGAGGGAGGCGGGGATGGGTGGCTGCTTAGTTGCAGACGCCCCGCAGGTCACCCTGGAGGGTGCCGGCCAGGGCGCAGGACCCGGTGGCGCCCAGGGTGCCGCAGTCGATTTCAATGATGCGTCCATTCATGCAGGTCTTGAGGGTGCTGCCCTCGCAGTTGTCCTGGTAGGCGTCCTCGGGGTAGCCCGGGCTTTGGCGGGGCACGCACTGGTTGGCCAGGGGGGCGCAGGCGAGGTTGGGGGTGGTGGTGCAGGTCCTGTCGAAGGCAGCGCAGTCCACGGTCATCTCCACGCCCATGCCGCAGCTCTTCATCGTGTCGCCGTTGCAGGTTGCCGCCTCGATGCAGGTCTCCACGGTGACGGTGTTCCGGTAGCAGCCGCCGAAGGCGGGCATCTGGGGGTAGGGCGAGATCATGATGCAGGTGGATCCCTCGGGGCAGTCATAACGCTTCTCCCAGACTTCCCAACCTTCCTCCGCGCTGTCACAGTTCACCAGCGTGTTGCCGTCGCAGATGCTGGTCTGGGGGCCCACGGGGCACTGGGTCCCGGTGGTGCAGCCCTTGCCCTGCACGCAGGTCATGCCGTCGGCGGACTGGCAGTCGTAGATCCGCCGGATCTCGGAACTGGACAGGCACTCCACCAGGGCTTCCCCTACGCAGGCACCGTCCGAGGGGCTTTGACAATCGTAGGTCACGCCAAGCTGGTCGCAGGCCACGAAGTCCGCGCAGGTGGTGGCCGTCTGGGCGCACTCAACGAGGCGGTCATATTCTTTCTTGGGGTCCGGCGACATGGACAGGTGCATGTAGAGGTCTTTGTAGCAGTTGCCGGCGTACAGGCTGATCCGGGAGTCTCCAAGACAGGCCGCCACGAACGAACAGGTCTTGTAGATCAGCTCGGCCTGGGCAGGCGGTGCGGTGGTGTCGTCGTCGGTCGCGCCATCCTGAGGAACAGTGGTATCCAGACCCGCATCCACGCCATCGGCCTGGTTACCGTCCAGCAGCAGGTCCTGGCCCCCAATGGAGTCCTGCCCGGCCACGTCACCGCCCTCTTTGTTGCTGGCGGCCTCGCAGCCCAGGACCAGCATCCCACACACCAACAGTCCCACAAATTGCACCAGCTTCATTCTGTTCCTCCCGATTGATTCCAATGCCTGTCCACGTTGGGTCCAGGCCTATATTCCAGATCGCGCACTGCGTCAAGCTTGCGAGGGCCGCAGGGCGGGTGTCTGAGCAAGTATGTCCTTGCAGGACCGCCGGTATGATGGCCTAATCGCGCAATCGAACCGGGAGTGTTTCATGGCCTCAGTCGTTCCCAGTCTCAGGTCAATCATCGCCACCTTGGTGGTGCTTTTCGCCCTCCTGAGGCCGTTCAGCGGCTTCTGCCAGCAGTTGCCCGCGATGGAGACCCGCCAGGGTGGCCTGGGCTACTCCACGGTGTTTGACATCGCCTACGCGCCGGCCACCGCCAAGCAGGACATCCTCCTCACAGAGCTTCGTTACAGCACGGCGGACTTCCCTCTGTTGTTCAAATCCCTGGACCTCAAGCCTGGGGACTCCGTTCTGGACGTGGGCGCCGGCTTGGGCTTCTTCGCGTTGCCCATGGCCAAGGCCATGAAGAACCAGGGCGTCATCTATGCCACTGAGGTGGACGCCAACATGCTCAGCATCCTGGACGCCACGGCGGCGAAGAATGGCGTCTCCATCGTCAAAGGCATCCACGTGTCCGCACGGGGCCTGGACCCCGCCTACAAGCAACACCGCTACAACAAGTGTTTGGTGGCCGGGGTCTTTCAGGACATGGAGGATCCGGTCGCCTTCGTACGCCAGCTCTTGCCTCAGTTCGAGAAGGGGGCTTTGCTGGTGGTGGTCCATTCCGAGGCCTTCGTGCTGCACCCCCGGGCGGACACCCTCCAGTTGGCGTTCACGCTCCGTCGTCTGGTCGAACAGTTCGGCACCGATCATCCCATCGTGGCCCGGCTTCCCTCCGAGCTTATCCGTCGCCTCACAGCCCCCGGGTTGGGCGCCGCCCCCGACGAGATCCTAACCGGGGACCTGGACGCCTTTCTCCAGGGTCTCTTGAATGATCCGCGACTGGTTCAGGACCTCCTGCACTACTACACCAAGCACTACGTCTCCTGGAAAGAGCAGCTTGCCCAGACTGTCGACCCTGCCCAGCATCTGCCCATGGAGTGGATGCTGATGCGTTACCAGGCCCTGAACCTGAACGTCCCTCTCTCCCCGGAGGACCAGTACCTGGTCAGGGGCTTGAACAAGGTCCTGACCGAACAAACCCTCTTCGGAGGTTCAGGCAACGGCGAGGGCCTGGTCCAGTCTGGCGCGGCCATTCGCCACCAGATGGAGCGGGCGGGGCTTGTGTTCCAAAGCGAGCAACTGGTCAATTCGTTCTTCTGGGTTCTGGTGTTCAGGGCCCCCTGAGGTTGGCAAGAATGGGGCAAGCCGATGATTAGACGACTGCTACTTCTCAGCTTGGCCCTGTTGGCCGCCTGCGGTTCCAAGGACGCGCCCCCCGCGGCCCCCCCCGACCCCAACGCCAACGGGTCGGGCGCCCCTTCCGGCAAGCTGGCCCTCAACTGGCAGGATCTGGCGGACCCGGGCTTGGATCCGGCAGTCTTCCCGGGGCTGCAGCGCCTCTTGAGCGAGGCGGGCCTCACGGCCTCCAGCAATGTCCTGGTGCTTGGTCCCTGCTCGGGCTTCCTGGAGTACCCCATCGGCGCCACCATCGGTACCACCGGTCATCTGGTGGCCGCCTGTACCAGACCGTCCAACTGGACCCGACTGCAGGGCGACCTGGGGGTGGCCCCGAACATCAAGGTCCTCCAAACCTTCGAGCTGGGCAGCTTCAAGACCGACCTTGCCTTCGACGTGGCCATCATCTTCGATCTCAGCACCGAACTTCCGGGCGAGGGTCCGGCGGCTTCATTCCTGGCTTCCCACCTGAAGCCCGGCGGCAAGCTGCTGTTCGTCCACGAGCGCTTCCTGCGGTTCTTCTCGCCTGATCTGGCCTGGTCTCCGGCGCGGCTGCTGGACACCTTCCGGCGCGAGGGCCCCGAGTTCCCGCTGTTCAAGAAGCTTGACCCCGACCTCCGGGCCGACCTGCAGCGCCAGCTTGACGACCCCCGGGCGCTGCTGGATCAGGCCACCGCGGTCCGTCTCTTCGACGAGTTCAATCGCCTCCTGCCAGACCCCTCGCTGTTCCTGGAACTGAACGCCCACTTCAACGCCAAGACCGGGTTTTCCGGTGAGATCATGGCCTTCATCCCAGCGGAGAAGGTCCAGTTGACCAGGTGGCTGTATTGGACCCTCTCCAGGGACCTGCTGAGCGACAAGATCGACACCGCAGAAGAGGTCCTGGGGGTGTCGGTGCTCAATCATGTGTTGCTTTCGTCCATCTTTGCGATAAACATCCCCGCCGGTCGGAACCAGAAAGAGCGTCCCCTCAACTTCGACACGGGGTATCTGGTGAACGCCTTTGGGGCCCTTGGCCTCACCTGGGTCAAGACCGTGGAGGACTTCGCCGACGTCAAGCTTGAGGTCTTCACCACGGCGCCCTGATTTCCCGACAGCATGAGGACAACGTGACCGATACTGAACTTGGACGAACGAAGACGGAGATACTGAGGCGGCGGACCTTCGCCATCATCTCCCACCCCGACGCGGGCAAGACCACGCTTACCGAGAAGCTGCTGCTGTACGGCGGCGCCATCCACCTTGCGGGCTCTGTCAAGCAGCGCCAGAACCAGCGCCAGACCACCAGCGACTGGATGGAACTGGAGCGGGAGCGCGGCATCTCCGTGTCCACCAGCGTGTTGCAATTCGATTACGGCGGGCTGCGTCTCAACCTGCTGGACACCCCGGGGCACAACGACTTCTCCGAGGACACCTACCGCACCCTGGCGGCGGCCGACTGTGCCCTCATGCTCATCGACAGCGCCAAGGGCGTGGAGCCCCAGACCATCAACCTCTTCCGGGTGTGCCGAATGCGCGGCATCCCCATCGTCACCTTCATCAACAAGCTGGACCGCAACGGCCAGAACCCCTTGGATTTGCTGGACGAGATCGAGCGGGTCCTGGAGATCCCCTGCCACCCCATGACCTGGCCCATCGGCTCGGGCCCCGGCTTCCAGGGCGTCTTCGACCGCGCCAACCATCAGGTGCTGCGCTTCGAGCGCCTGGAGGGCGGCTCCAAGCAGGTCCCCATGCAGGTGTCGAATCTGCAGGACCCGGAGTTTCGCCACACCCTGGGCGAGGCCGCCCACGACAGCCTGGTGGAGGAACTGGCCCTGCTTGACGGCGCCAACTGCGAGTGGGACGAGCAGCGCTTCCTGAACGGTCAGTTGACCCCCGTGTTCTTCGGCAGCGCCATCTCCAACTTCGGCGTGGAACCCTTCCTGGACGCCTTCGTGAAGTTCGCCCCCGCCCCCCGTCCCCGCCTGACCACGCTGGGGATCCTGGAGCCCGACGCCGACGAGTTCAACGCCTTCGTCTTCAAGATCCAGGCCAACATGGACCCACGGCACCGGGACCGCATCGCCTTCGCCCGCGTCTGCTCGGGCGTGTACCGCCGCGAGATGTCCATGACCCTGGCCCGCACCGGGAAGGTGCTGCCCCTCACCAAGGCCTTCCACTTCATGGCCCAGGACCGCATCCAGATCAAGGAGGCCTTCTCGGGCGACGTCATTGGCCTGTGGGACCCCGGCTTCCTGCGCATCGGCGACAGCCTCTGCGAGGGCAAGAGCCTGGAATTCGAGGGCATTCCCCGCTTCTCCCCGGAGCACTTCGTGCGCGTCCGGGACGTGGACCCGGGCAAGCGCAAGCAGCTCCTCAAGGGCCTGGAGCAGTTGTCCGAGGAGGGGGCTGTGCAGCTCTTCTTCGATCGCCGCCGTCTGGAGCTGTTCCCCTGGCTTGGGGCCGTGGGTGTGTTGCAGTTCGAGGTCACCCAGCACCGCCTCAAGGCGGAGTACGGCGCCTCCGTCCTGTTCGAGCCCCTGCCCTACCGCCACGCCCGCTGGGTGGAAGGAGACCTGGAGCTGGATCGCCTTGGCCACAGCGGCGAGTGCACCTGGGTGCTGGACGTGGAGGACCGCCCCCTGGTCCTCTTCAAGAGCGAGTGGACCATGCGCCGCGCCCAGGAGGACAACCCCAAGGTGAAGTTCGTGGCCGCCGTCCAGCCGGGGCGTGCCTCCAAGGCCCTCACCTCCTGATCCCTTCACGTTGAAATTGCAGGAAAAAACTTTCCAGGCGGGCCACCTCTGTGTAATGTGCGCGCCACGCTGGGCGGGCCACCGCGGTTGGGGGCCCCCAGGACGGCGTCACGAGGCCCAACAAGGAGAGGACCCATGAGCACCGAGACCATCATCAAGGACAACTCCGCCAACCCCGCCCCCCTGGGTCTGCTGGGCTTTGGCCTGACGACCATCCTGCTGAACATCCACAACGCCGGCTTCTACCCCAACAACTCCATGATCCTGGGCATGGGCATCTTCGTGGGCGGCATCGCCCAGATCATCGCCGGCATCCTGGAGTCCAAGAAGGCCAACACCTTCGGCCTCACCGCCTTCACCGCCTACGGCAGCTTCTGGTTGTCCCTGGTGGCCATCTGGGCCCTGCCCCGTCTGGGCCTCGCCGACAAGCCCGACGAGACCGCCATGGGCTTCTATCTGGCCGTCTGGGGCCTCTTCACCCTGGGCATGTTCTTCGGGACCCTGCGCCTGAACCGCGCCCTGCAGGTGGTCTTTGGCACCCTGGTCGTGCTGTTCTTCCTGCTGGCCGCCGGCGACTTCACTGGCAGCGCCTGCATCAAGACCGTGGCTGGCTACGAGGGCCTGCTGTGCGGTTTCTCCGCCTTCTACGCCTCCATCGCCCAGGTCCTCAACGAGGTCTACGGCCGCGTGGTGCTGCCCCTGGGCCCCGTGGTTCGGAAGTAAGGCCCCCCGTGCACATCTTCGTCGACGCCGACGCCTGCCCCCGCCCCATCAAGGACATCCTGTTTCGGGCCGCGGTGCGCACCTTGGTCCCCATGACCCTGGTCGCCAATCAGTTGCTGCAGGTCCCTCGCAGCCCACTCATCAACGTCCTGGTGGTGCCTCCGGGGTTTGACGTCGCGGACCACCGCATCGTAGAACTGGCCAGCGCCGGCGACTTGGTCATCACCGCCGACATCACCCTGGCCGCCGCGGTCATCGACAAGGGCGCCATGGCCCTCAACCCCCGGGGCTTCCTGTACGCCGAGGACAACATCCGGGAGAAGCTGTCCGTGCGGAACCTCATGGACGAGCTGCGGGGTTGTGGGGTGGAGGTGGGAGGCGGCCCTCCTCCGCTGGCCAAGAAGGACCTGCAGGCC
>CAIXZC010000213.1 GCA_903923815.1 uncultured Myxococcales bacterium
CCCGACGAGCCACCAACGTCAGGCGTCACCCCCGCCCGGCCCCTGGGAAAAGGCTGGGCGTGTGATCCGCTTACTGCGCTTCGCTACGTGCGCGGCTTGGACGGCACGGGCAACCCCCTCCCTTGCGGTCGGGGTTCCGATATATTTGGCTACTTCCCGCAGGGGCTGTCGTGGCACTGGCGCACGCACTCGTCGCGGAAGTCCGAGGGGAAGTCCGTCTGGGGCCCCTCGGTGGCGGGTCCGCTGGGGGGGCAGCGCTTCAGGCAGGTGTCTATGGTGGCCTGACAGGCGGGGGACACGCTGGAGGGGAAGCAGCCGCCCACAGTCCCCGCCAGCCCCAACATCAGCATTCCGAACAACAGGTGCTTCATGGCGTCCTCCCTTGGGTCAGAGTTTCAAGTCCCGGGTGCCGTTGACCCCGTCCAGAATCAGGGCCGCCATGACCTTGGGCAGCCGGCCGTAGTAGTCGTCGTCGAAGGTCGCTCCCAGGACCCTGGAGACCAGGGGCTTGAGCAGGAAATGGAACAGCAAGGGGCCGCCCACCTGGGGTCCCAGGAACTCGGCCGGCAGGGGGCTGCCCACGGTGCGCTGCATCTTGGCAATCAGGGGCAGGATGATCTCCCTCATGCGCCTGGCCTTGTAGTCCGTCATGGAGGGGTCTTCCCGGTGCAGCTCCAGGAACAGGATGCGCACCTCCCGCTCCCGGCGACGGAACAGGTTGATGATCTCGGTGAGGTAGCCGGCCAGTACGTCCCGCATGGGCCGCGCCTCGCTGGGCTCCGCTTGGAAACGCCCACCCAAGAGGGCGTACTCGTCGAAGAAGTCATCCAGCACGGTCTGCAGCAACCCCGCCTTGGAGCCAAAGTGGTAGTTGATCATGGCCAGGTTCACCCCGGCCACGGCGGCAATGTCCCGCACGCCGGTGGCGGAGAAGCCCTTGGTGGAGAAGAGCTCCAGGGCGGCCTCCAGGATCCGCTCTCTGCTTCCGGGGGTAGGCTCTGCTTTCTTGGGGCTCATCCATCCTCCGGGTTTAGAAAAGTGAAGGGTTAAACAAACGCTTGAACGCTAGCCCCCCGGTGCCAGAACTGTCAAGGCGAAAAAAATGCCTTACAATGCCGCCCCAATGGAGGTCCCCATGGCTGTTGGATATGACGATTACCCATTGGAAAAGGTCCCCCCGGAGGCCCGCCGTGGCTTCTGGTCCCTGGCCCTGCTGCTGCTGGGCTTCACCTTCTTCAGCGCCACCATGTGGGCGGGCGGCAAGCTGGGGGTGGCCTTCCCCCTGTTCCCCGACCTGACCCTGCTGCTGCTGGCAGGCAACCTGCTGCTCGGCGGCTACGCGGCCCTGCTGGCCTGGATCTCCCGGCGCACGGGTTACGCCACGGTGCTGCAGTCCCGGGCGGTCTTTGGGCGCTACGGCAACCTGCTGCCAGAGCTGATCCTGGGCTTTACCCAGATTGGCTGGTACGCCTGGGGCTCCGCCGTGCTGGCCCTCCTGCTGGCCAAGGGGTTGGGCCTGTCCGCCGCCTGGAACCTGCCCCTCACGGTGCTGTTCGGCCTGGGCTTCTGCGCCACGGCGTTCATTGGATATCGCGGCCTGGACCTGCTGTCCCGGGTGGCCGTGCCCCTCATGGTGCTGCTGATCTTCGCCAGCCTTGCCAAAGCAGTGGTGGACGTGGTCAGCCCCGACTTCGTGCGTCCTGTGGCGGGCCTGGGCGCGCCGGTCATGGGCGTGGGCGAGGCCCTGACCCTGATCGTGGGCACCTTCATCAGCGGCGGCACCCAGGCCAGCAACTGGACCCGCTTCGCCCGCACGCCCTCCCAGGCGGTCTGGGCCACCCTGCTGGCCTTCTTCGTGGGCAACGCCCTCATGCTGCTGTGCGGCGCCGTTGGGGCCTCGGTCTATGGGCAGACGGACATGGCCGAGGTGCTGGCCGTCCAGGGCTTTGCGGGCCTGGGCCTGCTGCTGCTGTTCCTCAACATCTGGACCACCCAGGACAACACCATCTACAACTTCTCCATGGCGGGCTGCGTCATGCTGAACAGCACCCGGCGGCGCCTCATCACGCTGGTGGGGGCGGCCCTGGGGACGCTGCTGGCGGTGCTGGGCATCTACGAGCTGCTGGTCCCCTGGCTGCTGCTGCTGGGGACCCTGGTGCCCCCCCTGGGCGGGGTCGTGGCGGCGCATTACTTCATGGAACTGCGCCCCCAGCCCGACTGGACCTTGCCCGACAGGCTTCCGGCCTTCCGCCTGCGCGGGCTGCTGGCCTATGGTGCGGGTGTGGGTGCCGCCCTGCTGATTCCCGGGGTGCCGCCGTTGTGGGGTGTGCTGGGGGCTGCGGGGGCCTACGTCATTCTTGGCAAGCTGCCCTTCAGGCGTGCAGTTTCTTGAGCAGCCAGGCCATGTTGGTCCCCAGGACCCGCATGGTCTCCACGCCCTCCGTGTCCTTGTCCAGCTCGCCAATGTCCCGGGCCTGGCCCATGTTCCAGTAGATGCTGCCGGGGACGATCATCTCGCCAATCAGGAAGAACTTGTTGAGGCTGTCGAAGGCGCTGGTGAAGCCCCCACGCCGCGCGCAGACCACCCCGGCCCCGACCTTGCGCCGAAGCTGATTGCCATTGATGCGCGTCACCAGCCCCGCCCGCTCCACCAGGGCCCGGGCGTTGGCGCAGGCGTCCGCAAAGTACACGGGCGTGCCTATGAGGATGCCGTCCGACTGGACCATCTTGGCGATGTGGTCGTTCATGGCGTCGGAGGTCACCACGCAGCGGCCATTCATCATCTTCTTGCAGGCGTAGCACGCGCGGCAGCCCGCCAGGGGGGCGCCCGCCTCCACCAGCTCGGTGTCGATGCCCTCCTTGGCCAGGGCCTCCAGGGCGATCTCCAGCATCCGATGGGTGTTGCCGCCAGCCCGGGGGCTGGTATTGAACGCGGTGACCTTCATGTTCGTCTCCTTGTGGTTCGGGGGCAGCCTACTCGCCAATGGCCTTGAGCTCCAGGAACTCCTCCACCGCGGCGGGGATGAGGCCCAGGTGGTGCTTGGCCGGCACGTAATTCACGGCGAAGGGCCCGGAGGGGCAGGACATGCCCATGTCCAGCAGCGCCTGGTGCAGCTCTTTCTGGGCGGAGGGGGCCCAGCCGTAGGACCCGAAGGCCATGCCCACCTTGTGCTGGGGACGCAGGCCGCGCATGTAGGTCACCATGGCCGCCATGGTGGGCAGCAGGGTGCCGTTCAGGGTGGGGCAGCCCAGCAGCACGTGGGAGGACAGCATGACCTCGGTGATGACGTCCGAGACATGGTTCCCCTGCATGCACAACTGGGCCGTGGGGATGTTCTTGGCCTCCAGGGCCTCGGCGAACTCCCGGGCCAGGGTCTCGGTGGAGCCCCACATGGTGTCGTAGACGATGACCGCCCGGCGAGAGCAGCGCCCCTCCGCCCAGTTGGTGTAGGCCCCCAGGATCTGGTGCAGGTCCTGCCGCCAGATGGCCCCGTGGCTGGGCGCGATGATGTCGATGGCCAGCCCCGACAGGGCCCCCAGGACGTTCTTCACCTGCCGGCTGTAGGGAAGCACGATGTTGGCGTAGTACTTGGCGGCCTCCACGATGACCTGGCCCTCGGGCAACTGGTCCGCGAAGCGCTCCGAGGAGGCGATGTGCTGGCCGAAGGCGTCGTTGGACAGCAGCAGGCGATCCTCCCGGATGTAGGTCACCATGGAGTCCGGCCAGTGGACCATGGGGATGGGATGGAAGCTCAAGGTCCGGCTGCCCGTGGAGACGGTGTCGCCCTCCTTGACCACCACCAGGGGCAGGTCCTCGCCATAGTGGCGCTTCAAGGCCGCTTCTCCCTTCGGGGACACCAGGATCTTCGCCTTGGGACACTCCCGCAGCAGGGCGGGCAGGGCCCCAGAGTGGTCGGGCTCCACGTGATTGCAGACGATCAGGTCAATGTCCGCGGGGTTGCAGACGCTGCGGATGCGGGAGAAGAACTCCTGCTCGAAGCCCGCCTTCACGGCGTCCACCAGGACCTTCTTCTCATCCAGGATCAGGTAGGCGTTGTAGCTGGTGCCGGCCTGGGTAAGGTAGCCGTGGAAGTTGCGCACCTTCCAGTCCACCGCCCCGACCCAATGGATTCCCCTGACGACTTCAAAGGCCTTCATCTAATACCTCCGGGTTCACGGGCGGCCCCCAGGGCGTCGCCTCGCGGGCGGGATAATAAGGCAGCAGCAAAGCCCTGGACAAGAGCGAAGGCACCCATTAGCTTTGAAGCCGTTGAAAAACCACTCCAACCGGGAGGCGTAGATGCTTGGGTCGTTCAAGAACGTACTGGTTTTCGGGGCCGTCCTGGCGGCCACCATCTTGGCCCCCGGCGCCGCCCGCTCGGCAGCCATCTCCCCCACCCTGAAGAGCAAGCTGGCGGCCCAGCTCAACGAAGAGCGCCTGGCCCATCTGTACGTCTCCCAGATGCTGGAGGTCATGGGCATCAGCCAGGCCAAGGCCGTCCTGGAGGTTGGCGCCGGCGCCGGCATTCTGGCCCTGCCCATGGCGGAGGCCTTGAAGGGCAAGGGCTCCGTGGTGGCCACCGACGCCGACCAGGAGTTGGTGGGCTACCTTGGCGCCGAGGCCAAGAAGAAGTCCCTGGACAACCTGACCGTCCAGCTCATCGACGAGAAGGCCCCGGGCTTCAAGGCCGGCACCTTCGACAGGCTGGTCATGCTTAGCGTCGTCGAGTACCTCAAGGACCAGACGGCCTTCCTCAAGGCCATCCTGCCCAGCCTTCAGAAGGGTGCCCGGGTCTGCATCATCCACCCCAAGCTGTATCCGGCCATCTCCCCCAAACGCCGCATGGATTTGGGTTACCTGGCCTCCAAGCTGCAGCTTGAGGGTGCCCGTTCCCCCCTGGCCCCCTACCTGTCCAAGGAGGCCCTGGCCTTCATCAATCAGGGCGAGAAGGCGGACCTCAAGGCCCCGGGCTTCGCCGCCCTGGTCGCCGAACTGAACGGCCTCATGGAGAACCCGATGTTCGTCAAGAGCTTCGTGGACTCCAAGTACCCCGTCACCCCCTCCGCCCTCAAGGGCAACGAGGGCAAGACCCTGGAGACCCTGAAGAAGCAGCTCAAGGGCAAGCTGGGCAGCAAGGCTGACAAGCTCTCCGCCGAAGAGAAGATCGCCTTCCGCACCCTGGGCTGGCTGGCCCTCAAGGGCCGCTACGTCGCCCCCAGCGGCGCCATGGTGGGCTACGACTTCACGGGCCCCACGCCCGATCCCCGGGATCTGGTGTTGGCCAAGGCCAAGAAGGCGGGCCTGGTGCTGGAGTCCGAAAGCGACCTTCTGCCCTTCCATTACTTCCTCATCTTCAAGGTTCAATAGCCCCAGGGCTTGGGGCCAACTCAACAAAGGCAGGTCTGGACCATGTTCAAACACTATGGATGGCTTTTTGTCCTGTTGGGGCTCACCGCGTGTCAGGGATCCTGTCCCGGAAATGGAGAGGGGTTTGTGAAAAGAGTCGAGGCATTCAGCAGCTCCTATCTGGCCGACCTGGCCCGCCTGGAAAGGGCCAGCAACGAGGCCTACTGGAAGGCGTCCAACTCGGGCAGTGAGGCGGACTTCGACGCCTTCGCCAAGGCCAACGTCGCCCTGCTGCAGTTGCACTCCGACAAGGCCCGCTGGGCCGAGCTGCAGCACCTGCTGACCCGGGCCGCCGAGCTGCCCGCCCTGCAGCGCCGCTCGTTGCAGGTGGCGGAGCTGGCTTTCCGGGAGAACCAGCTTCCCCCCGAGCTCATCGAGAAGATGGTCAACAGCTCCACCGAGATCGAGCGCATCTTCAACACGTACCGCGTGGAGCTGGAGGGCAAGAAGGTCAGCAACAACGAGCTGCTGGAGGCCCTGGCCCAGCAGAAGGACTCGGCCCGCCGGCAGGCCATCTGGCTGTCCCTCAAGGAAGTGGGCGGGCAGGTGGGGCCCAAGCTGGTGGCCCTGGCCAAGGTCCGCAACGAGGCCGCCAAGCAGCTTGGCTATGCCAACTTCTGGGAGATGCGGGTGCGCCTGCAGGAGTACTCCCCCGACGCCCTGGTGAAGCTGTTTGAGCAGCTTGATCAGGTATCCGCCAAGCCCTTCGCCGAGATGAAGGCCCGCCTGGACGGCGAGCTGGCCACCCGCCTGGGGGTCCCCGCCGACCAGCTCATGCCCTGGCACTACGACGACCCCTTCTTCCAGGCTGCGCCCCCCAGCGCCGCCGTGGACCCGGACGACTTCTATAAGGGCAAGACCCGCGAACAGATCGTGGAGACCGGCGCCCGCTTCTTTGCCGACATCGGCCTGCCCGTCGAGGATCTGGTGGCCCGCAGCGACTTCTACGAGCGGGAGGGCAAGGACCAGCACGCCTTCTGCATGGCCATGGACCGGCAGGGCGACGTGCGCATGCTGCTGAACGTGAAGCCCACGGCCTCCTGGATGGACACCATGCTGCACGAGACGGGCCACGCCGCCTATTACAAGTTCCTGGATTACTCCCTGCCCTACAACCTTAGGGAGTCCGCCCACATCTTCACCACCGAGGCCGTGGCCATGATGTTCGGGGCCCTGGCCCGCACCCCCGAGTGGCTGAAGACCTACGTCGGGGTCCCCGCCCAGGACGCGGACGCCAAGGCCGCTGCCCTCAAAGAGCAGCGCCTCCGGGAGCAGCTGATCTTCACCCGCTGGACCCTGGTCATGTTCAACTTCGAGCGGGGCCTCTATGAGAACCCCGACCAGGACCTGAACACCCTCTGGTATCAGCTTGTGGGGCGCTACCAGGGCCTCAAGAAGCCGGAAGGTCGGGACGCCCCCGACTGGGCCGCCAAGCCCCACTTCACCATCGCCCCGGTCTATTACCACAACTACATGCTGGGCGAGCTCTTCGCCGCCCGCCTGCGCTCCTCCCTGGCCACCCTGGCGGGCTGGACCGGCCCCTCCGCGGCGCTCCCCTGGGGCGGCCGCAAGGACTTCGGCCAGTTCCTGCAGGACAAGGTCTTCCGCCCCGGCATGACCCTCCCCTGGGCCGAGTTCGTCAAGGAGGCCACGGGCCGCGAGATGGACGCCAGTGACTACGCCAAGGAAGTGGGCGGGGTGCTCTGAGGGGCCCCCCAGGACCCGCGCCGAGAGTCCCGCGTGACAAGCCCTCAGGGCTGAAATACTATGCCCCCTTGAGTTGCCTTCAGGAGTCCGTTCATGAGGATGATGCAGAACCTCTGTCTGTTACTGGCCTGTGTCTGGGTCGGGGCCTGCGGCAAGCCCGCGGAGTCCGTCGCCACGCCGGCGTCCCCTGGCGCCACCCCCGCGGCTGCGGTCGGTGCGCCTGCCCCCGCGGCCCCCAACAGCGCCAGTGCCGAGGCCGTGGCCGCCTTGAAGCCCAACCTGCGCTTCCTGGATCGGGCCTCCTTCCAGTACGCCTGGGAGCAGTCCCAACCCCTGCGCCGGATCATGGACTCCATGGGGCTCAAGGAAGGCTCCAAGGTGGCCATCCTGGGGTCGGGCTCGGGCTACCTGGAGTTTCCCATCGCCAAGCGGGTGGGGAAGGGTGGCTTCGTCAAGGCCATCCAATGGCATCCGCTGTTCTCCGATCTGGTGGCCATGACCATCGCCGAACAGGGCATCGACTGGCTGTCCTCGTCCTCCATCTCGGAGGCCAAGGAGCTTCCCGGGCTGCTTGGCGAGGCCAAGTTCGACGCGGTGCTGTGGTTCGACCTGTACAGCCCCTTCATGCCCCCCGAAGGTACCGTGGAGGCTGTCGCCAAGTCCCTGCTGCCCGGTGGCCGCTGCTTCGTGTTCGTGGAGCGCGTGGTCCCCGAGTACGGCCTGGACACCCGCTGGTCCGTGGACACCGTGGTGGACGTGTTCCGCATCATGGGCAAGGACTTCCCGGTCTACAAACGCCTCACGCCCGAGTTGGCCGCCTGCGTGGACAAGGCCATCGCCGATGGGGGCGACGACCAGGCCCGCCTGTGCGTGTGGCGCCGCTTCCTGATTGAGCTGAACGGGATTGCCAAGGACCCCACGTTGTACCCCGAGCTTTACAACCATCTGCCCTGGGTGCAGTTCCACAGCGAGATGACGCAGATCCTCTCCGGGCCCAACATGGTCCGCTTCCAGTGGCTGCTGTACACCCTGGGCGCCGCCCTGGCCGGCGTGGATGACCCCAGCGCCGACAATGGCCTGGAGTTCCAGACCATGAACGGCGCAATTCTGTCGTCCGTGTTCAGCCTGGACGCCGGGTTCGCCAGCCCCGAGGGCAGCCCCACAGGCTGGCACTTCACCTACGGCAAGGAGTCCGTGCGGCCCTTCTTCGAGCAGCACCTGAGCTTCGAGGGAGAGCGGTCCGTGCTGGCCGACTACGACATCCTGGCGTTCCAGAGCAAGCCCTGATTCTTGGCAAGGAGACTAAGGTGAAAACCATCCATATCGTCGCACCCACCGCCTGCCGTTCCGTCCCCGGGGTCCTGCTGCTGGCAGCCCTGCTGTTGTCGTCCGCCCCGGCCTTCTGCCTGGAGCGCCCCCTGGGCCTGGACGAGAAACTGGGCAACGCCAACCAGGAGGACCGGGAGAACCACATCCCCATGGACGCCCTGCTGGAGGGCTTCGACCTGAAGGGGGACCTGGACGTCCTGGACCTGGGCGCGGGCACGGGCTTCATGACCCTCCCCATGGCTCGCAAGATGAACAACCAGGGCCGCCTGTGGGCCACCGACGTGGACCCCGACATGCTGAACCTCATAGGCACCAACGCCAAGAAGGAGGGCTTCAACAACGTCAATCCCGTGAAGGTCAAGCCCATGGGCTTGGACGACTTCTACAAGACCCACAAGTTCGACCGCATCGTGGTGCTGGGGGTCTACGAGTACATCGACCGGCCGGCCCTCTTCTTCAAGCAACTGCGCCCGTCCCTCAAGCCCGGCGGCAAGCTGATCATCATCTATCCCAAGCTGCAGGTGATGCTGTCCCAGAAGCGCTGGTTCGACCTGAACCACCTGTCCCAGGTGCTGGCCGGCGAGGGCACTGAGTCCCCCGTGCTGAAGCGCATGGACCCCAAGATTCGCGCCCTGTTCACGGGCGGCGGCACCAACGAGTTGGACTACGGCCAGTTCATCCTGATCGTGGACGACCTGAACAAGATCATGAACGACCCCACGCTGCCGCGGGATCTGCTGGCCTTCAAGGGCAAGTCGCGGAATGGCCGGGATGGGCTGCTCAAGAAGATGAAGGTCAGCGTGCGCCCCCTGGTGCAGTGGCTGGTGCATCGCTTCGCCTACGCCATGACCAAGCCCGTGGAACAGCTTACCCCCCAGGAGCGCAACGGCCTGCTGGCCATCAACTACAACGTCTTCTACTGCATCTACATCGACCCCGCCGCCTCCCTGCGGGGCTTCGCTGTGCCCAACGTGCCCCTCGAGTCCCCCAAGTACGTCCGCAAGGCCATGGAGGACGGGGGCTATCGCTTCGTGGGCACGAAGGACTTCCTGCACTACTACGACTATCTGGAATTCACTGCTGAATGACCTTCGGGAAGACGGGCTTCTCGTTGGGGTCAATGGCGGCGGGCTGGGGCCTGGACCGGATGCTGAACTCGTAGGCGAAGCCAGCGGCCAGCGGGCGTCCGCCAACCAGTCTGGCGAAGTCCGAGCTAAGGCCAAAGGCACCCTCCGTCAGCGAAATGCCCGTGTCCTGCCCGAAGTGCTTCTCATACACCAAGTCCTTCCAGGCGGGGGTCCGGAACTGGTCCGGGTTGGTGATGGTCTGGCCATCCTCCAGGGCCAACAGCACTGATGCGTGGAACCTCAGGTGGTACAGCGAGGAGGCCCGGCGGTAGTAGTCCACCAGCACAATGGAGAAGTCGGGCATCCGCAGCTTTCGCTCCTCCGCGGCGATCATGAAGCACAGGGTGCGCACCAGGCCCCAGGACTCCTTGCCCACGACCAGGCGGCGCCAGCGGCTGGGCTCTTCGTTGATGCGGATCTCCTCTTTGAAGCTTGCCAGCAGCGCATTCAAGCAGGAGATATCGTTCTCGTGGCCGTAGCAGGTGTTGCGCAGATCCTGCGCCTTCAGGCGGCTGTACAGGTACAGGAACATGGACTCCACGGGGCTGTTCACGGGCGCCAGCAGGGGGCGGGCCTTCTCCTTGGCGCCACCCGGATGAAGGATCTTGTTCCAGCCCACCGGTGGTACCCAGTCGCCGCCGAAGAAGACGGGCAGGGTGACCTGCATCTGCATGGCCAGCGAGTCCGTGATGTACATATTGGCCGCGGGAGGCTCGGTCTCGATCAGCTTGTCCAGTTCCCCAATGATCAGCCGCAGCGTGTAGTTGTCCAGGTAGACCGACTGCAGCATGTGCCGCACCAGATCGTGCCCTTGATTCATCCACGCCGTCACCGTGGCGTTGCCAAGCTGCAGGTCCGTGCGGCCGGACACCGCAATCTGGGTGAAGCGGGCCAGGTCCATCAGCAGCCAGAAGGCGTCCCGGGTCCGGCGCTCGGCCAGCAGGATCTTCACGGAGATGCCCACGGAGTCCAGCAGCGTGGCCAGATCCCGCAGGTCCGGGGTGACGGTGCGGGTCACCTGGAAGGGCGAGCATCCCGTCGTGGAGGAGGCCACCGCCGACACATCCTTGGCCACCACCTCGCAGTCCTTGTAGACCTCCAGCATCTGCTCGGTGGGCTTGGGGGGAACGTCCCTCTCGAACATCAGGGCGTGGTGCTTCTTGACGGCCTTGAGGCAGGCGCCGTAGCGGGCGCGATCCACCACCAGCAGCTTGCGCAGGGTGTTGGGCAGGTCCTTCCCCTCGGTGCGCTCCCGCAGGGGAGTCCAGCGGCAGGAGGGGAAGCTGAGGGCGTCCAGGTCCGCCTGCAGCAGCTTGCCCAGGAAACGTTTGTCCTCGGGGCGGGGTTCCCAACGAAGGCGTTTGGACTCCGGCATGGGCGGTGGGGGTGGGGGCTCCGGGGGAGGACCCTCCTCGCCCTGCTGTTCGTTCCGAGGAGGCGGCTCCCCGGGGCCGGCCTGTCCCTGGCCGAACAGAAACCCAAGAACCAGGATTGAAACCACAAAGTTACCCATGCTCACCCCCATCTGTGCGCGCCATACTGCCAAAAGCGGACCAGCCCTTCCAGTCCAAAGCATCAGGAATGCTGCAAAAGCGGAAAAACGTTGTTATCCTTCCGCCCTGGCCGCCTTTCCGGTGGCGACGGAGGACATGGCCCGATGCTGAGAAACACACTGATTTTACTGGCCCTACTGCTCCTCGGCGCCCTGGGCTGCAGGAAGGAAGAGCCCACCCAAAAGGCGCCCGCGGCGGAGGGTGCACCTCAGGTCGCTCAGGACGAAGGGGCCGCCAGCCTGAAGGTCTCCTACCCCTTTGAGGGCAGCATCTTCCCGCCGGAGATGGTGGCGCCGGTCATCCGCTGGACGGACCCCTCCGCGGCCGCCCAGTGGCAGTTGGAGTTCCGCCTTTCGGGCGGTGACAGCCAGACCCGCACGTCAAAGACCACCAGCTTCAGGCCAGACCGGGAGCTGTGGGAGACCCTGAAGAAGGGCTCGGTGGACGCGCCCCTCGAGTTGGTCATCCGTGGGCTTGACGCCGCCGGCAAGGGTGCGGCTCTGTCCAGAGGCGCGGTGCGTTTCTCGACCTCAAGGGATCCCGTGGGCGACTCGGTCTTCTTTCGGGACCTGGTGCTGCCCTTAAGCCTGGCGGTCAAGGACCCCCGGGTAATCAAGTGGCGCTTCGGTTCCATTGACCGGGAGGGTCAGCCGCCCGTGGTGCTGGAGGGGCTGCCGGTCTGCGGCAACTGCCACTCCTTCTCCCAGGATGGCAAGGTCCTGGGCATGGACGTGGACTACGCCAACGACAAGGGTTCCTTCGCCATCATGGAGACTGCCGAGACCATTGAGATGACCTCGGACAAGATCATCTCGTGGTTCAACTTCAAGGCCGAGGACCGGCAGAAGACCTTTGGCCTCCTGCCCCAGGTCTCCCCCGACGGGCGCTACGTCATGGCCACGGTGCGGGACCGCTCGGTGTTCGTGGCGGTGGACACGATCTGGCCTTCTCCCAGTTGTTCTTCCCGGTGAAGGGCATCCTGGCCTGGTACGACCGGGAGACCAAGGCCTTCGGGTCCATGGGCGGGGCTGACGACCCCACCCTGGTGCAGTCCAATCCGGTCTGGAACCACGACGGCTCGACGGTCACCTTCGCTCGGGCCACCAAATACGAACTGGTGAAGCTGAAGGATGAGAGCGCGGCCGTGTTGACGACGGACGAGGTGGCCGAGTTCCTCTCCGGCGGCAGGGACATGAAGTTCGATCTCTACCGGGTGCCCTTCAACGGAGGCAAGGGCGGCGAGGCCCAGCCCATGGCGGGGGCCAGCGCAAACGGCAAGAGCAACTTCTTCCCGCGCTACTCCCCGGACGGCAAGTGGGTGGTGTTCTGTCAGGCCACCTCCTTCATGCTGCTGCAGCCGGATTCGGAGCTGTTCATCATGCCCGCCGCTGGGGGGACCCCCAGGAAGATGACCTGCAACCGGAGCCTCATGAACTCCTGGCACTCCTGGTCCTCCAACAGCCGCTGGCTGATCTTCTCGTCCAAGGAGAACGGGCCCTATACCCAACTCTTCCTGACCCACATCGACGAGAACGGCAACGACTCGCCCCCCGTGCTGCTGGAGCACTTCACCGCCGCCGACCGGGCGGCCAACATCCCCGAGTTCGTCAAGCTTCCCCCCGACGCCATCAAGAAGATGGAGGTGAAGTTCCTGGACGGGACCTCCTACTCCCGGGCCGCACTGGCCTTCATGCCCCTGGGCGGCGAGCTCCGCACCCAGGAGGACTACCGCAACGCCGCGGCCAGCTACGCGAAGGCCGTGGAGTTGGAGCCCAAGAACCCCGTGACTCGCACCCAGTACGGCCTGGCCCTGGTGGCTGTTGGGGACGCGGAGGGGGCCATGGACCAGTGGAAGGAAGTGGTCAAACTGGCGCCCAAGTATCCCGACCCCTACTTCAACCTGGGCCTGCTGTACGCGCAGGCCGGGCGGGAGGCCGAGGCCGAGGAGACCTTCCTGAAGGTCATCGAGCTGGACCCCACTTTCAAGGAGGCCCAGTTGAGCCTGGGGAGCCTGTATTTCAAGCAGGGCAAGCCGGACCTGGCGGAGGCCCAGTGGGAGGCCGCTCTCAAGACCAAGCCTGAGTGGGGGAAGGCCCTGTTCAACCTGGGGCTTCTCAAGATGCACAAGGGCAAGCTTGACGAGGCCCGGGACCTGTACCTGCGGGCAGTCACAGCCGATCCCGCCCACGCCGAGGCCCAACTGGGGCTTGGCCTCGTGCTGCTGTTGTCGGGACGCACGGACGAGTGTGTCAAGCGCCTGGAGGATGCCGTGGCCGTGTTCCCCCGGGACCCGGCATTGATGGATCTGCTGTCCATCGGATACGCCCGCTCCGGCGACTTCAAGGCCGCCGAGTCCATCTCGGTCAAGGCCCTTGAATTGGCCAAGGCCAGCGGTGGCAAGCTGCCCGACGACGTGGCTGCTCACCTTGCCACCATTCGCAAGGGAGAAGTGCCCCAGCTATGAACCTCCACTTCCGATTTCTCCAGCATCCAGATTCGGGCAAGGCCCTGGCGGTGATCATCTGGTTTGTGGCCCTCCTGTTCCTGCTGGTGGTGAAGGCTTCGGCCTTTGGGCCCCAGCCGGGGGACGAGGGAATCTACATGCTGGGTGGGGACCTGCTGCTGGACGGCGTGCTGCCCTATCGGGACTTCTTCCTGGCCCACCCCCCCCTGCGCACCGGCGTGGCGGCCCTCCTGCTGTGGCTGACGGGGTCGGCCATGGCCATCAAGATGTTCTCCTTCGTCATGCTGGCGGCGGGCTCGGCCTTCCTTGGGGTGGGCGTGGCCCTGCGCTTCGGTGGCTTCGCCGGGCTGCTGGCGGCCCTGCTGTTGCTGGGCTCGGACACGGCCCTGTTCTACGGCCCCTACTTCATGGGCGTGGAGACCTCCGTCATGCTGCTCTGCGCCGGGTACTACCTGATTGAACGCGGGCGACCCTTGGGCGCCGGGCTGGTCCACGGCCTGGCCATCCACGCGGGCCTTTACGCCGGCCTCCCCGTGCTGTTCGTGCTACTGCGGCTGATGCTCCTGCGGGAGCGCCCCCTGCGGTACCTGCTGGGCCTGCTGCCCCTGGGCCTGCTGTACCTGACCTTCATTCCGTTGTTTGGCCCCCAGTTCCTGCCCCAGACCCTGTGGTATCACCTGGGCAAGTCCTCCGAAATGGAGGGCTTCGCCTCCAGCTTCTCGGTGCTCTCCTGGTTCCTTCAGTGGGACTACGCGCCCGTCCTGCTGTCCCTGTGCACCATCCCCGGCGCCCTGGCGGCGCTGCTGGCGGCACGGCGCGTCCGAAATGGCGAGACCCTTCGGGCGGAGGAACTGGACTCCTCCGACCCCAGCACCCGGCTGCTGGCCGCGGTTCGCGTCCGTGGCACGGGGGCGCTGTCTGGGATCCTGGCCCTCCAGGGGCTTGGCATCCTGGCCGCCATCTCCCTGTTTCCCTCCATCCACGGCTACTACTTCATGCTGGCCCTGCCCATGCTGTGCGCCGCCTCCGCCTCCGGGGTCAGCCTGCTGCGGACCATGGTGCGCAGTGGGGCGGGCCTCCGGGCCGAGCTGGCCCTGGTGGGGGTGTTGGCGCTGGCCATAGGGCTGGCCCAGTTCGCCATCCTGGACCGCCATGTCTCCATGATCCGCAAGCTGCTGGCGGTCCACACCGAGACCTCCATCGCCATGCGCGTGGCCCACGACATCCTGCCCAAGGGGACGGCCGTCTTCGGGGACTCGTCCATCGTGCCCATTGCAGCCCTCTACTACGATCTGCCCGTCACCCGTAACGCCGTGGACACCAACCCCAAGCGCATCTTCTCGGGCATGCTGGCCACCTCCGATCTGATCGCCATGCTGGAGCAGAGCCCCCCTGGGTTGATGGTCCTCATTGACGATCATGGTATCGCCCAGATCCCCGAGGTGCGGGACTTCGTGCGCCAGAACTACCGCAAGGCGGGCCGCATCCATGCCCAAAGCAGCGGTTTCGTGTACCGCTACTTCGTCCATCGTTTTCCAGGGGTTCCCAGCCGCTGCGACCGTTGATCCCGGGCGGGCCAGGGGACCGGCGAAAACATTCCGTTTCCACCGCCTAAAATCCGTTTTTGTTTGCCATTCCACTGTGCTACTTTTGCCCGCAAAGCTTCATTGGGCAGGCCTCCTGTCCAGGCGAATTTTTTTGGGGGAAAACCATGGGAATCCAGGATCTGATTGCTGCCGTCACCCAGAACCCGACCGACACCCGCACCTTCCAAACCCAATTCGACGCCCTGTTGGACACGGCGCCGGGGGAAGAGATCCGCGACGCGGTGCTGGCCCTGGGGCAGGTGCTGAACGATCCCGCCCAGCTTGAGAACCTGCTGCGCATTGCGGACTTCCGGGCCCGCACCAAGGGCACTGACAAGGCTCCCTTCGTGCAGTTCGCGGTGGGCATGGTCTTCAAGGACCATCTGAACAACGAGGACGTTGCGGAGATGTACTTCCGCAAGCTCCCCCCCGAGTCCCCCCTCATGGAAGAGCTGGCCTCGTTCTACGAGGACTTCTATGTGAAGAAGAACAACTGGCGCAAGCTGGAGCAGTTCGTCCAGGCCCGCTATGAGGCCCAGGGGCTGGCCGCCGACGCCGCGCCGCGGATGCGTCTGGACCTGGCCCGCCTGGCGGACCGCC
Organism: uncultured Myxococcales bacterium; assembly: GCA_903923815.1. GTDB lineage: Bacteria > Myxococcota_A > UBA9042 > CAIXZC01 > CAIXZC01 > CAIXZC01. Next base: position 15,774 of record CAIXZC010000213.1, read on the forward strand.
ACGACAACGTGGAGCGCAGCGCCGCCTATTGGCAGGCCGTGGCCAAGGACAACCCGGAGAACGAAGAGGCCGAGGACAAGCTGATCGACATCCTGGAGAAGGCCGGCAAGTGGCACTCCCTGGCCGAGCTCATCCAGGCCCGCGTGAACCGGCTGCCGGAGGATCGCCGCCAGGACAAGCTGACCCTGCTGCACAGCCTCATCCCCATCTACCGGGACAAGATGAACGCCGAGAGCAAGGTCATCAGCGTCTACCAGACCATGCTCAAGGTGGACCCCGCGGACCGCAGCGCCCAGGAGGCCCTGGCGGCCTTCTACGAGCAGGGCGGCCGCTGGCCCGATCTGGTCAAGACCCTGAAGGCCATGGCGGACACCGAGACGGACCCCGAGAAGCTGGTGGCCCTGCATCGGCGCACCGCGCTGATCCTGATGGAACGCTTCTCCAACATGGCCGAGGCCATGAAGAGCTACGAAGCTATTTTGGAGCTGCGCCCCGGTGACCGGGACTCCATTGAGAAGCTCAAGGACATCTACGACAAACGGCGCGACTGGAACGGCTACATCAAGATCGCCCTGCTGGAGGTGGACAGCGAGTCCTCCGCCGAGCGGCGCCTGGCACGCCTCAAGGAACTGGCGGCCACGGCCTCGGAGCGCATCGCGCGGCCTGAGACCGGCATCGAGCTGTGGTCCCGGGTGCTGGCCGAGGAGCCGGACAACCTGGAGGCCGCTGCGGCCCTGGAGAGCCTGTACGAGAAGTCCAAGGACTACGCCAAGCTGGTGGAGATCCTGACCTTGCAGCAAAGCCGCGAGCCCAACCGGGCCCGCAAGGTGGCCGTGCTGGAGAAGAAGGCCCTGACCCTGGGCCTGCGCCTGGGAGACAAGCCCCAGGCCGCCGAAGCGTGGAAGGAACTGCTGGGCCTGGACGGCGAGAACGCCCGCGCGAAAGTGGAACTGCGCAAGCTGTACGTCGAGAACCGGGACCTGCCCGCCCTCAAGTGGTACTTCACCAACTACGGCAACCCCAAGGAGTACCTGCGCACCCTGGAGACCCTGGCCCGGGAAGAAGAGAACCCCGGCAAGCGCATCGGCATCCTGCTGATCATGGCGGACGAGTTCGGGTCCTCTGAAGAGAAGCAACTGGCCCGCACCCTGGAGCAGGTGCTGGAGCTGGAGCCCGGCCACGAGCAGGCCTGCCGCCGCCTCATCCCCGTGTACCGCACCCTGGAGAACTGGGTCCTGCTGGCCGAAATGGAGGACGCCGTCCTGGCGTCGGCGGACCTGGACCTGATGGAGCGCCTGGAGCTGCTGCTGGACAAGGCGCGCATCCTGGAAGAGCGCCTGGGCGAGCGTGAGCAAGCCTTCTTCGCCTACATCCAGGCCTTCCAGTTGGACATGCGCAGCGGGGCCGTGCGCCTCGAGCTGGAGCGCCTGGCCGACCTGACGGGCAACTGGGATTCCTACGTGTCCGTGCTGGAGCAGACCCTGGATTATGCCGGGGACTACTCGGTCAAGGTGGGCACCTACATCCGCATGGCGGAGATCCTGGCCAGCAACCTGGGGCAGGCCCAGGAGGCCGTGCGTCGCTACCGGGAGGCCCTGGAACTGGCCCCCACGGATGGCCGCATCCTGGACGCCCTGGAGAAGCTGTTTGACGCGCTGCAAAGCCATGGCGACCTGGTGGAGATCCTGGACCGCAAGCTGGCCCTGGCCACCGATCGTGGCCGCCGCAAGGAACTGGGCTTCCGCCGCGCCGAGGTCCTGCTGGAGCGCATGGGCGACCGGGAGGCCGCCGTGGCCGTGTACCGGCACCTGCTGGAGGAAGACCCCTCGGATGCCAGCATCTACGTCAAGCTGGGCACCATCCTGGCCGCCGCTGGCCGCAGCCGCGAACTGTTCGAGCTGCTGAACCGTCAGTTTGAGACCCTGGGCCCGAACCAGCCCGGTGGGGTGGACCTGGCCTGTGATCTGGCCCGCCTGTCCTATGGGCTTGGCGAGGCTCCGGCCCGGGCCGTGGACCTGTTGGAAGGGGCCCTGGATCGGGACCCCACCCACGGGCGCTCCGTGGCCTTCATGGAAGAGCTGCTGTCCCTGCCCGAGCTGCGCCTCCGGGTGGCCACCGCCCTGTCCGTCGTGTACGAGCTTCAGGGCCTGAAGGATCGCCTGGCTTCGGTGTTGGAGCTGCGCCTCGAGGACGGTGACCTGGCCGCCGAGTCCCTGCTGGAGCAGTTGGTCGCGTTGTACTCCGACCTGGCCGACGCCCCCCGGGAGTTCAGCGCCCTGTCCCGCCTGTTCGAGCTCAAGGGTGGGGAGGCCTCCCTGGCCCTGCGCCTGGAAGAGCTGGCCGAGGGCCTGGACACCTGGAAGGACCTGGTGTCCCTGTACGCCACCACGTTGGAGCAGTCCTCCGACGCGGAGTTCCGCCGCGTGCTCAAGCGCAGCGCCGCCAGCATCCACCACCTGCGCCTGGGGGACCTGGACTCCGCCCGCATCCTCTACGGCGAGCTGCTGGACGAGGACCCCTCGGACCTGTCCGCCCTGGAAAGCCTGGAGCACATCGCCGCCGCCTCCCAGGACTGGGACGGCCTGTTTGACATCTACGCCCGCGAGAAGGAGCTGGCGTCCAGCCCCCACGAGCGCATCGAGATCCTGTTCCGCATGGCCGAGGTCTGCGAGAAGGAACTGAACGACATCCCCCGGGCCACCGCCACCGTGGAAGAGATCGTGGCCCTGGACTCGGGTGACCGCAACGCCCTGGAGCGCCTGGCCCGCCTGTACGAGACCTCGGAAGACTGGGGCCGCGTCCTGTCCGTGCTGGAGCAGTTGTGGGAGATGGAATCCGACGCCGGCCGTCGCAGCGAGCTGATGCTGCGCGCCGCTGGTGTGCTGGAAGTGCGCGTGGGCA
>CAIXZC010000214.1 GCA_903923815.1 uncultured Myxococcales bacterium
ATCGACGTCAGCGGCATCATCCGCATCGGCGCCGAGGTCAAGACGGGCGACATCCTGGTGGGCAAGATCACCCCCAAGGGTGAGACCCAGTTGTCCCCTGAAGAGAAGCTGCTGCGCGCCATCTTCGGCGAGAAGGCCGGCGATGTGCGGGACACCTCCCTGAGGGTCCCCACGGGCGTCAACGGCACCGTCATCGCGGCCAAGATCTTCAGCCGCAAGGGCATCGACAAGGACGACCGCGCCCAGGAACTTGAGGACGCGGAAGAAGCCCGGATCATGCAGGACGAGCAGGACGAGGTTCGCATCATCACTGATGCCGCCTACCAGCGCGTCCGGGAGCTGTTCCTCGGTCAGGTCACCGCCTCCGCCCTGGTGGGCGACGGTGGGGACAAGCTGATCGCCGAGGGCGTCAAGCTCACCGCCGAGATCCTGGAAGCCACCCCCCGCGCCATGTGGCCCCACATTCATGTGGAAGCCGGCGACGAGGTGGAGGACAAGGTCTACAAGGTGCTGGAGAACCTGGACGAGCAGGTCAGGGTCACCAAGAACAACTTCTCCGAGAAGGTCAAGCGCCTCAAGCGCGGCGACGAGCTGCCCCCCGGCGTCATCAAGATGGTGAAGGTCTACGTGGCCATCAAGCGCCGTCTGTCCGTGGGTGACAAGCTCTCCGGTCGTCACGGTAACAAGGGCGTCATCTCCCGAATCCTGTCTCTGGAAGACATGCCCTACCTGGCTGACGGCACGCCCGTTGACCTGGTGCTGAACCCCCTGGGCGTGCCCTCCCGTATGAACGTGGGCCAGATCCTTGAGGTCCACCTGGGCTGGGCCGCCTACAACCTGGGGCGCCGCATCGAGGCCGCCCTGGAGGCCATGTGGAGCCCGGACAAGCTGCGCAAGCTGGCCCTGGACATCTTCAACAGCGCCGAGGTCCGCCGGAAGGTGGAGAAGATGGACGCTGACGAGATCCGCCAGGTCCTGTGGGATCACTATCGCGGCGTGAAGGTGGCCACCCCCGTCTTTGACGGCGCCACCGAACCCGAGATCAAGGGCATGCTGGAAAGCGCCGGCGTGGCCATCCGCGGTCAGGAAGTGCTGTTTGACGGCCGCAGCGGCGAGCCCTTCAACCAGGACGTGACCGTGGGCATCATGTACATCCTCAAGCTCCACCACCTGGTGGACGAGAAGGTCCACGCCCGGTCCACTGGTCCGTACTCCCTGGTGACCCAGCAGCCCCTCGGCGGCAAGGCCCAGTTCGGCGGCCAGCGCCTCGGCGAAATGGAAGTGTGGGCCATGGAAGCCTACGGTGCCGCGTACACCCTCCAGGAGTTCCTCACCGTGAAGTCCGACGACACGGCGGGCCGCACCCGGATGTACGAGGCCATCGTGAAGGGCGAAAACCTGCTGGAGTCGGGACTTCCCGAGTCCTTCAAGGTCCTTATCAAGGAAGTCCGCTCCCTTGGTCTGGACATGGATCTCATTGAGGAGCAGGAAGGCGAACAGCCGCAGCTGGCCTAGTTCCCTGGCATTTGTGAAACGGTTCTGACGGGAGGTTATCCCTTGAGAGACTTTTTCAATTTCTTCGACAAGCCGAAAGATCCCCTTTCCTACAGCGGCGTCCGCATCAAGCTGGCGTCGCCGCAGAAGATCCTGGAATGGTCCCACGGCGAGGTGAAGAAACCGGAGACCATCAATTACAGGACCTTCAAGCCTGAGCGCGATGGCCTCTTCTGCGCCCGCATCATTGGCCCGGTGAAGGACTACGAGTGCAACTGCGGCAAGTACAAGCGCATGAAGCACCGTGGCATCACCTGCGAGAAGTGCGGCGTGGAGGTCATCCAGTCCAAGGTCCGGCGCGAGCGCATGGGACACATCTCCCTGGCCTCCCCCGTGGCCCACATCTGGTTCCTCAAGAGCCTGCCCTCCCGGATTGGCTCCGTGCTGAACCTGGCCCACAAGGACCTGGAGCGCTGCCTGTACTGCATCTCCTACATCGTGCTGGATCCGGGCGACCCGGCCATTGGCCTGAAGAAGTGCCAGATCCTGGACGAGGACGAATACGAGAAGCTCATCGACGAGTTCGGTGAGGAGAGCTTCCGCGCCGGCATGGGCGCCGAGGCCATCCGCGAGCTGCTGGAGCAGGTTGATCTGGAAGAGGCCTCCGACAAGCTCCGCGAGGAGCTGCTGGGGACCACCTCCGAGGCCAAGAAGAAGAAGCTGGCCAAGCGCCTGCGCGTGGTCGAGGCCTTCCGCGACTCGGGCAACCGCCCCGAGTGGATGGTG
>CAIXZC010000215.1 GCA_903923815.1 uncultured Myxococcales bacterium
AGCACAGCCCGCAGGCCCGAGGCCGCGCACAGGTGGCCCAGGTCCTGCCCCAGCCCATCTGACACATCCATCATGGAGTGGACGCCCGGGATGGCCGCCAGGGCCAGCCCCTCGGGGACCCGCGCCCGGCCCTCTCGCCACAGGGCGCGCAGCTCTGCTGCTGGGGCGTATTGGGGTGCCTGCCCCAGCAGGAACGCCAGCCCCCCCGCGGCCCCCCCCAAAGACCCCGTGACCGCCAGCAAATCCCCGGCTTTGGCGCCCGCCCGCGTGAGGGGTGCGCAGCCCGGTTGCATGGTGCCCAGGACCGTCAAGTCCAGGGTCAGCCCGGAGGGCGAACGGGTGGTGTTGCCGCCGGCCACGAAGACGTCCAGCTCGCGGCACGCGGTGGCGATGCCCGTGGCCAGGGCGGTGGCGTCCTCGTCGGACAGGTCGGCGGGCAGGGAGACGCTGGAGAACAGGCACCAGGGGCGCCCCCCCATGGCGGCGATGTCGCTGACCGAGACGCGCACGGCCTTGCGGCCCACGGAGGCCAGGTTCTGCAGGTCCCGCCGGAAGTGTACGCCCTCCACCAGGCTGTCGGTGGTGACCAGCAGGGGGCCCGCGGGGGGCTCCAGCACGGCGCAGTCGTCCCCTATGCCCAGGCGCAGCCCGGGGCCGCTGACGGGCAGCAGGCGCATCAGGTCCTTGATGAAGGCGAACTCGCCCTTCATGGGGTGGCCTCGCCCACGAAGATGACGATGGCGGTGGCGTTGTCCTTGCCCCCCAGCTTGTCCGCCAGGGAGGTGAGGGCCTGGGCGGCCTCGGCGGGGGAGGGGGCGTCCCGCAGCACGGAGTCCAGCATGGAACTGCGCACCTGCCCGTCCACGCCGTCGCTGCAAAGCAGCAGGCGGTCCCCGGGGGCCAGCAGCAGGCGCACGCGCTCCAGTTGCATGCCGGGGCCCATGCCGATGTGCTGGGTGATGGCGCCGCTTTGGTCCACGTGGGGGATGGTCAGGCGCAGCAACTCGCCGGCGCGCAACAGCCAGGCCCCCGAGTCCCCCACATAAAGCAGAATGGCCTCCAGGGTGGCGGGGTCGACCATCAGGCAGGTGAGGGTGGTGCCCATGCCGTAGTTGGCGCGGCTTTCGTTGCGCAGGCGGGTGACGGCGGTGTTGGCGCGGAAGAACAGGTCCTGCAGGCTGCGCTCGCCTTTGAAGTCGGCGGGCTCCAGGCTGTAGAAGTGGCCCAGTTGGTCCACGGCCAGACTGGAGGCCTGGGCGCCGTTGCGGTAGGAGCCCATGCCGTCGGCCACGGCGAAGAGGGGCGGGCGGCCGCTTTGGACGACGATTTCCTGGTCAAGGTAGATGCGGTGGTCGTCCTCGTTGGTCTTGCGGGTGAGGCCGATGGCAGTGTGGGCGGCGGCGGTGATGGACGGCATGGGGCTCCTCAGGGAAGGACCTCGAACAGCAGGGACCAACTGTCGCGCTTCGAGTAGGACAGATCGTCGCTGCGGTATTCGTCGATGTCAAAAACGCTGGTGGCGGCGCCGGAGAGGACCACCCGGATGCCATCCTCGGGGACCTGATTGGCGCCCAGCAGGGCGGTGAGGTCGGGCAGGCGCAGGTCGCGCACGGAGCCGTTCAGGAGGATGCGCCAGAAGACGCGGCCCTCCAGGTCGGAGATGGAGATCTGCTGGTAGGTGGGGTCCAGGGCGCCGGGGTAGTACTCCCAGGAGAGGGCCTGACGGTTGGACCCGGGCAGGAAGCCGGGGAGGCGGTGGAAGGGGCCGATGGAGGCGGCGGCGGAGCCTCCAAGCCACAGCAGGCCATCGTGGGCGGCGGCGGCGCGGAAGTCCACGGTGCGGCCAAGGGGCAGGGGGACGGGGGGGGAGGCGCCGGCCAGTTCCAGCAGGACGCCGTCCTCGCCGGTGATGAGGGTGCGGGAGCCCAGGGTGGCGCAGGCGGTGAGGTTCTGGGTGACGGGGGGCTGGGGGACGGACCAGGTGGTGTCCCGGTGCAGGAAGATGGAGCCCTGGGCACCGACGGCCAGCAGAGAGGCGTCGGGGAGGGCGCAGAGGGCCAGGACGGGGAGGGTGCCCAGGCGCATGGGGGAGTAGACGCCGGCGGCGCTGCGCTGGAGGATCAGGCCGCCGTCGCCGGCGAACCAGATGGAGCCTGCGGCCTCGGTGGCGGCGCGCAGGTTGTCGGCGCCGTACCAGTCCTCGAAGTGGAAGACCAGGGTGTCCAGGGCGACCACGGCCACGGTGCCTCCGTCCCCCACCGCATAGAGGTTGTCGCCGGAGACCAGCAGGGCCCGCAGTTGGACGGGGCGGATCAGATTGATGCGGTGCCAGGTGTCGAAGGCGTGATACCACAGGACGCCCTTGGAGGCGGCCCAGAGGCGGCCCCAGGAGTCGAAGGCGAGGGCCGTGAGGGTGCCCGGGTCCTGGGGGAAGGCCAGGGATTGCCAGGATTCTTCGGGGCGCAGGTAGACGCCCGAGGGGGTGACGGCGGCAAGACCACGGTCGCCAGAGGCGAGGGCACCCACGACGGCGTCGGGAGGGTAGGGGGCGGGGCTGGGGTCGGGGGTGGCCGGGTCGTTGGAGAGGGTGAAGAGGCCCGTGTCGCCCAGCAGGTCGCTGCGGTCATAGCGGGCGGCGTAGGGGATGCCCGCGGGGCCGCCACTGTTGACGGCGGCGTAGATGGACAGGCTGACCTCGGCCAGGGGGCCGGAGAAGACGCGGGGCAGGCCGCGAAGCTGGTAGGAGGAGGAGAAGTCGCTCCAGATGGCGCCCATGGGGGGCACCAGGAAGCCGTCGTCGCCCAGGTCGAAGGAGGCCACGATGTAGGGGCGGCGCATGCCCGCGGGGTGGGTGGGCAGGCCGTGGAAGCCAAGGCGGGCCTCGCGCCCCAGGGGGATGTTGAGGGTGATGTCCACGTCCTGGAGGATCTGGTCGTAGACGGCCTTCACGTTGCGCTGGATGCCCAGGACCAGGGGGTCGAAGAAGTTGTTGTCGAAGTACTCGATGCCGCCGTAGCAGTAGATGGCCTGCTGGCCCGGGCGGGCGCGGATGAAGTAGATGCCGTGGGCGTTCATGCGGGCGCCGGGGCCGGGCTCGGGGGGGACGCCGTAGAGGGAGTCGGCGGTGGTGGAGCAGAAGACGGCGCGGCGGCCGGCCAGGGGGATGCACCAGGTGGCGCCGGGGCCATCCTGGGTGCAGGCGAAGGTGTCGGGGCAGTCGGAGGAGTCGGCGCAGGTGCGGGTGCAAAAGCCGATGCCCATGGCGTCTTCGCGGCAGACAAGCTGCTTCTGACCGCAGTCGGCGTCGGCCACACAGGGGGTACAGACGCCGTCGTCCTGGGGGGCGCGGCAGACGCCGGGGGGCAGGGGGATGTACTTGTCCGCCTGGAGGACGCGGCCGGCCACCCAGGACTCGGGTTCCACCCAGGGCTCGCCGCCGTTACCGCCGCCGCCGCTGCCACCGGAGCTGGGGTCGGGCTTGCGGACCAGATAGACGGTGGTGTTGGAGGCGTCGAAGTCCACCAGACTGTAGATGTCAAAGTCCGCCCGGGAGACGGTCAGGGTGCCACGGCCAAAGAGCTCGGGTTGGGAGATGGTCAGCTGGCCAAGCTCGTCGGTGTAGCCCGCGAAGTCCTGGCCCGAATCCATCTGCAGGAGGACCAGGGCGGCGTCCACGGGGGTCCAGGCGCCGGACTCGAAGACGGACACGGTGAAGGCGCCGTCTGCAGGGCCACCCCAGGCGCCGCCGGCGGGGCGGTCGGGGTCGTACAGCAGGAGGGCCCGGGGGGCGGTGGCGCTGCCCGAGGGCTGGGTCAGCACGATGTCGTGGAAGCCCGCGGGGGCGCGGGGGCTGCGGGCGTAGGCCAGGGCGGGGGTCACCACTCGGACGTCCACCAGGGGCAGGTCGGTCAGGGTGAAGGCGGCGTTGGGGGCGAAGCCGGCGCCCTGGATGGTCAGCAGGGTGCCTCCGTTGAAGGCGGCCCGGGAGGGCAGCACGGAGTGGATCAGCGGGGCGCCGTCGGGGGCGGTGTAGTTGAAGACGGAGGGGAAGACCCGGGGGCCGTCGGCAAGCTGCAAGGTGAGGTCCGCGGTGCCGGGGGGGCCGGGGGGGGCCAGGAAGGTCAGGCTGGTGTCGGTGGCGGTCTGGACCTGGGCGAAGCCGGTGCCCAGGCGGACGCTGTGCACGGCCAGAAGGCCGCTGCCCGTGACGGTGACGGGGAAGCCGCCCTCGGCGGGGCCGCTGGCGGGTTGGAGGGTGCCAAAGGCCAGGCCGGGCAGGTAGGTGAAGGCCTGGAAGAGGACCAGATCGGTCTTGCCCTGGAAGGTGACGTCCACGGCGCCGGGGGTGGTGGCGGGTGGGGCCAGCAGGGTCAGCACGCCGGTGGCGGCGTCGGCGCTGAGGACCTCGGCCACTTCGTCGCCGAACAGCACCTGATACCAGGCCAGATCCAGGGGCGGGTCCAGCAGGAGGGTCAGGGGGCAGCCGCCGGCCAGCCCACAGGAGTTGGGGACCAGGAGGGGGCGGCCGCTGGTTTCGGTGGGCAGATGGCAGAAGGCGCGCTGCAGGGTTGCGTGACCCCAGGGGCTCTGCACGCGCAGGTCGTGGCAGCACTCGCCATCGGGGATGGAGATGGCGCGCTGGAAGGGCGACAGGAAGCTGCTGGGGACCTGGACCTCGTCCACGAAGACCTGGTCCCGGGGGCTGAAGCGGGCGCCCACGAGGATGGCCTCGGTCATGCCGCCGGCGGGGCCGAAGGGCGGGTCCACGCGCTGGGGGACGGGGTCCCCTTCAAAGGTGTAGCTGCCGGGCAGCTTGAGGGTGCTGGTGCCGCGGGTGGCGGATAGCTCGACGGGGCCGGGCTGGAGGGCGCCGGGGGAGATGAGGACCAGCTCGCTGGGGGAGTTGAGGGCACCCACCAGGGCGGGGCGGCCGCCCAGCAGGAAGGTCACGGTGTCGTCGAAGCCGCCCCCGGAGACGGTGATGAATTCGCCGCCGTCCAGGCTGCCCCAGGGGGGGCTGAGGGAATCCAGGGCGAAGGGGGCGATGAAGGAGAAGGCGTCCTCAAGGGTGACCTGGCTGCCCTCCCAGCGCTTGATGGTCACGGCCACGGTGCCCGGGTCGTGGGGGGGCGTGAAGGCGTTGACCAGCCGGTCGTTGATGACCACGAGGCGGGTGGCCTCCACGTCGCCGAACCAGATGCGGATGCCATTGGCCACGAAGCCCGTGCCCGTGAGGGTCACGGTGTCGCCGCCAAGGTGGGTGCCCTGGGCGGGGGTCAGGCTGTCCAAGGTGAGGGGGCCGGGGGGAGGCTTGACCTGGGTGTCCTCCAGGTCGGCGTCGGTGGCGTCGGTGGTATCGAAGAGGTCCAGGGGCGACGGGCCGTCCAGGGTGTCCGCAAGGGCCGCGTCCTGCCACTGGTCGGGGAGGGTGTCGCCCAGGGGGCCGCCAAGGTCCGGGCCCGCGCCCCCCGCGCCGCCACAGCCCACCCCAAGGAGGGCGAGAGCCAGGAGCAGCAGCAGCGCGTGAAACCTTCGGACCGTCATGGGGACCCTTCCAGGCAAAACCAAGCGGGGCCCACTATACCCCCGCGCGGGCGCAGGCTCCACCAGTTTGAAGCGCCCTTGCCAAACCTAGCCGCGAACGTAGTGAGCGGATCTATTGGCCGGATCCGCTCACTACGTTCGCGGCTATGAGGGGGCTGGGGTTGCTTGCACCTTTGGGGGTGGGCGCGGTATCCTGGGGCCCGCATTCACCCGCGGGGAGGTTCCCATGGTCAGGTCCGGTCTGCTGCTGGTCTTCCTGCTTTGGTCCGTTTCCCTTGCCGCCCAGCCCATGCTGGTTCCCACCGAGCGCGCCCTGGGGCCCCTGGCCCTGGAGTTCTATCGGGTGGAGGCCACCTCCGTGGATGGGGCCTTCGGGGCCACCGTGAACCTTGGTTTTCGCAACCCCGGCCCCCGCGCGCTGGAGGCCTCGTTTGTGTTCCCGCTGCCCCGGGGCTGCACGGTTCGCGCCTTCGCCATGGAGGTGGACGGCCAGTGGCAGGAGGGCAAGATGCTGGAGCAGGCGGAGGCCCGCCGGACCTACAACGGCATCGTCTCGCGCCTGAAGGACCCGGCCCTGCTGGAGCTGCTGTCCTCGGGGCTGTTCCAGGCCCAGGTCTTTCCCGTGACGGCCAACGGCGTGCAGCGGCTGCGCCTGGAGCTGGTGGGCACGGCGGAGAAGGACGGGGGCCTCAGTCACCTCCAGTGGCCCTTGAAGGGCGCCCAGGGTTTCAGGGCCGTGACGGGGGACTTCACCTTCACCTTGAAGCTGACCACGACGGCGCCCCTGAAGGCCGTGTACTCGCCCTCCCACGAGCTGGCCGTGACCCGCAAGGGGGACCACGAGGCCCTGGTGTCCCTGGAGAAGACGGGCCGCAGCTTCGACAGCGACCTGGGGCTGTTCTTTTCGGTGGATGACCGGGACCTGGCGTTCTCGGTGCTGACCTGGAAGGACGCCGCGGAGCCCGGGTTCTTCCTGCTG
>CAIXZC010000216.1 GCA_903923815.1 uncultured Myxococcales bacterium
CAGCCCAGCACGCCCCGCAGGGGGAAGAACAACTGCGAATAGGCCAGGTCATCATCCAGCGCCACAAACACCGAGCGGTCCTTCACCGTGGCCACCGCGAAGCGCCCGTCCGGGGACACCTGGGGCAGCAGCCCGAAGGTCTTGCCCCCATCCTTGGGGTCCACCTGCTTCCAGCTGATGACCTTGTCGGGGCTCAGCTCCATCTGGGCCCCCGTCCCCACCATGGCATAGGAGCCCTTGTCGTTGGCATAGTCCACGTCCATGCCCAGCACCGCCCCATCCGCAGAGAAGCTGTGGCAGTTGCCGCACACGGGCAGGTTGGCAAGCACCACCGGCGGCTGCCCCTCGTTGGCAATGCTGCCGTAGCGCCACACCAGCTGGCTTGGGTCCTTGACGGCCTGCCGAAAGGGCAGCACCACCTCGCGGTAGAACAAAGAGTCCCCCACGGGATCGGCTGACGTGGAGAACCGCAGCTCCCCGGACGACAGCGGCGCCTCCCCGGCCCCCAGGCCCTCAATGGTCACCACGGTGGGAGCCCCAAGAGACCCCTTCTTCAGGTCCTCCCACAGGGCCGCCTCCGGCCGAAAGCTGGCCTGAGCGCTGGTCCTCTCCACCACGGGCCCCTGGGCGGGTGCGAATCTCAGCTTCCAGTGGCTGGCCCCGGAGCTGTCCGTCCAGCGAAAGGTCGGCGCGATGATCTCCGGCGGAAACAGGGCCCCGTCAAAGGGGTACGCCACCTGCAAGGGCCCCTGGGCCTGGGGGGCCGCGGGGGGCGCAACCGCCCCACCCTCCGTCCCCGCGCCGCCCGGCCCCGTCGCCGACCTCCCCGCCGGCCTACCGCAGCCCCCGACCCCCACCATCACCAGCACCAGCACCAGCACCATCACCAGCCTGACCTTCATGCCCAGCCCCCCCAGGAAAGTGCCCCGACCATACCAGCCCCCGGCGGCGCTTCCAAGCCCTTCTCTCGCGCCCCTTGACGCCCCCACCGGCGCATGGTTATCTGGTTTCCAGTCAACCACCAGGAGGTTTCTTCATGAAGACGCTAACGCTTCTGTCCACCATTGCTTTGGCCCTTGGCCTGGGCCTCCCCTCCCTCGCCGCCGACGCCCCCAAGGCTGCCGACGAAGCCAAGGCCTGCCCCTTCGCCAAGGAGCACCACGGCGACTGCAAGGGCAAGCACGACGGCCACCACGGCAACCACCACGGCAAGGGTGACGGCTACAACCGCATCCCCCTCATCGGCGAGGACGCCCCGGCCTTCACCGCCGAGACCACCCAGGGCCCCATCAACTTCCCCGCCGACTACAAGGGCCGCTGGATTGTCCTCTTCTCCCACCCCGCGGACTTCACCCCCGTGTGCACCACCGAGTTCATGACCTTCGCCTCCATGAAGGAGGACTGGAAAGCCCTGAACACGCAGCTTGTGGGCCTGTCCATTGACAGCACCTACAGCCACATCGCCTGGCTGCGCACCATCAAAGAGAAGGCCAAGTACAAGAACATGTCGGGCGTGGAGGTGACCTTCCCCGTCATCGCCGACCTCAAGATGGACGTTGCCAGGAAGTACGGCATGATCCAGCCCGCCGCCTCCGACACCAAGGCGGTCCGGGCCGTCTACTTCATCGACCCCGCGGGCAAGATCCGCGCCCTGGTCTACTACCCCCTCTCCAACGGCCGCAACTTCGACGAGATCAAGCGCCTGCTCATCGCCATGCAGACCTCCGACAAGTATGGCGTGGCCACCCCCGCCGACTGGCGCCCCGGCGACGACGTCATCGTCCCGCCCCCCGGCTCCTGCGGCGCCGCCAAGGAGCGCGTGGAGAAGGCCGGCAATGACTACTACTGCAACGACTGGTTCCTCTGCTTCCGCAAGGGCTCGAGCCTGAAATAGGACCGAGGGGTCAGGACCTTACACATTACACAAGTCCCCGCTTGACTCCCCCCAGCCCCCCTTCGAGAATCCCGCCCGTTGGCTTGTTGACGGTGCCCGCGGGCCCGCCGGAAAGGTGCGCTCCATGTTGCTTCAGCTTTGCGGTGAAGGTCTCTCCATTGAATCCCTCCAGGCCATCGCCGTGGAGGGCGTGAAGGTCGCCCTGGCCCCCGAGGCCATAGAGCGCATCCAGCGCTGCCGCGCCTTCATTGAAGCCAAGATGGCCAGCGGCGCCACCATGTACGGCGTCAACACGGGCGTGGGGGATCTTTCCGAGGTGCGCCTCTCCGAGGGTGACGTGAAGGACTTCCAGCGCCACCTCATCTACACCCACGCGGCGGGCGTGGGCACCCCCTTCCCCAGCGCCTGGGTCCGGGCCGCCATGGTGTCCCGCATCAATGTCCACGCCAAGGGCTGCTCGGCCTGCCGCCTGGAGGTCCCCCAGATGCTGGTGGACATGCTGAACCGCGGCGTGACCCCCGTGGTGCCCCGCAAGGGCAGCGTGGGGGCCTGCGGCGATCTGGCCCCCATGAGCCACATCGCCCTGGGCATGATCGGCGAGGGTGAGGCCCTCCTTGACGGCGTCCAGATGCCCGCCGCCCGCGCCCTGGAAAAGGCTGGCCTCGTGCCCCTGGACCTGCAGGCCCGGGATGGTCTTGCCATGATCAACGGCGCCAACTTCCTGACCGCCATCGGCGGCCTCTTCGTGCACCAGGCCTCAAGCTGGCTGCTGCACGCCGAGGTGGCCGCCTCCATGAGCCTGGAAGCCCTCCACGCCAACCTGGGCCCCTACGACGCCCGCATCCACGAGCTGCGCGGCTTCGCGGGCTCCTGCCTGTCCGCCGCCAACCTGCGCCGCCTCCTGGCGGGCTCGGAGCTTGAGGACGGCACCATCCCCGTGCGCCTCCAGGACGCCTACTCCATGCGCTCCACGCCCCAGATCCTGGGCACCCTGCGGGACCAGCTTCGTTGGACCCGCCAGCAGGTGGAAATTGAGCTGAACGGCCTGGGCGACAACCCCATCTTCCTGGCGGACCAGGACCAGGTGCTGTCCGGCGCCAACTTCCAGGGCACCCCCGTGTCCGTCCCCGTGGACAACGCGGGCTCCGCCGTGGCCATGGCCTGCGTCCTCTCCGAGCGCCGCCTCAACCGGATGCTGCACCCCGCCCTGTCCAACGGCCTGCCCGCCTTCCTGGCCTCCAAGCCGGGCCTCTACTCGGGCCTCATGATCCCCCAGTACACCGCCGACATGCTGATAGCCGAGCAGCGCATCCTGTCCACC
>CAIXZC010000217.1 GCA_903923815.1 uncultured Myxococcales bacterium
CCCCCCACTGGCCCAACGCATCGAAGGCCTGCAGGACATAGCCCACGGAGGCGGGGAAGAACTTGAGGAAGCCCGGATTGCCCCGGCGCCGATGGATGAACACGAAGCGCCCAGCGTCCTTGAGCTTGCGCTGCAAGGTCTGCACGTGGAAGTTGCGTTGGAAGTCTTGCCCCACGGGCCCCGCCTCGCTTTGGGCGCGGCGGGCCACGTAGCTGGCCATCAGGGCGGTCAGCTCGGGGGGCGTCAGCTCAATGTAGGAGTCCCGCAGCAGCGCCACC
Organism: uncultured Myxococcales bacterium; assembly: GCA_903923815.1. Classification (GTDB taxonomy): domain Bacteria; phylum Myxococcota_A; class UBA9042; order CAIXZC01; family CAIXZC01; genus CAIXZC01. The sequence goes on from CAIXZC010000217.1 coordinate 279, forward strand.
AGGTCATAGGTCTCGGGGCCCAGCAGGGCGTCCTGGAAGTCAATCAGGTGCAGACCGTCGGGCTGGACCATCAGGTTGGTGCTTTGGAAGTCCCGGTGCACCAGATGGGCCGGCAGGGCCGCCAGGTGCTGCGCAATTTCGTGGAAGAACTGGGTCAGCAGGGCATCCTCGCCGCGGGACAGGCGCGCCCCCGCAAGCTCCTGCAGGCCCCACTCGCGGAAGTGCTCCAGCTCCCACAGGAACAGGTCGGCGCTGAAGCGGCGGTGCCCCGCCAAGCCCAGGTCGGGCAGGCCCCAGGTGCGGTACTGGAACTGCACCAGGAACTCCACCGCACGGTCCAGCAACTGCTGGCGAGGGGCCACCCCGGCGTCTATCTGACGCTTGAGGGTCGTGTCCCCCAGGTCCGACAGCACCATGTAGCCGTCCCGCCACTGGTCCAACACGATGGTGGGCACAGGCACCCCGGCACCGTGCAGCAGGGCCTGAAGCTCAATGAAGGGGGGCTCGGTGGGCCTGGCCCCCGACAGCACCTCAGCGCAGGCCAAGGGGTCGTCCCCCAGCAGGGCCAGCACCAGGGACGGAGGCTGCCCCGGCGCCCAGGGCGAGTCCAACACCAGACGGAAGTACTTGCGCGCCGAGGCCTGCCCCGCCAGGGGTTCCAGGTACAGCAGGCTGGGACGGCCCTTGGGGAACAGCAAACCCAGGGCCTTGCGAGCCACGGAGTCGGGGCTGGTAGGCATGGTCACCTCGGGGGTAGAAGTGGGGGCTTGGGGGCCTTGGGGGCCTACTGGCAGACGGACAGCACCTGGAAGTCGTCAATGAACACGCCCTCGGCCTTGTTGGTGGAGGGGTCGCCCGAGTCAAAGGAGAAGCGGAAGACCACCAGCTTGGGCAGGTTGGGCAAGCCGTAGGTGTTGTAGGGCGCCTTGGTGAAGTCGATGGTGCTGGTCACCTCGACCCACTGGCCCCAGGGGAAGTCCTGGCAGCCAATGCCCGAGCAGGGGGCCACGATGGGGTTGACCTGGCACTCCTCGTCAAGGTCCGCGCTGCAGGGCTTGCGCCACAGCTCCGAGTAGGAGGCGGTGATGGGATCGGCGCCGCTGACCAGTACGTTCAAGGCACCGAAGGAGAGCACGTCGCTGAACCAGTACAGGTCCTCCACCTTCATCCACAGCTTGAAGGAGACCTCCACCTTGCCCAGGCCAGAGACGTCCACCTCGGGGCTGGTGACGTAGCCCTTGGAGATCTTGCCCGGGTCCTCGTAGTTGCGGTTGTTGGTGTTGCCGAAGTACATGGCGGCGGACCCACCGGCGGTGGTGTTCTTCAGGGCGCTGGCGTGCCACTTCACGACGCCCACCTGGGGCTTGGGCACCCAGCCCTGAAGGGTCATGGTGTCGAAGCTCCAGTCGGCACCATCGATGATGTCCTGGACGCAGCAGCCTTCCTTGGCCCCATTGGAGCGGGTGCGGCAGATACCCAGATCACACTGCTCGACGGTGCAGTTGGGTTCGGCGGGCTTGGTCTCGGCGCACTCCACGGGGGACAGGCACTCGTAGGTGGGGTTGCACAGGGTGTAGACCTTGAGGTCGTCCACGTAGGCGCCCTCGTGGGCGTTGTAGGTGGTGTCCACGCTGTCGAAGCGCAGCACAAAGCGCACCGTGGCGCCGGCCAGGTTCAGGTTCTTCATACCCACGGAGACCTGACGCCAGATGGGGCCGTCCTCGGTGGCGTCGTAGGTGCTGCCCTTGAAGTCCCAGGAGTTGGAGTCCCACACGGTGATGGGGGTGCCCCAGGTGTTGTTGTCCTTCTTCTGCACCAGCACCGTCAGGACGTCCTTGTCCACGGGCTCCACGAACAGGTCGAAGGTCTGGGTGTGCTCGGTGTCAAGCCACAGCTTGAAGTCCAGGGCGGGGATGCCGTAGAGGGGCAGCTTGACGGAGGGGGTGAAGACCTCGTCCGCCACGATCTTGTCGCCGTCGGCGTAGGTACCCGTCTCCAGGTTGCCGAAGTACAGGGCGGTGAGCCCAGAGACCCGGCGGGTATCGGCCAGCTGCCAGCGCACGGGGCACTCGCCGCAGTCCTCAGCGCAGTTGTCGCAGTTCTCGGTGCCGGTGCACTCGGTGTTGCCGCAGGTGTCGGGCTTCTTGGCGCCGCTGAGCTCGGCCATGGAGTCGAAGCTCAGCACCAGCAGGTCGCTGTAGGCGTGGCAGCACTCGTCGTTGCCACCAAACACGTTGCTGCAGACCTTGGTGGCCACGTTGCAGGTGTCCAGGGTGCACTGGTCGCCGTCGTTGCAGTCGGCGTTGAAGTCGGCGGTGCAGCAGCCCGCGATGGCCTCCAGGCGGCAGGCACCAGCGCGGCACACGGAATCGTGACAGGCGGGGGCCACGCCACAGTCGCCCGAGTCCAGGCAGACGCGGTCGCAGACGGTCTGGACGTTGATCTCGTCCAGCCACACGCCGCCGGCCTCGTTCTTGGAGGGCAGGGACACGCCGCTGTCGAAGCGGAAGCGCAGCTTGACCTTCTGGCCAATGAAGGGGGTGAGGTCCGCCCACTGCAGCATGTAGACGCCGCCGGTGCTGCCCCGGATGACGTCGCTGTTCCAGACCTCGGTGACCTTGGTGCCGCCGCCACTGAGGACCTCTACAAACAGGACATCGGCCATGAGGGCGCTGTGGGCATTGTTGGCCGGGTACTTGTCCGACGCCACGCCGTCCCACTCGGTGGACATCTTGACGTTGAAGCTGACCTTCAGGTTGAACTGGGGGTCCACACCGCGCAGGTCCAGGTCAGGGCCAATGGCGGAGCCGGCGCAGCTGCGGTACTTGCAGTTCACGCAGGTGTCCAGGCCGCAGTTGAAGTTGCCGTTGACCACGTCGCCGAAGTAGATGGCGTAGGGGTCCTCTTCGGCGTTGGGCAGGCCCTCGACAACGCTCCACACCGTGTTGCTGCCCTGGTCGCCGGTGAAGGCCCATACGGTGTCCAGGCCGGTCTCAAAGCCGTCGGCAAAGACGGTGTCCTCCTCGGCGCTGTCACAGCAGGAGGGGTTGGGCGTCCAGTTGCACAGGCCGGCGTTGCACTCGGCGATCCAGCAGGCGTCACCGGGGTTGGGGCCGGCGTTGACGCAGTCCTCGTTCTTGCCGCAGGTGGCGCAGTAGGGGTTGTCCTTCTGGTTCACGCACAGGCCGCGGCCGCTGTCGCCGGGGAACATGACGCACTCGTCCGCGGTGCACAGGCTGCTGTCGTTGCAGTCCGCCGCCTTGGAGCAGTCATCGCAGTAGGTGCGCACGACCAGGTCATCCAGGTAGAAGCCCTTGAAGTTGTTGTTGGTGTTGTCGGCCTTGAACTCCCACTTGAGGTCCACCGAGCTGCCGTGCAGGGAGGAAAGGTCCACCGAGTAGTTGATGCACTTGCCGTCGGTGGTCTTCTTGCCAATGGAGGAGAAGGGCATGTCCACCAGCTTGCCGTCCTTGTAGACCTGCAGGCGCAGCACGTCGAACTGGATCTGGTTCTCGGGGGTCTCGGGGGAGTCGGGCTCGCTGTCCAGCCACAGGCGGAAGGTCAGGGCCGTCCAGGCGTCCTTGGGCAGGTTCACTTCGTTCATGGTCACGGAGGCCACGATGGAGGTGGGGGCCACCGCGGGAATGCACTTCAGGTTCTTGGCGTTGCACGTGCCGTCGGGCCCCGGGCAGTCGGTGGCCTGGGTGGCCACGGTGCAGTCCAGGTTCTCCACGGGGACGCAGTCCTTCAGGGAGCCGTTGTAATAGGTCTGGCAGGCGGGGTCGCCAAAGTACAGGGCCCGGCCCAGGCCGCAGGGGTTGTCCTGCACGGACCAGACGACGGCGTCATTCTGGTTGGCGTCCACCAGGGTCAGCTTGGACTGGGAGGGCATGCCACCCTCAAAGGTGAGGTTCTCCACCTGGATGTTCTGGCAGCACTCGGGCTTGTTGAACAACGGGGAGTAGGTGCACTTGTTGGTCACGCAGCCGGCGAACAACGAGCAGGGGTTGTCCTGGGGACAATCCTTGGCATTCGCGCAGCAGGGGAAGGGCTTGTCCACGACCTTGCAGATGGGCTTGGCACAGTCCACGTCGTACTCGCAGACGGCCTCCTGGCAGGCGCCCAGGCCCGGGTTCTCTTCTTTGCACTGGCCCACGGACGTGCAGACGGCCGGGCAGTGGGAGACGTCGGGGACCAGTTCCTCGAGGGTGTCCACGCCGGCGCCCACGTCGGTGTCCGGCAGGTCCACGGTGTCGGGGACGTCGGGGATGGTGTCCGGGCCCTCGGTATCCGGCAGGGTGTCCAGCGTGTCCGGCTTGGACACGTCGGTGTCCGGCTTGGTGTCCACGTAGGTGTCGATGGCAGTGTCTTCTTCCCCAGGGGGAGTGGACGTTCCACCACAAGAAACCAACAGGGTCGCTGCGAAGAAGACAGCCAGAAGCCTTCGTGCGCCGAACTCAAACATCGTTACCTCCTGCAGATGCCAGACTTGCCCCGGTTATCCGATAGAATTCCGCGGGTAAAATACCAGCTTGACTGGAGGCAGTCAAAGGAAAGTAAAGGGAGTTTTGGAAAAGAATAGGGAAGTTTTCAGGGCCCCGTCCGGGGGGCGCTGAGCTATAGCTTGTCGGCGGCCTTTTCCGCCAGCGCCGAGCGCTCGCCCTTGGTCAGGGTGACATGGCCCGCGAGGTTGTCGCCCTTCATGCGCTCCACCGTGTAGGAGAGACCGTTGGACCGGGAGTCCAGGTAGGGCTGGTCAATCTGCTCGGGGTCCCCCGTAAGCACGACCTTGGTGCCCTCGCCGGCGCGGGTCAGGATGGTCTTCACCTCGTGGCGCGTCAGGTTCTGGGCCTCGTCCACCACCAGGTACTGCTTGGGGATGCTGCGGCCGCGGATGTAGGTCAGGGGCTCGATCTGCATGAAGCCCAGGTCCTGCAACTCCTTGAAGCCCCGGGAGGCCTGGCCCTTGCGGTCCTTGCGGGTCAGGGCCAGCAGGAAGTCCACGGAGTCGTAGACGGGCTGCATCCAGGGGTTCAGCTTGTCCTCCATGGTGCCCGGCAGGTAGCCGATGTCGCGCCCCAACGGGAAGATGGGCCGGGAGACCAGGATCTTGCTGTAGGCCTCCTCCTCGGTGACCTTCGTGAGTCCCGCCGCGATGGCCAGCAGCGTCTTGCCCGTGCCGGCCTTGCCCACCAGGGTCACCAGGGGGATGCTGTCGTCCAGCAGCAGGTCCAGGGCGAAGCGCTGCTCCCGGTTGCGGGGCTGGATTCCCCAGACCGCCCGGTCCAGCTTCTTGAGGGCCCGCAGGCTGGTGCCGTCCGCAGTCACCTTGGCCAGGGCCTGCTGGGACGGGTTGTCCAGGGCCTTGAGGGTGACGAACTCGTTGGCCACGGCCTCCAGGGTCGCAGGCTTGGGGATGCTAGGCTCCTGGTAGAGGGCATCGATCAGGCGGGACTCCACCTCGGCGGTGCAGAAGCCCATATAGCTCTTCTCCACCCGCACGTAGTCGCGCTCGTAGTCCTGGGCGTCCATCTTGATGGCGTTGGCCCGGATTCTCAGGTTCGTATCCATGGTGACGAAGATGGTGGGCTTCTCGGGCTCGGTCTTCATCACGTCCCAGGCCACCGCCAGGATGAGGTCGTCCTTCTTGTCAAAGGTCAGCACCTCGTTGGGCAGGGTGTCCTTGGCAAACAGGACCCGCAGCTTCCCGCCCGTGTCCATGGTCACGCCGTCCGAGAGGCTGCCCTTCTTGCGGTAGCTGTCGATCTCTCGGGACACCGCGCGGGCGTTGCGGCCCAGCTCCGACAGGTCCTTCTTGAAGGTGTCAATCTCCTCGATGCAGTAGATGGGCACCACCACATCGTTATCCCCAAATGCGTGAAGGGCTCCTGCGTCGTGAAGCAGGACGTTGGTGTCCAGGACGAAGTTCTTGGTCATGGTCAATTCCTTCCATTTGGGCAGGCCCGGCTGGACCCCAACCTGGTCTGCAGATTGGCGCTACGATATTACGACCCTGGGGGGGACGCAAAGTCTTTGCAGCACCCCGCCCGGAGGTCACGCCGTCCTTGCGACCTGGGGCCGCATCGTTTAGGATTTTGGGCGATTTCTTCGAAAGGCCGGGTGGACGATGAGACACATCCTGGTTCTATTGGCTTTGCTTTTCCTGCCCCTGACGGCCCACGCCGAGCCCACCTGCGTCCCGGCCTGCGCCGACAAGACCTGCGGCGACGACGGCTGCGGTGGAAGCTGCGGGGACTGCGCCGAGGGCTACATCTGCGATATGTCCACGGAGGACGACCCGGAGGTCCAGGTCTGCGAGAAGTGCACGCCGGCGTGCAGCGGCAAGGAATGCGGCGAGGACGGCTGCGGCAGCATCTGCGGGGTCTGTCCTGAGGGCCAGCCGTGCCAGGACTTCAAAGGCGTCGCCCCCTGCCTCCCCGCCTGCACCAACAAGAACTGCGGCGACGACGGCTGCGGTGGCCTCTGCGGCACCTGCACCGCCCCCGCCACCTGCAACGCCAAGG
>CAIXZC010000218.1 GCA_903923815.1 uncultured Myxococcales bacterium
CCCGACGAATCACCCCCCTCTGGTCCCTTCCCCCCCCGGGGGAAGGTGGCGCGAAGCGCCGGATGAGGGGTGTCGTGGCTACCGCGGGCGTCGGGCACGCGTGCCCGGCCTTTCCTTACGCATACGACAGCCCTCACCCCTCACTCCCCTCCCCCGGTGGGGGAGGGGAAGTACTCAGGCGCGTGCACGGGGTTGGAGGTTCCGATCATCCTTCCCTCCCCGGGGGAAGGTGGCGCGAAGCGCCGGATGAGGGGTGTCGGGGCTACCACAGCCACCTGTGTTGGGCTACTCGGGCTTGCTGTCGGGCATGGACTCGCCGCCTGCCAGGGGCCAGTCTTCTTGAATGTCGGCGGGGACGGTGATCTCGGTGGTGCAGGTGTCGGTGGCGGGGTCGCCTAGCAGGGCCCAGTCCCGGACGTCAACATCGGTGGGTTCGGTGACGTCTTCGCCGACCAGGGTCCAGTCCCGGGAGTCCACGTCCGACGGCATAATGGTGTCGATGCCCACGACTTCCCATCCTTCGCTGGTGTCGGCGGGCCCTACGTCCTGTTCGGGGGCCTTGTCGCTGGGGAACAGGTCGCAGGCCGGCACCGCCAGCCCCATGACGCCCGCCAGCCCGGCCATGGCTGTGCCCTTGGCCAGCCGCTTCAGCAGCGCCCGGAACTGGGGGTCGTTCACGTTGGGGTACGCCGCCCCAACCAGAGCACCCGACCTCACAGGCTGTCGCTTCATGGCCATGCCCTCCTGTCATCCAACAACGGCGCTATGTTACTCCGCAAAGGACCCGATGCAAAGCGTTTGCAATGCCGGCGTCAGGCCGCGTGCCCGCCGGCGATCCGCTTACTTCGTGCGCGGCTTGGACGGACAGCCAGCCAAACCTAGCCGCGAACGTAGTGAGCGGATCCGCCGTTCTGATCCACTTACTGCAGCCCCCTCCAGAACTTGAAGGCTTCCTGGCGGGTGGGGGATAGCTCGGCGTACAGGTGTTCTACAAAGACCGTCAGTTCCTTGGTGGCCAGGGGGCTCAGGGCAACGGGTGGGATGTTCTGGCAGTTGGGGGCCGCGGCGAAGAACTGGCAGGCGGCGGGGCCAAGGCGGTAGGTGGCGTCCCGGGGGGCGTGCTGGGGGCAGTGCAACGACAGGTCGCGGCGGGAGAAGCACAGCCCCGCCCCCTCCGCCCCGCACACTGCGCAGCGGGCCTCCCCTTGACAGAAGCCCTCCTGGGCTGCCAGGCGCAGCACGGAAGCCAGGAGGGCCGGGGTGGTCTGGGCCTCGGGGGCCTGGTCCAGGAAGCTAAGGAAGTGCAGCACCTCGGTGAAGAAGGGGTTGACCTCCCCCGAGGTCCCCTCCAACCCGTGCGCCGACTGGCGCGCCAGGGCCACCACGAACTCCAGCAGGGCATCCGCCGCGGCCAGCCCACCCAGGGTCCGTCGCAGCCCCTGAAAGCCCCGCAGCAATCGGGCGCCCCCCAGGGACATCCGCCCCGTGGCGCTGCTGCGGCCGGGCTTTTCTTCAAGCTCGACCTCAAACAGACAGTGCCGGTCCAACCCCCCCTGGAAGCGCTTCTGGCTGTTCCTCGCCGAGGGCGCCTTGCAGGACACCAGCCCCCGCCCCTCACACAGCAGGTTGACCATCAGGTCCAGGTCCCGGTAGGGGACCAGCGACAGCACCAGGGCTTGGTCGGTGAAGCGGCTCATGGCCGGGCTCACATGATGGACAGCAGAAGGGACGACACGGAGAAGTAGACCAGCAGACCCAGCACGTCCACGGCCGACGTGATGAAGGGGCCGGTGGACACGGCGGGGTCAATCTTCACCTTGGAGAAGAAGATGGGCAGCATGGCGCCCACGCTGACCGCGATGGCCATGGCCAGGAACATGGAGACGCCCACGGAGATGGCGTAACTCAGCTCCATGCCGGACAGGAAGAAGCTGACCGCCCCAACAAACGACCCATAGATGAGCCCCATCAGAACCGCGATGCGCATCTCGCGCCAGTAGATCCGCAGGAAGTGCCCCTGGATAAGCTGCCCGGTGGCCAGGCCGCGCACGATGATGGTGGCGGACTGGGTGCCCAGGTTGCCGCCCATGGCCATGATGATGGGCATGAAGAAGACCAGGAAGTGGTGGGCCTGGAGGGCCTCGCCGAAGGGCTGCATCAGGAACACGCCCAGCAGTTCGCCGATGAAGCTGATCATCAGCCAAGGAAAGCGCGCCCGCACGCTGCCCCGGACGGAGGTGGTCTCCATCATCTCGGGACCGGCGCCGGCCATCTTCAGGATGTCCTCGGTGGCCTCTTCTTTGAGCACGTCGATGACGTCGTCCACGGTCACCAGACCCAGCAGCACGTTGCGGTCGTCGGTGACGGGGATGGCCAGGAAGCTGTACCTCGACACCAGCCGGGCCACGTCCTCCTGGTCGGCGTCCACGCGCACGCTGACCACCGCCGGCTCCATGATGTCCCGCAGCACGGTGTCGGGGCTGGACACCACCAACTGGCGCAGGGAGATCACGCCCACAAGCTGCCCCAACTCGTTCACAACGTAGACGTAGAAGGCCATCTCCACATCCCGGTTCTCCCGGATGTAGTTGATGGCGGCCTCCACGGTCTTGGTCTCCAGCAGGCCTATGAACTCCGGCGTCATGATGCCGCCGGCGCTGTCGTCGGGGTACTTGAGCAGCCCCTCCATCTCCAGGGACTCTTCGCCGCTCATGCGGGTGAGGATCTCGTTGGCCAGTTCCTCGCGCAGGGCCCCCAGGATGTCCGCCTTATCGTCCTGATCCATCTCGTTGAAGATGGTGACAATCTGGTCCACCTGCAGCTCGGCGACGATGGCGACCTGCTGTTCCAGGTCCAGCTCGGCCAGCACCAGGGCCCGGGTCTCGTCGTTCTCCAGCAGCTCGAACAGCTTGCGGCGGTGCTCGCCGTCGAAGCGGCCCAGCAGGATGGCCAGGTCCGCGGGGTGGGACTTGGCGATGATGCGTCTGATGTTGCCGTAGGCTTTTCGTCGAAGCAGCCGTTGGGTTGCGTCAAAGAGCAGCGCCGATTTGTTTCCGCTCATCTTCGCCCCCCTGTTCGGGAGTTTGACGCCCCTGGACGGCCGAAGGGATCAGCGCCGATCTTTCTTGAAGTCGGACAGGGACTTGGTGGTCCCGCTGGTGGTATCGGTCTTCTGGATGGAGGTCATGCTCTTGTCGTGTCCGGCCTTGGGGCTTCCAGACTTCTGCACAAAGAGGGCCACCGCAAAGGTCAGGGCAGCCACCAGCACAAGGACGATGTAGACGGGGTTGAAGGCCGCAGGGCGGGGCGCGCCGCCACCAGCCACCACGGGCCGGATCGCCAGGGCGCCGCGCTGGGTCTCCCAGGCGCGCTCGAAGGATTCCAGGGTCTCCTTCTCCTCCAGACCGACGGTCAGGGAGTAGGACCGGACGAAGCCCCGGGAGAAGACCTTCTCGGGCAGCTCGTTGAAGCGATCGGCCTCAAGTGCAGCCAGCAGCGCCGGGCGGACGCGGGTCAGCTCGGACATCTTCTCCAGGCTCAGCCCCGACGCTTCGCGGGCTCTCTTCAAATGGGTGCCAAATTCCAGCATGCGCAATCCTCTCGCAAATGGGGTCGCGGCAATCCTGCGTTTGATACCAGAGGCAAGGCGAAGGTGTCAAGGAAGAGCTGTCCGCTCAGGCCCGCAGGTGGAGGAAGTACTCCAGGTTTCCCTTTGGTCCCGGGGTGTTGCTGGAGGTGAAGCCCAGACACTCGAAGCCCAGCTCCACGGCGAAGGCCCGAATGCCCTCCACCGCCTCCATCCGCAGGGCCTCCTCGCGCACCACGCCGCCCTTCCCCACCTTGGCGGGGCCCAGCTCGAACTGGGGCTTGACCATGGGCAGCACCACCGCCCCGGGCTTCACGCAGCGTTGCACCACAGGCAGCAACAGCCGCAGAGAGATGAACGAAACGTCCATCACAACCAGGTCCACCAGCTCGCCCAGGGCCGCCGGATCGAAGTGCCGGAAGTTGCACTCCTCGAACAGCACCACCCGAGGATCGTTGCGCAGCTTCCAGGCCACCTGCCCCTTGCCCACGTCCACGCCGAACACCTTGCGGGCCCCGCGCTGAAGCAGCAGATCGGAGAAGCCCCCGGTGGAGATGCCCACGTCCAGCACCACCGCGTCCGTGGGGTCCACGCCAAAGGCCTCCAGGGCGGTGCCCAGCTTCAGGGCCCCCCGGGACACGAACTCGTTGTCCGATGCCTTGACCGTGATCTCGGCAGCCAGGGACACGCGCTGCCCGGGCTTGTCCACCCGCTGCCCCGCCACCAACACCCGCCCCGCCATGATCAGCGCCTGGGCCCGGGTGCGACTCTCCGCCAGCCCCTGATCGAACAGCAACTGGTCAAGCCGTTGGTTGCCCTTGGGGGGAGCGTGGGGGGCTTCACTCTTCTTGGAGGGGTCGTCGTTCATTGCTCACCGGGTCAAGCTGTTCCAGACGCTTCCGGGCATCGGTCAGACGCCGTTCGGCCTCCAGCAGGTACTTCATGCCAGCCTCGTAGTCGCCCAGCAGCTCCTCCAGGCCCCGCCCGCCGTCCTGCATGTCGCGCAGGATGGTCTCGACCTTCTGCACCAGACCCTCAAAGCCGACGCTGGCCAGGTCTTCGGGTTTCCTTGCGGTTCTGCTCATGGGTTGGCTCCTCCAGGCTGGACGGCCGCTATACATCCATATATACTGCGCGCCACGGCCGAGGGCCGGAGTATAGGAACAAAGCGCGACGGAGACAACGATGTTCGCAAAGACCACCATCACCACCTTTCTGCCCCTCACCCTGCTGCTGGCTGCGGCCCTGGCCCTGACCGGCTGCAATGGCCCCAAGAAGGCCCCCGCCGCGGCCCCCAAGGCAGAAGCCCCCAAGGCCGAGGCCACCAAGGCAGCCGCTGAGGAGCCCAAGGCCGAGGCCGCCCCCGCGCAGGCCCCCGCCGCCGAAGGTGCCGCCAAGCCCGCCGAGGGCGAGGCCGCCGCGGAGCCCGCCGCTGAAGCCCCCGCCACTGAAGGCGCCGCCAAGCCCACCGACGAAGCCACCCCCGAAGCCCCCGCCGCGGAGGTTGCCGCCGAGGGTGCCTCCCCCGAGGCTGCCCCAGCCCAGCCCGCCACCGTGGAGCCCGAGGCTCTGGACCCCATGACCAACCCCGCCGAGCTGTCCAAGCGCCTGGAGGCCATCCAGAAGGCTGCCGTACACGAGCTGGAGATTGCCCGCGCCAACGCCGCCAGCCTGGGCGAACGCAAGGGTCTGCTGGAGCTGCGCCGCAAGGAACTGGCCGAGAGCGGCTTCGCCGACGTGTGCCCCATGGGCGACGATCTGACGGGCCTGCGCAAGCGCATCCTCTTCGTGGCCGATCAGTTCGGCTACACCGTGGAGAACTACCGCGTGGTCGAGAGCCCCGTGCAGCGGCCGCCCGTCCCCGACGAGCTGCCCGCCGGCAAGGAGGGCGACGTTGAGGACATGGACTTCGTCAAGCCCCTGCTGGTCACGTTCATCCTGCAAGGCGAAAGCAAGGACAAGCTGGGCAACTGGCTGGAGACCCTCAAGAAGGAGCCCCGGGTCGTGAAGGTGCAGCGCATCAAGAACCCCGAGCAAAGCGGCTGGCTGGTGAACCTGGAAGCCTATGGCCTGCGGACCGACCAGTACCCCGTGCTGAAGTCCATGCCCATTGACTTCAAGGTGGTCCTCAAGCGCAACGGTATCCACCTGGACATGGATGAACTGGTCCGCCGGGACCCCGTCGGGAAAGCCCACGGTGCGGCCATGGCCTACAAGGAATACAACGACCTCATCAACAACGTGAACGCGGCCAACATCGTCCAAAGCGAGCTGCGCTGGGTGGAGGCCAAGCTGCGCTGGCTGAAGGCCGTGCGCGAGGCCGCTGCCAAGGTGGACATCAAGGCCTTCCCCATTCGCTAGACCGGGTGCGGCTTGACCAGATTGGGGTTTTCCGCTAATAAGCCATCCACGTCGGCCCCCTTTGTGGGGGCTTGGCCGTCACCAGGATCCGGGAAGCAAGATGGGTAAAATCGGCCTCTTTTTTGGAAGTTCCACTGGGAAGACCGCCCGGGTGGCAGAGCTTATCAAGACCATGATGGGCGACGAGGTGGTCTCCAGAAGCGTGTCCGACGCCATCGGCGAGGACCTGGAGCCCTATGACCTTCTAATCCTTGGAACCTCCACCTGGGGCGTCGGGGACCTGCAGGAGGACTGGGCCGAGTTCTTTGAGGACCTGGACCACACGAACCTCAAGGGCAAGCGGGTGGCCATCTTTGGACTTGGGGACCAGGCCACCTACCCCAACACCTTCCAGAACGGCATGGGCATCATCTATCAAAAGGTGACGGAGCGCGGCGCCAAGATCCTGGGGCGCTGGCCCGTGGACGGCTACGAGTTCGCCCGGTCCACCGCCGTGGTGGACAACAAGTTCGTGGGGCTGGCCCTGGATGAGGACAACCAGGAGCAGATGACCCGGGAGCGGGTGCGCCGCTGGGTGGAGTTCCTGAAGAAGGAGATGTCCAAGGGCCGCTAGGCCCGGGCAAGGAGATGAACATGAAACCCGAGTGCAAGTGCAGTTGCTGTGGCGGACGGATGGTGGCCCTGGAGGGCGGCTGGGTGCTGGTGTCCGACAAGGACGTGCCGGCCTTTGGCAGCCCCACCGAGATCCAGGTGACCCCCCGCGAGACCCTGCGCGTCAAAGCCCTGAAGTGCGAGAACCCCGCCTGCGCCCAAATCGTTTTCAAGGCCCAGTAGGCCTCATCCCACCCGCTGATCCGCTCACTACGTTCGCGGCTAGGTTTCAACAGCCCCCGTTCATTCATAGCCGCGCGTGTCATTCATAGCCGCGCACGAAGTAAGCGGATCCGGCCTTCTGCTCCCCTACCCTTTTCTCCTCACCAGCAGCGCCTGTACCTTGCGCAGCAGGGCCTTGGCGGCGGCGGGGTCCATGGGTTCTTGGGACCAGCGCAGGGCGTCCAGTTCCTCGCCCAGGCTCTGGATCCGGTTCCCCCGGTAGTGGTCCTCGGGGCGTAGCCGCTGGCCGTAGCCGCTGAGGGTCTCGTGGGGCGGAATGGGGTTGCCCTTGGCCGCCAGGATCCGGCGCACGCGCCTCTCCAACTTGGCCCCCGGCGCCCCCCCAAAGTGACCCCGCCACAACTTGCCTCGCCACAGGCCCACCAGCAGCCCCAACAGCACCAGCCCCCCCAGGATGGCGGCGTTCCTGGCGCTGAAGAGGCTCTCCTTGAAGCGCTTACCGGCGGCCTTCAGCTCGGACGGCGTGGAGTGCCCTTGCAGCTCGAAGCCCTTGCCGCCAAAGGCCTTGAGGATGCCCGAGTAGACCTGCAACTGGTTCTCCAGGTCGTACTCGATGACCCAGCGGTACCACTGCAGGCGCAGCGCATCCATCCACTGATCCAGCGCGTCCAGGAAGGCCGGCGGCAGGGGCTCGCGGCCGCCCGGGGTGGGCTCGAAGTCCTGCCAGCCCACGGCGGGGAACCAGACCTGCACCCAGGAGTGGGCGTCCGCCTCCGCGTAGGCCCGAAAGCCCCCGAAGCGATTGAACTTGCCGCTGCGGTAACCGTTGGCGCTGCGGGCCGGAATGTCCAGGCTGCGCAGCATCAGCACCATGGCGGTGGAGAAATACTCGCAGTGCCCGCGCTTGATCCCGAACAGAAAATCCGCCAGGGGGTCCGCGGGGTTGTGGCCCCCGTCCAGCGAGTAGGCGTAGTTGGCCAGCAGGTGGTCCTCCACTGCCTTCACCTGGGCCAGCCGCCCCTGGGCCTGCCCCGCCACGCTGCGGGCCAAAGCCGCAACCCGCGGGTCCAGGTCCGCCGGCAGTTGCAGGTAGTGCTGGCGCACCCAGTCATCGTCGGGATCCAGCGAGGCCAGTTGCCCCGGCGTGTAGCTGCTGACCAGGCTGCGCGCCCGGAAGGCCAGCGAGCTGTTGGAGTGCCCCCGGTAGGAGGGGTTCCCCAGGCCGTCCGTGTGGAACTGCCGCGAGTTGCCTTGATACCGGTCCAGTTCCGCCGCGATGGGCCGCATGGCCGCGCCCAGGGGAATGGTGAAGATGACCCGGCTGTCCCCCAGAGGCTCCTGGAAGACCTCGTATTCAATGGCCTCCAGACCCCGCGTCGGGGCCACAGCCACCCGCTTCCACTGCCGCGCGAAGCCCAGGTCGTTGAAGCCGTCCGGCTCTGAGGGCAGCCAGTAGTGCCCCCCCAGGCTCCGGCTCCACACGCCCCGCTCGTAGCGATCGAACACCGCCCCCAGCATGTAGCGCGGCCCTGGGTCCACCCCCTCGGGGAAGCGCACCCGCAGCACCACCCGGTCGGAGGTCTCGATGCGCCCGAACTGCCCCAGCTCCACCTCGTCGGAGAAGCCCGACACCGAGTTCCCCCCCCG
>CAIXZC010000219.1 GCA_903923815.1 uncultured Myxococcales bacterium
CGGGCCTGCCCCGCCGGGACCAGCCTGGGGGGGACTTTGGGCTTCAGCGCCTGGAATGTTGGGGGGCTGCCGGGGACCCTGGATGTGGCCGCGGCGCGTGAGCTTGCCAGGCCCGTGCCCGGCTTCTTCGACTACGTGCCCATGGGAGGTCCGGGGGCGGTGAACTGGCACCTGAACTTCGCCGACCCCAGCCTGTTCACCGCCTTTGAGACCAGCCTCTTTGCCCAGGATGAGTTGCAGGTGGCCGAGCACCCCGCCCTGGCCTATCTGAGGGGGACTTTGCGGGCCCGGGGGCTGCCCCACCGCACCATCGTGGACGGGCGGCCGGTGCCCATCCTGGTCAGCGGCGTGGAGCGACGCTGCGCCGTGGACCTGGAGCCAGACCCCGCCGAAGGGCGCCCCCAGGGCCTCTACGGCAACCACTTTGGCGCCGCCAGTCCCGAGGCGGTGCGCCGGGCCGTCCAGGTGTTGGAGCCGCCGACCATCAGCAACATCCTGGCCCTGGCCGCCCCGGATTCGGGCCACGGCCTCTACGGCCAGGACGAGCTGCGCCAGATCCTGCTGACCGCCTTTGGGGGCTATCGGGCTGCGGCCCTGGAGTCAGCCCACCTGCAGCCCGGGGCTGGCACCCTCATCCACACCGGCTTCTGGGGTTGTGGGGCTTTTGGGGGCAACCGGTTGGTCATGACCATCTTGCAGCTTGGGGCGGCAGCCCTGGCGGGCGTCCAACTTGTCTTCCACCACGGGGCGCCCCAGGGCCGCCACTCCTTCGACGAGGCCCGCAGCCTGCTGCACACGCTGGCCTCCCAGCGCCCCAGCTTGCCCACCGAGGAGTTCCTGGAGTGGGTCACCTACCAGGACTTCGAGTGGAGCCAGAGCGACGGGACCTGAGGGTGGCCTTCGGCCCGCCACCGGCCCTTGCTTTTCGTCCAATAATCGTCTGATTTGCGTCTGATGCCTGCTGGCTTTGTCTACGTTTACGGGCCTCAGCGCGGGGGCAGGCCCAGCAGTTGGTCGATTCGGCGCTGGTCGAAGCCCACCACGTATTGGCCGCCTATGTCCAGTTGGGGCACGCCCGTCTGGCCGGTCTTGCGCACGAGGGCGTCGGCGGCGGCGCGGTCCAGGCTGACATCAACCTCGGTGAAGGGCACCCCAAGCTGCTTGAGGTAGGTCTTCACGCGGGTACACCAGGCGCAGTTGGAGCCGGTGTAGACCACCACCCGAGGGGCCTGGCGGCCGGCTGCCTGCTTACCGCCCGCGGAGCCGGCGGGCAGGGCCACCAGGGCCGCTTCGTAGCTGACCAGCGACTGGGGCCCCAGGACCTGCTGGGCCACCTGCCCATCCCGAACCAACAGGACGGCGGGCACCTCGGTGACGCCAAAGTGCTCATGGAGGTCCTTGACCTGGGTCAGCTCCACCAGGAAGGCGTTCAGGTCCGGGTGCCGGCTGCAGAACATCTTGAAGACCGGCTTGGCCTCCTCGGAGCGCTTGGAGAAGTCCCCGAAGAAGCCAATGATGAAGGGCCCCTTCAGGTTGTCGGTCCGGGCCCGCAGGTCCTGGTAGTCTCTTGGATTGGTCATCATGGATTCCCCCTCGCCGTGTCGGACTCCTGGTTCCCCGCCTTGGGTCGGTCGCCAATGAACAGGGAGTGCCCGAAGAAGGCCCCCAGGGGCACCATCAGCCAGGGATTGGAGGTGATGGGACAGCCCCCCGTTGGGCAGCCGATGAACCGGTAGAACAGGTAGCCGCCAAGGGCTCCCAAGAAGGTGCCTGCCAGAACGCGCGCCCTGCGGCTTGCCCAGATTCCTTTGAGTGTTCGCATTGTCGCCTCCCGGGCACCTGGAGCCAGCCACTGGCCCGCTAGTTACAAGGCAAACGGGAAGACGCCCAAACTGGCCCGCTTCAACAACACGCCAAGACCTTCTGGTGGGACGACATGGCAGAGCACACGGGGGGGCGGAAGTTCAGTGGAGAGCGAGTAGCTTTTTTAACAGTGCCTGGACCCGTTCAAAGGCGTCCCTCTTCACCCGTTCTTGTTCTTCTGGATCCTTGATCCCCAGGAAATCCACTACCTGCCTGGGACCGACATGGTTGGTGCTGGCAAACTGGTCGGCCAGGATTCTCTCGGCCTCCTTCACCCGGCCTCTCTCGGCCACAGCATTGAATCTGGAGATCAGGGCTGGCATGTGACAGTGCCGAAGGCAGAAGACTATGTCGTAAGGGTCCTTGGGGCTCAGCCGGTCTCTCATCGCCATGGCTTTCATCACGATGAAGGCGCTCAGTCCGGCAACCTGGATTTCAACACGATCAAGGCTGCCGTCGGGAAGCGGCCCGTTCAAGGTCACCACCACTGGTTGTTCAAAGGCAAGGTCGCAGCCAAGGGCCTTGCGGGGCATGACATCTTGGACCCGCTGGGTACGGTGCTTGCCCGCCGTCCCATGGTATTCCCCGGCCAACAGGTCCACTTCGACCTTGATTACCTTCCCTGCAACCGTCACGTCTTTGAAGAACACAAACGGCTGTCCGTCCGGCCGAAGGCCATAGCCGTGCGATTCCAAGAGGACCTTGATGGTCTTGTACCCATCCTCGGCAAAGTGCCGGTGATCAAGGGCAAGGTCGACATCCAGGGACCCGATGTGGGGGCCAACGGCCTCGGGCAGCAGCAGGTACGGCACCCAGCCTCCGACCACGACAATATTGGTTCGGTACTCGCCGAGGATGTGGGCAAGCTCGATAATGACGGACCGGGCCGCCGTGACGGAGTCCTGGTCTTGGTAGTCCTTGGTCACCATTGTTTTGAAATCACCTCCTGAAGGAGGAATTCGGCGGCCTCCAGGCCCCTTCCGGATTGGCTTTGCAGGTCAAGGTATGCCTGAACCGGTGAGACGATCTTGACATCGTTCAGGTCCTTGGCGCCGTAAAGGATGTGCTGGTCATCGGTGACCAGAAGCTCCACGTTTCCGCCACTGGAAACCGGCTTCACATTCATGGCAACAACCACCGGGTCGGCAGAACCTATGACATAGGCAGTCGCCTTGGAGTACCGGGTGAATGGGGCCAGACGGTCCGCCGCAGAAAACCCCGTCAACGCACAGGGAACACCAAGAGACCGACACGCCTTGGCCAACCGGGCTTCAATGCCGGGAATGGACTCCATGCTGTAAAAATGTTGGGCCAAAGGGGGATTCGCGCCAGCCCAGACCGCCCAGTCTTTCAGCAGGAGGCTGGGTTCTACCAGCAACAGGCCTTCGGGTTCTGACTTGACCCATTCCCGGTCCAGCAGGCGCTCTTTGACATTGAAGACCAACCCCAGCGACACCTTCGCTTCGGTCGCCAGGGCCTGGGTCATCCAGTGCCGCCCAGGGTTGGCCAACAGGACCCGCAGAACGCGTGAGGACTTGGGCGTGAAGATGGAGCGAAGGCCCCTGCGATTGGGGGCAGGGTTGTCCCTTCCGGTGACTCGAATGAAGACCTCGTTGAAGGCCAGATAGCAGTTGCCCGCCAGGTCGATCGCGCCGACCCCCTCGCTCTTGCAGATCTCAATGGTAGCGGGGGAGATGAAGGGGGCAGCGAAGACCCCCAAGGCCTCCGGTAGGACCTCCCTGAAACGGGCCAACTGGTTCAAGGCAGCCCTGGCATTTTTTGGGGAGCCGCTGGTGCCGACTTCGACCAACAGGGTCCGTGGACCATGGCGGGTCTTGACCTTGATCAGCAAAGCCGGCTGTACCTGCCCGAGTTTACGAAGGGGGGGGCGCATCAATGAAACTGCAACCCCAGGGATTCCTTCCAGCAGGTCCTTGAGGTCGGGCCATACCCGATCCAGTAACTCCGCGTCTCTCATGGGAATGCCCTTTTCGGTCAACGGCAACCAAGAGCAGAGGTAGCCCAGAACGCCGCGTCCGTCAAGATCGTTTTCAGTAAAGACGTTATTTTCAACAAACGCTGAAAACAAGCCATTTGATGAAAACTGGGCGCCAGGGCTCAGTCTGCGTCGCCCGCGAGCTTCCTGCGTCGC
>CAIXZC010000220.1 GCA_903923815.1 uncultured Myxococcales bacterium
GAACAGGTCCGGGGAGCGTGCAACCCCCTACACCGCCTCCACATCAACCTCGGCGCCGAGGAGGCCATGGAACTCGCCGGGGCGGTGGGTGAGGATCAGCACCTGGACCGGGTGGTTGGCGGTAAGCTCGTTCAGCAGTTCGACCAAACGCAGCGTGCGCTGGTGGCTGACGTGGACGCAGGGGTCGTCCAGCACCAACACCTGGGGCTGGGTCCGGGAAAGGTGACGGGCCACCGCCAGGCGGACCAGGGTCGCCACCAGTTCCCGCAGGCCCTGGCTGCCGTCGTCGAACTCGCAACGCAGGCCGGCGCTGCCCTTGAGGGTCCCGGGGCTGAGGGTGTCATCCAGGTCGGCCAGCGTGTACCGACCGGAGGTGGCGCTGGCAATCAGGAGGTCCAGTTCGTCCTTGATGGGGGCCACCACCCGCTGCTGCACCTCGCCGCGGACCGCCACCAGCGTGTCGCGCAGCAGCCGCGCGGCGGCGGCGTTCAGTTCCAGTTGCTGGACCCGCGCGGTCTCCATTTCCAGGCTGCGCTCCACCTCGCCAAGGGCGGACCAGGCACCCTTCATGGACTCGCGGTCCAGCTCGTCCGACAGTTGCTGCACCTGGGTCTCCAGGGTCAACACCGCGCGCTGGCTGCGCTCGTGCCGCTGCTGGGCAGTCTCCCGACGAAGCGCGGCGCTGTTGGAGATGCGCTCCAGGGTGCTGCGGGCCTGGGCCTCACGGGCTTTAGCTGCCTTCAGGTCCAGGTCGGCTTGACTCAAGCGGGCCAGGCAGGTGTCCGTCGCGCCATGCTTGTCCCTGTGCCGGTCCAGGGCGTTGTCCGCAGCCGTCTCCATGGTCTTGGCTTGGGCGCTGGAGCGGGCAGCTTCTTCCTTGGCCGCGGTCTGGGCGGTGTGGTCCTTGTCCAGCCGGTCCCGGTGCTTTCGTGCGGCCTCAAAGTCCGCCTCGGCCTTCTTAACCTGTGCGCCCAATTCGGTCACCAGGGAAGCAAGGGCACCTTCGTCCAGCGCTTCGTGGGCAACTTCCAATCCGCCTTCGGCGCGCTTCGCCCGGAGGTCGTCGACCTGAGCTCTTCGGGTGGTTATCTCCGCCTCCAGCGCCGCGGAGGTCAAATCCGACACTCCCTCCCGCTGCTTCACGGCGCCCCTGTGCGCTGCCTCGGCGGCTTGGGCCTGCTCGCGGCGCGAACGCAGCGCCCCCACTGAGCCGACCCCAAAGGGTGCAAGCAGCCTGTCCAGTTCCGCCTGGGCGTCCTTGGCCTCGCTGATGTGGCGCTGGGCCTGGGAGGTGTCGCCGCGAACGGTCACCGCGCCGCCGGCCAGTTCCAAACGGACGTATTCCAGCGCCAGCGCCTGGGCGCCCTCAGCCGGGGCCCCGTCGACCAGGACGCGGACCTTGGGCTGGCCCTCCGTTTCCACCGACAGGGCCGCACCCTTGGCCGCGCCCTGGGCGACGATGATGCGATTCTCCAGGTCCTGGGCCTTGTCGATCAGGCCCGCCTTGGGAGGATTGGCATCCAGAAGGGCGAGGGCAGCCAGCACCTCGGCATCCGCCCGCCGTGCCCTCTCCCAGGTCTGCTGCTGGGCAAGCAGCTCACGCTCGGCGTTGCGCAGCGCTTGGAGGCGCTCGGCGGCCTGGGCCTGCTTGCGCAAGTCCGCCACAAGATCGCCCAGGGCCCCCGCCCTGGTCCGGGCTTCGGTCCACTGCTGTTCAAGCTGGCGGAACAGTGCCTCGGCCTCCGCCGCCTTCGCCTGGCAGGAAGCCAAGGCGGCCTTGGCCCCTTCCCTCTCTTCCTCCAAACGCTTGCGTTCCTTGACCACCTCCGCGGCGGTCCCCCGCCTGTCCAGGGCTCCCTTCAGGGCCTCGCCTGCGGCGTTGAACTCGCCCTGCGCGCCGGTCAACCCGTTGGCCTCGGCCTGCGCGGCCCTCCATTCCGCCTCCGCATCCTGGGCCTCCTGGCGGGCAGAGGGCAGGCGTTCGCAGCGCTCGTCGAAAAGGCGGCGGCGCTCTTCAACCTGGCCCACGGCCTCCTGCAATTCCGACCGCCGAAGGCCCAGGGCCTCCATACGCGCCCGGGCAAGCGCCAGGTCCGAGGTGCTTGATTCCCTGCCGGTGGGAGTGAAGGTGCGGCCGTATTCTTCATTGGCCGCGCCAAGGATGGCCTCGAACTCGCCGCTGACCCCAGCCGCGTCCAGTCCCAGGTGGGTCGCCGCATTTCCCGTGGGGAGGTCCCGAAGGTTCTGCGGCACGAACAGCCATTGGAAGGCTCCCCAATTGGAAGGCACAGAGCCCTTTTGGGCCTTGGACTCCTCGGCCCCAAGCAGTTCCAGCAGCAGGGCCTCCGCGTCCTCATTGGTGGCCAGGGTCTGCCAGCCGTCGCCCTGGTGTTCGGAAAGCGTGACCCGCCCCTTGAGGCCGAATTCCTTGGCGATGCGAAGGGTGCGGCCGCGGTGCTCGAAGTCCAGGCGAACCTGGGGGCTGGCCTTGGTACCGTAGGGGACCAGGTGCTCAACCCACTTTGCGCCCGTCCGGGCCTTGTCGAACAACACCCGTCGGATGGCCTCGAAGATGGTCGACTTGCCCGCCTCGTTGGCCCCGAACAGAACCTGGGCCCGGGGGTCAAACCGCAGCACTTTGGGCTCGCGGTTGAAGCGCTTGAAGTCCCTGATCTCAAGCTCCAGAAGCTTCATCGGGTCACCTCCTGCTGCAGGCGGCGAAGCAACTGGCGGGCGGCCCTGGAGACGCCCTCGTCGGTGCCCGCGGCCGCAAGCAGACGCTGATCCACCTCGGCCAGCCCGGCGTCGCTGATGGGGTCGTCCTGGGGACCGTCGGCTGCCAGCCAGCGCAGGCCGGAGTCATCGACCACGAAGTGTTGGAAGCGCTGCTGATGGGTGGCAAGCAGATCCCGGTAGTCGGCAAAGACCGCCCCCGGAAGCTCGCCCGTGAGTGTCACCTTGAGGAAGTCCGCCTGCGCCTCGGCCAGGGTCTGGGCCAGTCGGTCCACGCCGGGGTCCGCCGCAAAGCGGAAGTCCAGGGCCAGCCAGGAAAGGCCGCCAACTCGTAGGGTCGTGATCCTTGGCGGGGCGCCGGGGGCGTCGATCTCGACCAGCAAGACGTTGCCGGCGTCGGACTCACGAAAGGAGGTCTGCTCGGGGGTGCCGCTGTAGGCCACGCGGACGGCGCCATCGGCTGCCTTCACCAGGCGGGTTCCGTGCCAATGGCCGAGGGCCAGGTAGTCCAGGCCGGCGCGGGCCACATGGGCGGGGTCAAGTTTGAGCTTGAGGTCATCCGCATCGGCGCCAAAAGTGATGGTGGTCAGGTGCCCGTGGGCCAGCCCCAGGTGGATGCCCTCGGAAGGGTCCAGCTTGGGCAGGTCGGCCAGGGGATCGGCGGTGGCGTAACGACTTCGTACGGGAAAGGGGTGAAGGGTCGCGGACGCCAAGCGGACAGGGGCCGTATCCACGTGCAGGTGCAGGTTGGGGACAGCCCTCAAGGCCATGCGGTTCCAGACGCTGCCGGGGCCCGCAAGGTCGTGGTTCCCAGGGATGGCGTGAATCTCAACGCGCTTGTGGCCGGCCAGCACGCGGGCCACCTCGTCCACAAGTTGCTGGTCGACCTGGTTGTGCTCGAACAGGTCGCCCATGGCCAGCACGAAGTCGGCTTGACGCTCCTCGGCCAGCGAAAGCAATCGGTCAATGGCCTTGAGGCGCTCGCGTGATACCAACTCACCGGCGGCGCCCAGCCC
>CAIXZC010000221.1 GCA_903923815.1 uncultured Myxococcales bacterium
CCGGGCTGACGGCAGCAAGGCCGAGTTGCTGGTCCGCAAGGGCCTGCTGTATCGCCACGGCACCAGCACCAGGGACTCCTGGGAGGCGGTGCTGGGCGGCGAGGTCGGCCAGGGGCGAGAGGCCACCATCTTCACCAGGCCCCTGGCCCAGCGCTTCATGGACTCGCTGCTGCGGGACTCCGATCGAAACGAGGTGCTGCAGGCCCTGGTCAAGACCCTGGCGTCTTACAGCCGCAAGGGCGGCGTGCTGCAATCGCGCGCCGAGAAGCTACGTTTCCTGGGGGTGCCCCACCGGATGTGCATCCTGCTGGATCAGTCAGCCATGCCCCGGCGCAGCAGCGCATCCGAGGGCGTGCTGAGGCCCATCCCCGAGTTGTGGACCGCCGAAAACCAGCGTCTGCTGCAGACCTCGCCCGAGTTGCTGGAGAAGCTGTTGGCCTTCTTCGTGTTGGCCTATCGCTTCTCGGTGGAGACGGGCCGCTACCTGGAGCTTGCGCCCCCCAGGACCATGAAGGATCTGCTGCTGCTGGGGCACTGGGGCTACCTTGCGGACTCGGTGCGCTACTCCCTTGGGCGGGGCCCCGACGGCCAGTCGCAGAGCAGCGTGCAGTACCTGTCCTCGCCCGACCTGGTGAACCCCCGGGCGGAGGATGCGCGGGCTTTGGGTGGGCGGACCCGGGTGGGCTTCGGTGCCTCCATGGTGGATTCGGGGCTGCAGCGCAGCATCGGCATGGTGGCGGCGCGGCTGCAGGGCTTGGGCCAGCCGGGGGTGGCGCGGCCGCCCATGGTGGACCCGGCGCGGGGCGTGGATCTGGTGCACCTGGTGGCCAGGGAGGCGGTCCGGGGGGGCTTTGAGACGCTGCGGGATCTGTCCGGCGACGTGGTGGACGGGGTGTTCCGGGTGTTGGGCGCCTCCAGCACGGGCCGAAAGCGCGGCAAGAAATCCTAGACCACTTTCAAGCGGCGGCGGCGCCATTTCCATCTAAGCTTCTGCCAGGTCTCGCCCGCCAGCCGGATGGCCTTGCGGGGGCGCCATAGGCCGGCCAGCAGCACGAAGCCCATGGCCATGCCGCCCACCCGCTGGATGAACTGGGTGTCGGCCCCAAACAGGAACAGCAGCCCAGAGAACACGACCAGCCCCCAGAAGATCTTCTTTCCCTGGACGGGCTTCAGCAGCCCCGGCACCCGATAGAGTTGTTGCCCGAAGACCAGCGCAAAGGCCAGGAACAGGCCCATCACCGGCGCCCCCAGGCCAAAGACCCGAGAGGACACCCGCGCCCCCAGCAGCGGGGCCAGGCCCAGCGTCAACAAGACGCCGCCCACATGGCAAGCCACCAGGAACAGCACGAAATGCCTGGGGCGCCAGCGCCGCGCGAAGATGCCCGCAAGCTGCAGGAAGATCAGCAGGTCGAAGATCAGCGTGAACAGGGCCTCCCGCGGATAGAGCACCATCGAGAAGAGGGCCGCCGCCACGTCCTCCAGGCCCCGGGGGGGTAACTGGAACAGCCCGGCCTGGACGGCCTCGTTGCCCTGGGGAGTGAGGCCCACCAGATAG
The DNA here is from genome assembly GCA_903923815.1 of uncultured Myxococcales bacterium. Classification (GTDB taxonomy): domain Bacteria; phylum Myxococcota_A; class UBA9042; order CAIXZC01; family CAIXZC01; genus CAIXZC01. Next base: position 1,556 of record CAIXZC010000221.1, read on the forward strand.
GTGACCAGGGGCACCAGGACCAGGACCTTGACGACGGTCGGCAGGGAACGGAACAAAGCTAGCAGGTAGGCGCCCATGCTCAGGACCTGTCCCGGGAGTTCATGACTTCCCCCGGCGCAGGGCCACCAACTGGGAGGCGATGGAGACGGCGATCTCGGCGGGGCCCAGGGCACCCAGGTCCAGCCCCACGGGCATCACGACAGACTGAGCCTGGGCTTCGGTGAAGCCAGCATCCATGAGGCGTTTGCGAAAGGCGGCGGCCTTGGAGCGGCTGGCCATCACGCCCAGGTAGGCGGGGCTGGCGCGCAGGCCCAGGCAGGCGGCCTCGAAGTCGAAGCGGTGGTCGTGGGTCATGACCAGCACCCAGTCGTTGGGCTTGATGGCACCCACGCCGGTGGTCGGGATCTCCTCGCAGACAACGTCGGTGCCCGCAGGGAAGGCCGCCGGGTCAGCCCACTCGGGGCGATGGTCCGACACGCGCACCCGAAAACCGATGGCCAGCAGCACAGGGGTCAAGGCCCGAGCACAGTGCCCGGCGCCGAAGATGTGGGCCGAGGGGCTGGGCCGCAGCACCTGGAGGTGGGCCGACATGAGGCCCCCACAGGCCATCTTGAGGTCCTTGAGGTTGAGCTCGGTGAAGGCCGAGTCGGGCCCCTTGGCGATCATCTCCCGGGCCAGGTTCTGCAGGTGAAACTCGAAGGCGCCGCCGCCCACCGTGCCGTGGATGGCGTCCGCCGTGACCAGCATGGAGGCGCCTTCCTTTTGCGGGGCCGACCCCTTGGTATCCACCACAGTGATCTGGACGTGGGTGGTGCCCGCATCCAGCAGTTGCAGGGAGGTCTTCATCAACTCTGGGGTCATGGGTACTCCTGTCAGCGGCCATCCAGGGATGGATCGGGTTCGCCCGTCTCAAGGGACAGGCGGTAGGCCTGGGCCCGGGGGCGGGCGCCGGAATCCTTGGAGGCCTGGACGCAGAACAGCACGCGGCCCTTGAGGGGACGCTTCTGGTCCTTGGGCAGCAGGACCTTCTCGGTGGCGGGCCCCACCTTGAGGCTGTCCAGCACCTTGGAACCGTCCGGGTTGTATACGGTCATCTCGAGGGTCAGATCGGAGTCATTGGAGAGCATCATGCGCAGGGGGGCGTCGGGGGCTTCCAGGCGAAGGGCCGCGGGCACGACAAAGCAGTCCTGGTCGCCGGCCCAGGAGATCCAACCCGTCACCTTGCCCGGCATGGACGGCCAGTCCTGCGGCTTGGCGGGGCTGTCGTTGGGTTCGGTTTCCGCACCTTCCACGACATCAGAGGGACGCACGGTCAGCTTCCAGGTGGCGCTGCAATCGGCGGCCTCTCCAGCATCCACGGCGCGGATGCGCAGGGTCTGGGGTTGGCCCTCGGCCCAGGGAAGGGCGGCCACTTCGATGGGCTCGCCGGCGCTACTGGCCTTGATGGCCGCGGCCACACCACCCTCGGAGGTCAGCAGCTCCAACGCGGGGCGCAGGCCCGTGCCGGACTCCAGCAGCAGGTAGAGGGGCTGGGCGCTGGCAGGCAGTTGCAGGTAGTCCCGGTCGCCGCCGTCGTGGAGGGCGCCCGTCAGTTCAAAGGGCGCAGTGGGGGCGGGGGAGGCGGTCTCGGAGTCCTGGTTGGGTTCCCGTTCGGACACCAGGCCCTCGGCGCTGCGGGAGGCGCGCAGGGTGTAGGTGGCCGAGTGATCCAGGTTCTCCACGGCCCGAAGGCGCACATACAGGGAGTCCAGGTCGGCGGGCACCCCCAGCGAGTGGATGCACAGTGTCCGGCCCTTCTTGATGACGCCGGCCAGCAGCTCCTGGCGGTCGGGGGTCACGATGCTCCAGTAGGTCTCCAGGGTCTTGGAGGGCTTGAGGTCCAGGTCCAGGGTCTGGCCCACAGCCAGGGCGCTGAAGTCGAGCTGGTACCAGTCCTCATCCCCGAAGTCCAGGGTGGCGGCGATGTCCGCGTCCAGGGCCGGGCGGTTGGCCTTGCGCATGTCGTTGTTGGGTTCCAGTTCGGTGCTGTCTGAGCCGGGGTGCAGGGCGAAGGTCAGCTTGTAGGGGTCCACCACGTTCCAGGCGAAGGCCTTGCCGGATTTCTTGGAGCCCACCAGCAGGAAGTAGGTGCCGTTGGTCAGCAGCCAATTGTCCAGCTTCTCCGAGGCCCCGGCGCCGTAGCCGTCTATGTGGGTCAGCCGCTTGCCCTTCCCGTCCATCCCCTGTTTCCAGAGTTCCAAGAACAGGTCAATGCCCTTGACCCCGGAGAGCTCCACGGTCAGCACCGCGCTGTCGTCCATCTCGACCTTGCTGCGGTACCAGTCCTCGTCGGCCTGATCCTCACTGAGCGGCGGATGGACCCAGCCCCAGAAGGTGCCCGAGAAGTCCAGCCCCTGGGCCGTGTCCAGGCTGTTGTTGGGCTCCAGCTCGCTTTGGAAGCGGGAGGCCGAGGCCTTCACGGAGGCGGGCTCGGAGCGGCTGCCCAGGAAGTGGTCCTTGACGTCTTCGAAGATCTTCACAGGGGCGGAGGGCGCAGCGACGGGGGCGACGGGATCGGGCAACTGGCCGGGCACGGAGATGTCCGCCGGGGACACAGCGATGCCCGCAGTCTCCCTGGGGCCTCCGCAGGCCGCGGACACCAGGAAGAGCAGGGCAAAGGCGCCCAGCGGCCAGTGGCGACCCAGCATGACTATTTCCTGTTGTAGCGCTTGACGACCTCATCGGTGAGGTCCAACTGGGGCGTGTTGTAGAGGACCACGGCACCCGCTGCCTTGTTGAGGATCAGCGTGTAGCCATACTCGAGGGCCACGTCGCTGATGATGTCCTGGAGGCGCTTGACGATGGGCTCGACCAGCTCGCTCTGCTTGGTGGCGACCTCGTTCTGGGCGTCCATGTAAAGCTTCTGGGTTTCGGCGGCAAGTTCCTGATAGGCCTGCAGTTTCTCCTGCTTGACCTTCTCGTTCATCAGGGGAAGCTGCTTCTTGAGCTCCTCCTCCATGGCCTTGATCTTGGCGGTCTTCTCGTCCAGTTCCTTGCGCTTGGCGGTGCCCAGGGCTTCCAGCTTCTTCTGGGCCTCCTGGCCTTCCTTCGTCTTGGCAACGGCGGCCTGGATGTCCACCACGCCAATCTTGAGCTCCGTTCCGACGGTCTTGGCCTGGGCCTCGGCGCGGACGGGGCAGAGGGTCACGGAAAGCAACAGGGCCAGGGCGGCCGTCAGGGCTACGTAGGTGGTTTTCATTTCGACTCCTGTGGTTGTCACACCGGGGCATTCTACCCCGATTCAATTAACAAGGAAGGCCTAGAAGGCGCTCCCGATTGTGAACTCGAAGACCATGGGGTCCTCGCCCTTCCGGGGGTTGAAGGGGAAGCCCCACTCGAAGCGCAGGGGGCCCATCTGGGACCACCAGCGGACGCCAAAGCCCCAGCTTGTGCGGAGGCCCTGGTCCAGGATGCTGTCGGACTCGGCGTAGGCGTTGCCCGCGTCCAGGAAGAGCACCGCGGTGATGCGCATGGCCTGGACGATGGGGATCTCAAGCTCGGCGTTGAAGATGGCCTCCCGGGTGCCGCCCACGGGGAAGGCAGCCAGGGCGCCGAAGGGGTCCATGGAGGAGGCCGTGCTGATATTGGGCGACAGGGAGTTGCGCTGGAAGCCGCGCACCGAGAAGATGCCGCCCACGTAGAAGCGCTCGTAGATGGGGATGCCCTTGGCGTCACCCGAGGTGATGTAGCCCAGGGTGCTGTTGAGGCGCAGCACGAGGTCCCACTTGAGGGGGACGTACCAGCGGTTGTTCAGAATGAAGCGGCTGAAGGAGCTTTCGCTGCCCAGGCGCGGGGAGGCCTGCTCGCCGGAGATGCTGTGGTAGAAGCCCTCCGTGGGGGTGAGCCGGTTGTTGCGGGTATCCCAGGAGAGGGAGAGGCGCAGGCTGGAGGTGATGCCGCTGTCCTGGTAGCGCTCGATGGGGACGGGGGTGAAGCCCTCGATGCCGCCGATGCGGGCGTACTTGTCCTCCAGGGTGTAGGTCAGGAACACCAGGTAGTCGTCGAAGAAGCGGTAACCCCAGGAGACGTCGCCGCCGGTGGCGCGGGTCTCGAAGGCCTCGTAGACGGTCTCCATGTTGTAGAGGTTGAAGCTGAAGTTCCAATTGGTGTCGAAGAAGTAGGGCTCCATGAAGGTGATCATGTAGATCTGCCGCAGGGAGCTGAGCATGGCCTGCACTGACAGGGTCTGGCCGCGGCCCAGGAAGTTGTTCTTGGAGACGCGCCCCTGGAAGATGAAGGACTCCAGGGAGCTGAAGCCCGCGCCCACCTGCATGGTGCCGGTGTCCTGTTCCTCCAGCCGGACGATGAGGTCCACTTGATCGGTGCCGGGCTCGGCCAGCGCGCCGGGCTCCACGGTGCGGCTTTCCACTGTGGCGGTCTTGTAGTAGCCCAAACGGTAGATGTAGGCCTCGCTCTTCTTGATGAGGCTTTGGTTGTACAGGTCGCCCTCGGCGATCTTCATCTCCCGGCGGATGACCTTGTCGCGGGTGGTCTCGTTGCCTTCAACCTCGATGCGCCGGATGTAGGTGGGGTTGCCCTTCTCCACGACGTACAGGAAGTCCATGATGCGGGCTTCCTTGTTGGGGTTGTTGCGGCTGCCGATGTTGGCGTGGGCGTAACCCAGGTCACCGTAGCGGGTGGTCAGGTCCTGGGAGTCAAGCTGGACGTTCTCCATGTTGAAGGTGTCGCCCGTCTTGAGGCGCAGCTTCTCCAGCAGTTCGCCCTTGTCCACCAGGAAGCCGTCGCCGTCGGGGCAGACGATGTCCACCCGGCCCACGGTGTACTGGGGGCCCTCTTCCACGGGCACGGTCAGGTACATCTCGCCATAGTCGGGGGAGAGCTCCACCACGGGCTGGCCGATCTTGACGTCCAGGAAGCCGTGCTTCAGGAAGACCCACTGCACGCGGCGGACGTCCATCTCGAACACGTCATCCTTGAAGGTATCCATGTGCCCCGACAGGAAGGACAGGGGGCCGCTTTCGCCAAGCTGCATGAATTCCTTGATCTCGCTTTCGGGCACCTGACGGTTGCCGGAGACGCGGATGCGGGCGATGCGGGTCTTGGCGTTCTCATTGATCTTGAAGCGCACGGTGACGCGGTTGTTCTCCAGGTAGACCAGCTCGTGCTGGGCCTCGGCGCGGTAGAAGCCCTTGTCCCGGTAGTTCTCCCGGATGGCCACCTTGGACTCCTCCACCTGTTCCAGGTTGAGGAAGCGCGAGGCCGCCACGGTCACCACCTTGCCCAGCTCCTCGGCGTCAATCTCCTCGTTGCCTTCATATTCAACTGCCTGGACGCGGGGATGCTCCTTCACCACGATGCGCAGGGCGATGCCGCCTTCTGGCGTCTTGGCGCTGTAGATGCGGATGTCCTCGAAGTAGCCAAGGGCGTACAGGCGCCGCACGTCCTCCGACAGTCCATACCTGGAAAAGGGCTGCCCCGGCGCGGACTGCAGGGCCCGCAGGAGGGTGGACTCGGGGATGCGATAGAGGCCCTCGGTGGTGATGGCGCTGATGCGGGGCGAGTCGGTGTCGGCGGCTTGCAGCGAAGCGCCTGGCAGCAGCAGCAGGAAGAGGACGGCCCAAAGGCCAAGTGTTTTGCAAAGCTGCCGGGTCAAATCGAGACCTACCTCTCCCAAGAGCCACGGCCGCGGAGTATAAATGCAAGCCGTTCACCGCGGCAAGGGTTTTCCAGCGGCGGGGCGCGGGCCGTTTCGGGTTGTGCCCCGACTTGTTTGCGTTTATATTCCCGCCTGCCCTCGGCCTGGTAGGCGCAGGGGGACCTTTGCCCTGAAAACCCGGAGTCCCAAGTGTTTGGCAGAAGCAGGAATCTACTTCTTTGGATAACCCTCATTCTGGCGTTCGTGCTGGTGGCCCAGTTCTGGCGTCAACAGCGCGGCCCCGAGCCCGTCACCTTTGCGCGCTTCATTGAAGATGCGCGAAGCGTGGACATCCCCGAAGGCGCCAAGCCTCTGGCCGGCGTCGTCACCGTGGTGGCCTCCGGCCAGGAGCTGCGCGGCGAACTGCTGGACGGCACGCGGTTCCGCTCCGTGGGCGACCTGGGCGGCATGGATGACCTGCGGGGGGACCTGGTCCGCCGCGGCGTCAGCATCACCTACCTGGAGCCCGGGCAGGCCTTTGCCCCCGCGCTGGCCCAGGGGCCCTTCAAGGAACTGGCCTTCTCTGACCTGCTCAAGGAGCTGAAGCGCATCCCCGCCGCCGCCGAGCTCAAAGACGGCGCCAAGCTGGGCGTGCCCCGCGTGGAAAGCGTGGTGGTGAAGGGCGAGAGCGTCTTCGTCAAGTACTCCGACGGCCGCGAGAAGGTCAGCCGGGGTCGCCTGGACGCCTACGAGCCCACCCTCCTGGCCATGGGCATCGACGTGTCCCATGAAGAAGAGGAGAAGGAAGGCCTGCTCTTCCAGTTCCTCATCTCCTGGGTGCCCATGCTGTTCCTCTTCGGCCTCTTCATCTTCTTCCTGCGCCAGATCCAGGGCGGCGGCGGCAAGGCCATGAGCTTTGGCAAGTCCCGGCACCGCATCCTGAATCAGCAGGAGATCAAGATCACCTTCGACGACATCGCCGGCATCGACGAGGCCAAAGAAGAGCTGCAGGAGATCATCTCCTTCCTGCGGGACCCCAAGAAGTTCACGCGCCTCGGCGGCCGCATCCCCAAGGGCGTTCTTCTTATGGGGCCTCCGGGCACCGGCAAGACGCTATTGGCCAAGGGGGTCGCGGGGGAAGCGGGCGTGCCCTTCTTCTCCATCAGCGGCTCGGACTTCGTGGAGATGTTCGTGGGCGTGGGCGCGTCCCGCGTGCGCGACCTGTTCGAGCAGGGCAAGAAGCACGCCCCCTGCATCATCTTCATTGACGAGATCGACGCCGTGGGGCGCC
>CAIXZC010000222.1 GCA_903923815.1 uncultured Myxococcales bacterium
CGATCAAGCAGATAGTCTGCCCATTTTGGGGGTTGTATCCGGGGGGGGGCGCGGGGGGCCTAGAGGACCTGGACCTGGGCGGCCAGGGCGGCGGGGAGGCGGCGGGCCAGGATCTGCTGGACCTCCTCGGGGCGGTAGAGGCGGCTGATGTGGAAGAGGACCACGTCGTCGCCGCGGAAGCGGGCTTCCAGGCGGGGGATGAGGTCGTCCAGGTGGATGTGGGCGCCCTTCTTCACGGCCTCCATGGGCTTGCGGTCGTCCAGGAAGGTGCACTCGACCATCAGGGTGGAGGCGGCGAAGACGGCGTCGGGCAGGGCGTCCAGGCCCTCGGGGAGGGTGTCGGGGAGGTAGGCCAGCAGGGGGCGGTGCTCCTCGCGGAAGAGGTCCTCGCCGGCGGATTTGCGGCGCTGGATTTCGTCGCCAGAGAGGCCGTGCCATTGCTGCTTGAGCTTCTGCACGCGGCGGGTGAAGAGGTAGCCGAAGGTCTGGAGCTTGTGCTGGAGGGGGAGGGGGGAGACGACCAGATCCTTGCCCAGGTCGGCGTCCACGCCGGGGTGCAGCACGAGGAGGCGGTAGTCGAAGTCGAAGCCTTGGGCGCGCTCGGCGGCCTGGAGGAGGGCCAGCAGGTGGGGGGCCAGGTCGGGGGGGCAGTGGAGGTCCACGCAGGGCATGCCCAGGAGGCGGCGACCGCCAAGCCAGGAGACGAGGGCGCCGCAGTGGTCGGGGTGGCCGTGGCTGAGGAAGAGGCGGCGGCCGCGGAGGAGCTCGGGCAGGAAGGAGCCGACGTCCAGCAGCAGGTCCAGCTCTTTCACGTAGACGCTGGTGCAGAGGCCCGCCAGGGAGAATCCCGAGAGGGTCAGGGAACCGGTCTTCACTTCGGACAGCATGGGGCCTCCTGGGCCGCGGTTGGGGCGGGGGCGATTATCCACGGGGCGGGGGGCCGCGTAAAGGGGGGCGCCGTTCGGGAGTTTGTGCTATCTTCCGCTGGGCTTGGAGGCGGCATGGCGTTTCTGGAAAAAGAGGCCTTGCAGGGATGGCTGTGGCAGCGGCTGCAGGGGGCGGGGTTTAGGGACTTTGGGGTGGTGGAGGCGGGGGCGGATGCGCGCAGCGCGGCCTACGAGAGCCTGCTGACCGAGGCCCAGGACAAGCACCTGCCCTACCTGCGCAAGACCGCCGCGACCCGGGCGGACGCGTCGTTGTACCTGCCCAGGTCTACGGTGGTGTTGATTGCCGCGGCGCCCTACCTGGACGCGGGGGACCTGGGGCTTGCGGGGGCTGGGGTGTCCTCCTATGCGCTGTACGAGGACTACCACCGAATTCTGGGGGCGGCGCTGCTGGAGGCGGCGGTCCAACTGCCAAGGCACTTCCGGGGGGTGCGCGCGCGGCCCTTCGTGGACCGGGCGCCCATTGGCGAGCGGGCGCTGGCGGCCAAGGCCGGGCTGGGGTTCCTGGGGCGAAACGGGTGTCTGATTCACCCGGTGTTCGGGTCCCGGGTGTTCCTGGGGGGGCTGGTCATTCGGGGCGAGCTGCCGTTGGTGCAGGGGGCCCACGCGGCGGCCATCCCGCCGGAGGGGTGCGGGGCCTGCCGAAGGTGCCTGGACGCCTGTCCGGGGGGGGCGCTGCGGGGGGACGGACACCTGGACCCGGGGCGCTGCATCTCCTTCTGGACCATCGAGGGCGAGGGGCCGATCCCGCCGGCCATACAGGGTCTGATGGCGGGCGGCAACTACGTTTTCGGCTGCGACCACTGCTTGGCGGTGTGCCCGTGGAACCAGGGACGGAGGCTGCAGGAAACCGTGGACCCGCGCTTCGCGCAGCCCCTGTCGGTGTGGCAGAAGGGGGCCCTGGAGGACCTAGTGCAAGGCCAAGTCCCGGAGGACCACCCGCTGTGGACCACGCCCGCGTCCCGGGCAGGGCTGGAGGGGCTGCGAAGGAACCTGAAGGCCTGCCGGGCAAAGGAGTAGCAGGCGCCTGAGCACTTCCCCTCCCCAAGTCCCTTCAGCAACGACACCCCTCATCCGGCGCTGCGCGCCACCTTCCCCCGGTGGGCTTACAATTGGTCACATATTGGATTGTGCCCCTGCAAGTGCGTGAGTCTTGGGCGGCGAGCGAGTGTAATGTGTAAGGTCCTGACCCCTGTGGCTCTGGCCGGGCCCCCGGAGGTGCGTCAGGCTTGAGGGGCGAGCAAGTGTAATGTGTAAGGTCCTGACCCCTGTGGCCTATGCGGCGTTGGGCAAGCGACGCCAGCGTCTGTCGGGCCGGGGCGTGGGGTGGCGCTTCGGAGGCAGCCTCTTCAAGCGGCTTACCTCTAAAAAGGGGGGCGTGTGCCGCTTGAAGGGGCTAGGCGGAGAGGGGGGAACAATCC
>CAIXZC010000223.1 GCA_903923815.1 uncultured Myxococcales bacterium
ACCATGGCGCCAAACAGGTTGGCCAGGGTGTCCTTGGACGCCAACGCGATGGCCATGCCGCCCAGGCCCAGGCCTGCCAGCAGCGACCCCACGCTGTACCCCAGGTTCTGCAGGAACATGGCACCGCCCAGCAGCACCAGGAAGACCTTGGCGGACTTGCGAATGATGGGCGTGGCCTGACGGTTCAGGTTCTGCTGCTTCTCCCCGCCCTTCTTCTCCCACTGGGCCGCCACCTGGTCAATGAACCGCAGGCAGAACCAGATGACCAGGATGACCGAGAACCCCCGCCCCAGCGCGTTCACCAACCGGGGGAAGTCCAGGGGCTCCGTGGGCAGCGGCAGGATGTTCAGGCCCAGCCACACGCCCGCCACCAGCATGGCCAGCGCCGCCGGCCGGTCCGCCGAGTTCAGCAGGATGTCGTCCAGTACGTTGTCCGTCTTCTCCGCCAGCCGCTTGGCCCGCCGGAAGAACGCCGTCACCACCGCCCGCGCCACGTACCCGGCCAGCACCGCCCCGAAGGCCAGCCCCACCTGATACACGCTGACGCCCATGAACTGCGCCTCCATGACTTCCATGAACTCCACGGGTCACCTCCTGATTGGCCGCGATTGTTTTGGCGAAAGGGGGTGAATGTCAACTCCCAACGCGCACCAATTCCATGGTTGCCGGTTGCGGGGGCAGCAATTACTGTTACCTTGTTCGTGCAAACTGAACCCGTGCCAGGAGGCCCCCATGGATGAGCAGCGTTTGATGGAATACCGCAAGAGCGTGCTGGACATCCTGTCCCAGCCCGGCGGCACCATGGTCAAGCTGGACGCCATCCTGGACTCCCCCGAGAGCACGGCGATGATCCAGGCCCTCACCCCCTCCGAGTTCTTCTTCCTCATCCGCGACATTGGCCCCGACGACGCCGGCTCCCTCATGATGCTGGCCTCCGACGAGCAGCTTGGCCGCAGCGCCGACTTCTTCCTTTGGGCGGGCCGGGACCTGGCCGTGGAACGCCTGGACCGCTGGCTGCGCCTGGCCCAGGAGGCGGGCGACGAGGTGCTCAACAAGGTCGTCTCCGCCATGGACCCCGAGCTGCTGGTCCTGCAGCTCCTCAAGCTTGCCCGCATCGTCGAATACCTGGACGACCCCGAACAGATGGACATGCTGGGCGCCGAACAGGGTGTCCTGCGCTCCCCCGATGGCTGCTTCCACCTGATCTGCGGTGACAACGAGGACGCCACCGTCCAGTGCCGCAACCTGCTGGAAATCCTCTACACCTTCGACCACGAGAAGGCCCGCCTGCTGCTGAAGGCCGCCGTCTGGGAGCTGCCCGCCAGCCTGGAGGAAGAGGCCCTGCGCATCCGCGACGGCCGCCTGGAGGATCTTGGTTTCCCCGCCTACGAGGAGGCCCAGGAGGTCTTTGAACTGTACTCCCCCGCGGACGCCATCCGCGAACTGGAGACCCGCGCCGGCAAGTCCTTCGATGGCCGCCTCCCCGAGACCCTGGACGCCGTGCTGGCCCTCACCGCGCTGGATGGCCGCCACGAGAGCCTGCTGGCCGCCACCCTGCGCGCCCTCCCCGAGCCCACCCGCGAGACCCTCCGTCAGGCCACCGTCTTCCTGATGAACCGCATCCTGGTAGTGGAGTCCAAGGGCGATCTAAGCAACGCCCCCGAGCTGGCCTTCGCCGCCTCCCGCGCCCAGGACCTGATGAACCTTGGCCTGGAACTGCTGGCCCTGAAGTTCAAGCAGGACGCCGCCCGGGTCCTGGCGGGCCTCCACCCTGTGCTGCTGTTCCGCACCGGCTACTCCGCCCTGCTGGGCCTGCGCTCCCAGGCCGGCAAGCTGCGCTCCAAGGCCTCCCTTGGCGGCCGCTTCGGGCTCCTCGATGACCCGCCCCTGGGCCCCGCGCTGGCCGGGCTGGCCCGCTTCGTCCCCCAGGTCTTCGAGGGCATCAAGGGCGAGGCCGATCTGGTCTACCGCGACTTCCGCACCCTGGCCGACCTGGACGCCATGAAGAAGTACCTGGCCCACGCCGAGCAGCGCCTCGCCTTCCTCTTCGACACCCTGCGCATCGACCCGGCCAAGCTGAGGGTCATGGTCCCCGAGAAGCAGCAGCCCTTCGTCACCGCCTCCACCCTGGCCGCCACGGCCCTCGCCAACCTGATGATTGGCCGGGAGGGCGTGGACCCCCTTGGCCCCCCCGAGCTGCAGAACCTGCTGGACCTCCTGCTGCCCTGGGATGACGCCGAGGCCGCCCGCAAGCCCGACGCCTTCCTGGTGGGCCGCATGGAGCAGGCCCTGGCCGGTCAGCCCACCGAAATCCAGGAGCTCATCCGCTACTCCGTCGCCAAGCTGGTCAAGACCCTGGGCCACCTGCCCGAGGGCCAGGCCATTGAGACCAAGTACCTGGGTAGCGCCCTGCTGTTTGTGGGGGAGTGAGGGGGAACGGGAAAGGCCCGCTTGCTGGCGCGCGCGGTTCCGTCAGGATCACTTGGGGTTCAGGTACACGTCATCGTCCTGCGCCAGCCCCAGCAGCACCAGGCTTCGGCGCACCTGATCCAGGGGCGAGCCGCCGCCCGCGGGCTTCAGCTCCACAATCCCATTGGCCTCGACCTTCAGCGGACAGGGCGGGTTCACCGCCAGCCGCGTGGCCGCAAGCTGCACCTCGTCCTTGGCCGCTGACAGATCCAGCCGCACCCAGGGTGGCGCGTACTCCAGCAGGCTCACGCCATGCTGCCGGCAAAGCTGCTTCACCCGCACCACGGAGAACAGATTGAATAGCTGCTTGGGCACCGGCCCGAAGCGGTTCTCCATCTCCCGGTACAGGTCCGTCAGGTCCTCCGCCGTCTGGGCCCCTGCGATGCGCCGGTAGGCCATCAGCCGCAGGTGCTTGTCGTCCATGTACTCGTCGGGCACCAGCATGGGCAGGGGCAGCCGGATCTCCGGGTCCCGCACCTCCGCCTGCTTCTCGCCGCTGCGCAGCTTGCCCACTTCCTCTTCCACCATGCGCACGAACAGGTCGTAGCCCACCGCCGTCATGTTCCCCGACTGGTTGGCCCCCAGCAGCTCGCCGGCGCCTCGGATCTCCAGGTCCATGGAGGCCACCGTGAACCCCGAGCCCAGCGCCGTGTACCGCTGCAACGCCGCCAGCCGCTTGCGCGCCTCATCCGTCATGGCATGGGGCGGTGGCACCACGAAGAACGCATGGGCCTGCCGCGTCCCCCGCCCCACCCTACCCCGGATCTGGTAAAGCTGGGCCAACCCGAAGCAGTGGGCGTTGTTCACGATCAGCGTGTTCACGCCGGGCAGGTCCAGCCCCGACTCAATGATGGTCGTGCACAGCAGCAGTTGGGCCCGCCCCTCGGCGAAGTCCACCATGGCCTTCTCCAGCTCGCCCTCGTTCATCTGCCCGTGGGCCACGCCGATCTTCAGGTCCGGCAGCGCCGTCGTCAGCCGCTCCGCCAGGCTCTCCAGGTCCTTCACGTTGTTGTGCAGGAAGAACACCTGGCCCCCGCGGTCCAGCTCCATCCGAATGGCATCCGAGATGGTCCGGTCGTCCCAGCGAATCACCTTCGTATCAATGGCGTGTCGCCCCTGGGGCGGGCTGGCAATCACCGAGATATCCCGAATCCCCGACAGCGCCATGTGCATGGTGCGCGGGATGGGCGTGGCCGTCAGCGACAGCACGTCCACCGTCGGGTAGATCTCCTTTAGCTTCTCTTTGTGGTTGACGCCGAACTTGTGCTCCTCGTCGATGATCAGCAGCCCCAGGTCCCGGAACTTCAGGCCCTTGCGCAGCAGGCTGTGGGTGCCCACCAGCACGTCCACCTTGCCCTCCGACACCTCCTTCATGACCAGCTTCTGTTCCGCCGGATCCTTGAAGCGGCTGATGCTGTCGACCCGCACCGGATACCCCGCCATGCGCGCCGCGAAGGTCTGCTTGTGCTGCTGCGCCAACACCGTCGTGGGCACCAGCACCGCCACCTGCTTGCCCTCCAGCACCGCCTTGAAGGCCGCCCGGATGGCCACCTCCGTCTTGCCAAAGCCCACGTCCCCGCAGACCAGCCGGTCCATGGGTTCGGCCTTCTCCATGTCCGCCAGCACCTCCTCGATGGCCTTGCGCTGGTCCGCCGTCTCTTCATACGGGAAGGACGCCTCGAACTCCTCGAAGTACTCGTCCGGCTCCGAGAACGCGTAGCCCTCAAGCTGCTTGCGCTGGGCGTAGATCTTCAGCAGGTCCACCGCCAACGTCTTGGCCGCCGACCGCGCCTTGTCCTTCTTCTTGTCCCAATTGGTGCCCGCCCCCAGCCGGTCCAGCGGAGGCGTGCTGCTCTCCCCGCCGCCGATGTACCTGTGAATCCGATCCGCCTGATACACGGGTATGAACAGCCGGTCCCCTTCCTTGTACTCCAGCACCAGGAAGCTGGCCTCGCTGCCCCCCGCCGCCCGCCGCTCCATGCCCGCATAGCGCGCCACGCCGTAGGCATGGTGCACCACCAGGTCCCCCTCCTGCAGGAAGGACAGCAGCTTAAGCGCCTCCGAGGGATTCCGCTCCTCGTCCCGCCGCCGCCGCCGCCCCTGCCGCCCGAAGACCGCCCGCTCGCTGACCAGCATCAGCCCCCAGGAGGGCAGCACCAGCCCCGCCTCCAGGTTGCCCAGCACCAGTTGCACCCGGTTGCCCCCGTCGGGCAGGTCCAGCAGCCACCTGGGCGTCCAGTCCTTCTCGTGGACCGTCGCCCCCAGCCCGTGGGCCCCCAGAATGCGCCGGCTGCGGTCCATGGTCTGCAGGTTCTCACACACCATCACCACTGTTTGGGGAGCCGCGAGGGCCCCACGGATGGCCGCCGACAGCGCCGCCGACCGCCCCGCCCCCACGTCCTCCGCCGCCAGCAGCAGGGCCTCCGACCCCGACTCCACGGCCGCGCCCCCGTCCAGCACCATGCCGCACAGGTCCAGCACCGCCTGCCCCCGGGGCCCCGCCACGCCCGCCCAGGGAGGCTGCCCCTCCCCAAAGCTTCGCAGCAGCCGCTCGGGCGGCAGCACCAGCGACCCCGCGGCCAGCGCGTCCTGATACAGCCGCGCCTCCTCCTCCAGGATCAACCGATGCTCGCGGTCCAGGTCCAGCCCGTCGTCCAGCACCAGCAGGGCGTCGCCGTCCAGGTAGGCGTCCAGGGGCATCAGCGCCTCGAAGGCCTCCGGGTACAGCATCTCCAGCTCGGGCGTGCGCTGCCCGTCGCCAATCTGGCGCAGCAGCTCGCCAAGCTGCCGGGAGGGGAAGTTCTGCTCGCCCGCCAGGCGCCGCAGGGCCCCCTTGAGGCGCGTGATCTGGGCCTCGTCCAGGGACAGCAGCCGCGCCGGCGGCAACAGGCAGTACTCCACCCGCTCCAGGCCAAGCTGGGTGTCGGGGTTGAAGATGTGGATGGACTCGACCTCGTCGCCGAACAGGTCCAGGCGCACGGGCAGCTCAGAGCCGCCGGGCCAGATGTCGATGATGCCGCCGCGCACCGCGAAGCTGCCCTGCTCTTCCACCTGGGTGTTGCGCAGGTAGCCTTCCTGGGACAGGCGGTTGGTGAAGGCGACCCGGTCGATGATCTCCTTCTCCATGATCAGCTGGCAGCGGGCCTCCAGGGCCTTGGGCGGGATTTGCAGGCGCAGGTATTCGTCCAGGGGCGCCACCAGCACGCGGTGGGCGCCGGGCTCCATCAGGAAGCGCGCCAGCGCCCCAAGGCGTTCGGTCTCGCCCTGGCTGTCTGCCTCCACCGCCAGATAGGGCGAGGCGGCCCGAGGCTCCATGCCCGCGACCCGCGTCCCCAGCAGCCCCTTCAGGGCCTCCAGCAGCGCCCAGTAGCGGTCCCCCGCCGTGGTCAGCACCAACGCCCGCCGCCCCGTCAGTTCCACGGTCAGGGAGGCCAGGAGGGGCGCAGCTTCCTTCAGCGTTCGGATGCGGCCAAAGGCCTCGGGCTTGGACAGATGTTGGCGGAGTTCAACGGGCAGGCGCATGCGTGTGTACCGGTCAAAGGGCAAAAAAAAGGGACCCTCAGGTGAGGGTCCCTTCGTTGCGGGGTGGACGAGACTTGAACTCGCGGCCTCCGGCGTGACAGGCCGGCGTTATAACCGACTTAACTACCACCCCAACTCAATCCCGCTTTCGGGTAGGAGGAACTTTAACCGGAATCGTCGCCTGCGCAAGAGATATTTTTGCCCACGCGAAACTTTTTTCGTGGGCGAAACAGGGCTTGAACCTGCGACCCCCGGCTTGTAAGGCCGATGCTCT
>CAIXZC010000224.1 GCA_903923815.1 uncultured Myxococcales bacterium
CGGCACCGTAGGGGTAGGCCTGCCCTGTGGGCGAACCGGCGAAGGAAAGCTCGGCCCCGGCGCAAAGGCGCTTGCCCACGGCCGTGCAGCGTTGGGTGGCGGCCTCCAGGGTGGCGATGCTGCCCTCGGGCGTCACGCCCTCGACGTTTGGCCATTCGAAGCGGTCCACATAGAAGGCCTGGCCGTCCCGCAGCAACCGCTCCATGCCACCGGGGGCGCCGGTGCAGAAGTCGGTGGCGCAAAGAGGATTGTCCTCGCACAGGCCCGTGCCCTCGTTGCAAAGCTGGTAGGGCGTGCAGGCGGGAAGACAGGCTGGGGTGGTGTCGGTGGCGTCAAGGGTGTCGGTAGTGTCGGGGTGACTGGTGTCGAGGGTGTCCTGGGTGTCGGGGTGACTGGTGTCCTGGGTGTCGGGGTGGGAAGTGTCAGTGGTGTCGGGGTGGAGGAGGTCCTTGGTGTCGGCATCGGGCGCTTGAAGGTCGTTGGGGATGCTGGCGTCCTTGGGGCCGCTGCCGGTGTCCGTGCCCCCGCAGCCCCCACCAAGCAGCAATAACAACGCCAGTGCAACGACAGACTTCATGCGGCACCTCCTGACGGAACCCGCGCATTCTAGCCGGTCGGGACAAAGGTGCAAAGGGGAAAATGCTTGCGGGGGCGGTCGAGATTTGAACCAGTCGATTGGGGGCCCTTCGCCCCCCTACTTCACCTTCCGGGCGCAGCGGAAGCCCAGGTCGTCGTTCATGAAATCCTTGGCGCCCAGGTGGCGGTAGCTGAGGCGGAAGAAGCCGTAGAGGTCCGTCAGGGGGAAGGCGCCGCCGCGGATGACCTTGGACCATCCATCGACGGGGCCCTTGGGGTTGGCGGCGGGGCTGTTGGCGTAGTAGGTGGTCCCCCACCAGTCGTGGACCCACTCCCAGACGTTGCCGGTGGTGTCGTAGAGGCCAAAGGCGTTGGCGGGCTTGCCACGCCCCTCGTGCTTCTTGTAGCCGGCGTTGGTGGCCCACCAGCCGATGGTGCCGATGCAACTGGCGTCGTCACCGCAGCCGTAGATGGTGGTGGTGCCGGCGCGGGCGGCGTACTCCCACTCGGCCTCGTAGGGCAGGCGGGCGCCAATCTTCTGGCAGAACTCGTCGGCCTTGATCCAGGTGACGCGCTCCACGGGGAAGGCGGGGCCCAGCTTGTCGTAGGAGGGGTTGCCGCCGTTGATGGCCTCGTACTGGCCCTCGGTGACCTCGACCTCAAGCATCTGGAAGCTGGAGATGGTGACGCTGTGGGCGGGGTTCTCGTCCTCCTTGCACAGCTGGTCCCCGGGGACGCAGCCCATGGTGAAGGAGCCCGCAGGGATGGTCACCCACACGAAGTCGCCGCCGGGGCAGGCACCGCAGTCCTCGGGGCAGCCGCACTTCTCGGCGGTCTCGCAGACCGTGTCGCCGCAGCCCTTGCACAGGCCCAGGACGCAGCCCAACTTGCCCTCACAGGTGCCGCAGCTACCGCCGCAGCCGTCGTCGCCGCACTCCAGGTCCAGGCAGTTGGCGACGCAGGCGCATTTGCTGTCAATGCAGGGGCGAGCGTCGGCGCAGTCGCTGGCGTCGCCGCAGGGGGCGTCCACCTTGCCGGGGCGGCTGCACTTGGCGGGCTCCAGGCCCAGGTTGCAACCAAAGCCGGGGGCGCAGTGTTCGTCCAAGGTGCAGGGCTTGTCGGCGCCGCCGGGCTTGGCGCACTTGGCGGGGGTGTAGCCGTCGTTGCAGAAGAGGCCGGTCTTGCAAACGGCCAGTTCCCCGCAGGCGGCGTTCTCGCCCACCAGGCGCAGGCACAGCTTCTGGTCGCCCGAGGCGATGCAGCGCAGGGTCGACTCGCAGTCCTTGTCCACGCCGCACTGCATCCCCGCAAGGGCGGGCTGCTGGCAGGTGGCGCTGACGCTGTGGCAGACCAGCCCCGGCTTGCAGGTCACTTCGGCGCTGCAGTTGTCGCCCTCGGCAGCGCCGGCACAGCCTTCGTCCAGGGTGCACACGTCGGGGTCGGGGGCCGTGTCCTGGGCCGTGTCGGCCAGGGTGTCCGCAAGGGCGTCGCTGCCCTGGGTGCCGTCAGGAGCCACGCCGTCGGGCAAGTCGCCGGACTGGTCCGCAAGGCCGTCCTGGCCGGCGCTGCCATCCTGGGGAAGCTGGTCCGTACCAGCGCCGTCGCCACCCGCCACGTCAGCGGGCAGGGTGTCCAGGGCGGGGCCACCATCCAGGGTCTCAGAGGGCGCGCTGGAGCAACCCAGCACCATCACAACCAGCCACACCAGAAGAACCACGCGTCTCATGTTGCCTCCCGTTGGTAACGCGCCTTAGATACAACAAATTGTGGCGGCTTGCACTAGGAAAACGGGGCGGCTGTCGGTTGGTGTGGGCCCAACTCAGCGATTGGAGGCGGGGCGGCGCAGCATCTTGGTGACGGCCGGGGTCTTGTACTCCACGTGCAGCAGGGGGGCGCCCGCGGCGTCGCCGTCGAAGGACTCGGCGATGCGGGCCCCGGTGCCCTTGACCACGATGGCCAGGGAGTTGCCCGACGCCCAGCCGGTCCGGGAGACGACCTCCTGCACCACGGCGGTCAGGTCGGGGCTGCGCTGGGCGGCGGCGGCGTCGCCGACCACGGTCCAGGACGCGGGGGTCCAGGAGGTGGAGGCGGTGGTGAGGGCGCGGCTGGACACGTTGGAGGCCACGCTGGTGAAGACGGGGGCGCTGTCCACGGCCTGAGCCCGGAAGACCATGGTGCCCGCGGTGTTGACGGTCTCGTCTGCCTTGAACTGCACCCAGGCGGAAAGAATCTGGGCGCCATTGGGGATGGCCAGGGCGTTGAAGCGCAGCCCCACGGACTGGTTGCCCGCGGAGTTGTAGCCGTCGTAGACCAGCTCCAGGTCGCTGCTGAACAGGTCCACGGTGCCGGCGGCGTACTCTTCGGCGTCATCGGCTGTGGCGGCCACCCGCACCTCCACGGTGGTGGTGGCGGGGGCCAGGTCCAGCAGGGTTACGGTGACATCGTCGCCGCCGATGTACTCGCCGTCGTAGGCCGCCAGGCGGAACACGTAGGAGCCCACCACGGGGAGGGTCACCAGGGTGTCCACGGCGGAGGGGCTGGCGATGGTGGCGGTGCCCGGGCCGGAGACCTGAATCCAGGAATAGGACAGGCCAAAGCCAGTGGGCAGGCCGTCGTCGGTGACGGTGGCGTCGATGGCCACGGAGGCCACGGGCAGCCGAATGCTGAGGTCCTCACCGGCGGCCACCACGGGGGCGCGGTTCACGGGGGCGCCCAGGGTGTACTCGACGTGCAGCAGGGGGGCGCCCTGGGGCTCGCCCTCAAAGGTCTCGGCGGTGCGGCGGCCGGTACCGGTGATCAGCAGGGCCAGGGCGTTGCCGGAGACCCAACCCGGGCGGCTGATGATCTCCTGAACCACGGCCGACAGGTCACCCGTGCGCTGGGCGGCGGCGGCCTCACCCACGGTGGCCCAGGCGGCGGGGGCCCAGGTGGCGCTGGCGGCGCTGCGGACGCGGCTGGAGACGCTCTTGGCGGTGGTGGTGAAGAGGGGGGCGTTGTCCACAGCCTGGGCCTTGATGGTCAGGGCCGCGGCGGCGGTATTGGTCTCGTCGGCCTTGAACTGCACCCAGGCGCTGCTGATGTTGGCACCCTGGGGAATCTTGAGGCCCCCAAAGCGCAGGCCCACGGTCTGGTTGCCGGCGCTCTGGTAGGTGTCGTTCACCAGCTCCAGGTCGCTGCTGTCAATCCACACGGTGCCCGCCACGGCCTCCTCGGCGTCGTCGCCGATGGCAGCCACGCGAACCTCCACCACCACGGGGGCAGTGCTGGGCTCGGAAAGGGTGATGGTCAGGTCATCGGTGGTTACCAGGGCGCCGTCCGAAGCGGTCAGCCGCAGCACGTAGGCGCCGGCGGCGGTGAAGGTGGCGCGGGTGGCCGGGTCGCTGTCGTCATCGAAGGTCACGGTGCCGGGGCCCGACAGGACCGTCCAGTAG
This sequence comes from uncultured Myxococcales bacterium, assembly GCA_903923815.1. Taxonomy (GTDB): domain Bacteria; phylum Myxococcota_A; class UBA9042; order CAIXZC01; family CAIXZC01; genus CAIXZC01. The sequence continues at coordinate 4,008 of CAIXZC010000224.1, forward strand.
ATGTCCAGGGTGGAGCCAGCGGGCAGGCCGTCGTCCGTCACCAGGCCGTCCAGGAACACGCCCTCGGGCAGCAGCGTCTGGGCGATGTCCACGCCAGCGTCCACGGCGGGGGCGCGGTTGGTGGGGGCGCCGGTGCGGTATTCAATGTGCAGCAGGGGGGCGCCCGCGGCGTCACCCTCGAAGGCCTCAGCGGTGCGGCGGCCCGTGCCCGTCAGAATCAGGGCCAAAGCGTTGCCGTTGACCCACCCGGGGCGGCGGACGATTTCCTGGATGACGGGGGCCAGATCGCCCGTGCGCTGGACCGTCGTGACGGCACCAACGGTGGGCCAGGCCGCCGGGGACCAGACCACGCCGGCGCTGGTACGAGCCCGCGAGGAGACGTTCTTGGACGTCGCGGCAAACACGGCCGCATTGTCGGCCGCCTGCCCGTTGACGGTCAGGGCGATGGTGCCCGAGCCGGTCTCGTCCACCTTGAACTGCAGCCAGGCCGCCAGGATGGTGGCGCCCGCGGGGACCCCGACGCCCCGGAAACGCAGGCCCACGGTCTGGTTGCCGGCGCTGTTCCAGGTGTCGTTGACCAACTCCAGGTCGCTGCTGTCCAGCCACACGGTGCCCACGCTGCCTTCCTCGGCGTCATCGGCCCCGAAGGCCACGCGGTACTCAATGGTCACGGGGGTGCCGGGGTCCGGCGCCACGGTGCTGGGCGTGATGGTGATGAGGGTGCCGTCGGCCTTGGCGTTGTAGTAGATGACGTGCTCGGTGCCCTCCAGGACGGGCTCCACCACCTGGCCGTTGGTGCCCTGCACCACAACGATGTCGGACCAGGTCCCGGGGACCACGCTGCGCACGGTCATGGGCAGGTTGTAGATGGTCGGGTCCAGGGTGTTGGTCAGCTTGAGGGCCGCCTTGGTGGCCGTCTCGTACTGCACGTTCACGGTGGTGGCCAGGCGCTGCTCCATGTAGATGGCCACATGGGTGAAGGTGTCCACCCACAGGTCCCGCACCAGCAACTCGTCCAGGAAGGCCTTGTAGACGGCGACGGCGTTGGCGTCCTCCAGCGGGTGGATGTGGGGCATGTACCAGGCGCCCCGGGTCTGGGCGTCGGTCAGGTGGGTCTTGAGGACGTCAATGGTGGTGACGGCGGGCCAGTCGAAGGGGAAGCTGCCCACCTCGAGGAAGTCGAACATCGTGTAGCCCGCGGGGGTGTCCTCGGGGTACCAGTTCATGTAGTCCTTGGACCACACGGTGCGGGCGAAGGTGTAGTACTGACCGGTCAGGGCCTGCACGGCGTCGTTGTATTCGCCAAACGGGTAGGCCAGGGACAGGCACTTCTGGGCCGGAATCTGGGCCTCAATGGTGTCCCGAGAGAGCTGCAACTCGGTGCGGGCCTCCGCCTCGGTCATGCTTGCCAGGTGCGCATGGGTGATGGTGTGGCTGCCGATCTCGTGCCCCCGGGCGGCGCCGGCGCGCCAGTCGTCCCAGTAGCCCGTCCATTCGTTCCAGCCGTTGCCCGTGGGGATGAAGAAGGTACCCACCAGGCCGCGCTGCTCAAGTTGGGGCATGGCCACCGACACCTGGGAATACAACCCGTCGTCAAAGGTGACCGACACGGCCCCCGCGTGGTTGTCCTTCCAGCGCGTTATCTGATGCCCGCCAAGGGCCGACAACGGCAACAGCGCCGCCAGCGCAAACATGGCGATAAAGCTGAGTTTTGTCTTCATGGCGCGGACCTTTCTTCGGGGGTCATGCCCTGCCAATGTGCGCGGCATGATAACACGTGCACGACTTGCGATCCAGATCATACTGCCCGGAAATCATTGGGCGTTTCCACCTATGCAGAGGGGCTTCGGGGAGCGGGAGCCAGGGGCTGCACCGGGGCCGCCGGCGACACCACCCGGCCCGCTGCCAGCACCTTGGGGGTCAAGGGATCTCCATTGTCCGCGGGCTCCAACACCAAGCCCACGCGGCCATCGGGCAGCCGCACCCTGCTGCCCGGAGGAAGCTGCCCCAGGGCCTCCAGCAGCACCCCAAGCCAGCTATCCCGGGGGTCACTGCCGGGGGCGCACTCCCGGGCCGCCAGGTCCGCCAGGGTGGGCACGCTCAAGGGCTGGACGCCCGTGCGGTTGCCTTCCAGGCGATAGACCAGTTGAAGCAAGGGCAGGGTCCCGGGCCGCAGGGCCCTGGTCTGGTCGCCTTTCAGCCTGTGCAGCAGGGCGTTGACCCGGGCCTTCACGGGCTCCATGGGTCTGCCGCCGCTGATGGGCAGCGTGGTCTCCAGGGCCGCCTGGGCCGCCGTGGCCAGAGGCTGGGAGCGAGCCGGACTGAAACCATGTACGCCCAGCGCCAGCGCTGCAGACGCCACCGAACGTCTGGTTGGCAGATCGGCCTTCGCCTGCTTCAGGCACACCAGGGCCTCCAGAGCGCTGGCCGCCGCCCGCCTCCCCAGCGTCCAGTGGCCCGCGGTCAGCTCCATCGCCCGCACCGCCGCCACCGAGCCCAGCTCCACGCAGGCCTCCAGCCGCCGTACGCAGGCCAGCGCCCGCCCCCACTCCCAGGGCTGCCCCCGGTTCTTGCTGAGAATCTCGGCCTCCGCGATGGCCAGCCGGACCTGGGCCGCCAGGTGCACCTCCAGGTCATGGTCCCGGGAGGACTCAGTGGCCGCCACGCCTGGGATGGCCCGCACGGTCACCCCGGCGAACTCCACCTCCCGGCCCTGCATCTCTTCGTTGGCCGCCGGAAAAGCCAGGATGGACGCCAGCTCCAACAACGCCCGCTGATTGGGCGCCCCTTCGAAGGACACCTCATGCAGCCCCCGTTGCCGAAGGGCATGGGCCACCGCCTGGGCTTTGTCCCAGGTCGTGCGGTCCAGCGGAACGGGGACTCTGTTGCGGAAGGCCGCGCCCCCCACGAACTGGAATTCCAGGGGCAGCCCTGCGGCTTCCAAGGCCTGGGCCAACGCCTGCAACGCCTGGTTGCTCAGGGGGTGGGTGCGCCCGTGGGAGGCCACCGTCTTGCCCGCCATGAACAGGGCGTCCAGGGCCAAGGCCGCGGGGGACAGGGACGCCTGGGGCTGGTAACCGCTCATCGTCCACCTCCCAGGCGTTTCCGGGCGGCGGTCAGGAAGGCCCGCACCTCAGGGGGCTCCAGCATCTCCGAGACCTTGAATTCCACGGCCTGGGCCAACAGGTCAGGGTCCTCTTCCAGACCCTTGAGCACCGCCAGGCGGGCCCACACAGGCAGCTTGCGGTTCTCCGCCAGGGGCAGCAGGAACTGGGCACCGAAGCCACTTCTGACGACGGCCGGGCAGGCCTCGTTGATGGCCGCTGTGGTCCAACCCTCGGCGCCGCTGGACATCATGGCCTGCCCCAGCACCCGGGCCCCCGCCTTGTCCCCTCGAGACAGCCCCCGGACCAGCCCCAGCAGGTCCTCGGGACCGGCCCGCTTCATCAGCGCCACCACGACGTGGGAAGAGGCCGACAACATGGCCGGCGGGACGTTCTTCACGATCAATATGGCGGTGCTGACGGGCACCTTCTCCAGCAACTGGGCCAAACGGTCAGAGGAGCGCAGGGCCGTTACCACCTTGGCCAGGAAGATCCCAGCCTCGGGAGGCAGCGCATCGTACTGCAGGTGCCGCGCCACGGAATTGAGGCCCAGGTTGATGATCATGTTGCCCAGGGGCTCCCCCAGGACCTCGTCGGCGTTGCCCTGCTTCAGCGCCAGGGAGACCAGCAGGCCCGAAACGGGCGTGGGCGTCTCGGCGAACAGGATCTTCAAGACCTCCACGGTCTTGGGGGTCAGTTGGATGGGCCGCAGGACCTCCAGGCTCAAGGGGTCGCTGCCGATGGCGTTGGCGACCTCCCGGCCGTAGGTCGTGCCCCGCCGCAGCAGGGAGGCCAGCAGGCCCAGCAGCAGCATGCCTCCGTCGGGCGCCAGGGAGTCCACCACCCGGTGGGCCGTCTGCACCGGCGGGAAGCAGGCCTCAAGCTCCGGGTAGGCCAGGATGAGTTCCAACTCGGAGTCCACCCAGAAGACCCGATCATTGGCCTGGGAGGTCAGCTTGTCGAAGCCCGCCGGGCTGACCGTCAGGACGCCGTTCTCCAGGGCCGACAGGAGGTTCTCCAGGAAGACGGAGGAGCCGGCGCCCTCCCCCGAGCCCCCTTCCCCAGCCACCGCACCAAGTTCCGCCGCCACCGCATTGGCTGCCCCTACCCGCGTAACGGCCAGCGCCTTGCGCCTGGTCTTCAGATCCTCAAAGGCCTCGTCCACCAGCCAGGCGTCGGGGTCCGCCGCGTGCAGGTCCAGCCCCTCCCCGCCGAAGGCCCACAGCCACTCCTGGAAGTGGGCAGCGGCCTCCGCAGTGGGCTCAAGCAGGGCCAACTCGCGACCCAACCGAAGCAGGTCCTCGGACCGGGTGTGGGGCCCCAGAGCCAGGGTGCGGAGGCCCGCCTGGTGAGCAAAGAGCAGCCAACGGAATTCGTCTGCATTTTCGGTGGTTTTTACGATCATGTCGCCCACCCGCAGGCACTGCGGTTCAACCTTCAGCACCACGTCCGGGTGGGCCTGCCAGGCAGCCAGCGCCTTCTTTCCAAGGGCCTCTGCCCCCGACGATGACAGGCGCAAAGAGCGCACCAGCGCATCCAGGGACAGGGCCACGGATCGGCGCGGATTGAGGGAATCATCCGCTCCGCCAGCAGGCTCCTGAGGTGGTCTTCGGGCTTCAACCATGGTGGCAGTCAAATATCACGGTTCTGCCATCCGAACAAATTGCGCAATAAATTGCTTCCACTTACGGGCCGTTTGCGGGTAGTCTTCGGGTGTTTTTGAAGGGAGAGTTCCGGTGGCCATTAGAATCATCATTCTGGCTGCGTTGACGGCATTGGTGCTGGGTGCCTGCGGAGGTGGAACCCCCGGTAACGGCAGCCCTGACGGCGTTGGCGACCTGTTCGTTCCGGATGGCGCCCAGGCCGAGGTGGACCAGGGGTCGCAGGATCTGGGGCCCGACCAGACGCCCCCCAAGGATGTGCCCGACCTTGCCGACACGCCCCAGAATGACCTGCCCGACGTCGGCGAGCTTCCCGACCAGGCAGAGACCCGCGATGGATTGGACCCCTACCCCGACGCGGATGGGACCGGTTCGGACGTCGTCGCGGCCCCCATGCCGCCCCGCTTCCTGATACTTGGAAATCCCGCCGGTGGCGGCTTCATGCGCACCGGATCGCTGTCCCTTACGTTCCAGATTGGCCCATCCTCAGCCGGGCAGATGCGCAGCCCCAACGCCAAGTTGGTGGGGCCCATGCTGCTTATGTCCCGGTAGAACAAGGAGAGACGCCATGCGCAGATCTCAGGCATTGGTGACGGTATTTCTGGCCCTCCTGACCATCCTGGCGGGCGCGCCCTTGCAGGCTGCGGTCCCCCAGGAGATGGTCTTCCAAGGCTACCTGACGGACAGCGACGGCAACCCCGTGGACGGCCCCCGGACCATCAAGTTCTCCATGTACCCGTCGGATGCGGGCGGCGTCGCGGTCTGGACCAAGACGGTCCAGGTGGACATCAAGAACGGCCTGCTGTCCGTGCTGCTTGGAGGCACCGGCCTGGAGCTGCCCGACAACCTGTTTGATGACCAGCCCCTATGGCTGGCACTCAAGGTGGGCAATGACTCCGAGATGACCCCCCGCCAGCCCCTCTCTGCAGTGCCCTGGGCCCGCCGCGCCCAGACCGCCGACAACGTGCCCTCGAACGGCGAGATCCGTTCGCTGATCAGCGCCGAAGGCTACCTGACCGAAGAAGAGGACCCCTCCGTGAACGCCCTGGGCCGCGCCCAGATTTCCTGCCAGGAGGGCCAGTTCCCCAAGTTCCTCGGGGGCGCCTGGACCTGCAGCAGCGACCTGGACCTCTTCGCCCAGGTGGTCTGCGCGGAGGACGAGTCCCCCGTGATGGGCGCCAACGGCTGGTACTGCGGCCCCGCCACCCTGCTGCCCTCGACCCTGGGCGGCCTGGTCATCACCGACACCCGGGAGCTGTCCTTGCCCCTGGGCTGCTCGGACGGCAAGGTCATGAAGTTTGACGGCGCCTTCGGGCGCTGGAAGTGCAACACCGACGAGGGTCTCCGGGAAGAACTGGACCCCTCCGTGAACACCCTGGGCAAGGCCGCGCTGACCTGCATCAATGGCCAGGTGCCCAAGGTGAACCCCCAGGGCAAGTGGGCCTGCGCCGAGGACAGCAACGACCTGTACGCCGCAGGCAACGGCCTCATCCTGGCGGAGAACTACTTTTCCTTGGACCTGGAGCTGCTGGACATCCTCTACCTCAATGAGGGGCAGTCGGGCGGCGTCACCTCCGCCATGATCCTGAACGGCGCCGTGGGTCCCGACGACCTGGCCGAGGCCTACTCCCTGGCCAGCCACACCCACAATGACGCCTACGCCGTCCTTGGCCACAACCACGACAGCGCCTATGCCGCCGAGGGGCACAACCACGACACCTCCTACGCCGCCGCCGGCCACGACCACAACACCCTGTACAGCGCCATCGGGCACATTCATGACGGCCGCTACTACACCGAATCCGAGGTGGACGCCGACTTCGCCAAGAAGGCCCACACCCACGGCACCACCGAACTGCCCACCTCCGTGGCCTACGTCAACAACGACCAGACCTTCACCAGCGCCAACATCTTCAGCGGCGCGGTGACCATGCAGGGCGCCGTGACCATTGGCACGGGCGTCACCGAAGTGAAATCCACCGCCAAGTTCACCAACGCCACGGCCCCCTTCACGGTGGCCACCACCACCAAGGTGGACAAGCTCAACGCCGACCTGCTGGACGGCAGCCACTCGTCAGACTTCGCCCTGTCCGCCCACGAGCACGACGCCAAGTACGTCAACGAGGACCAGGCCGCCAGCATCTCCAACGCCATGCTCAAGCCCATGGCCTACAAGTACGGCATCCCCGCCGCCATGGTGTCGATGTTCGACGAGACAGGCTTTTGCGACCTGCTGCGGCCTGCGGGCGGCGGCGGCACCTCCCAGGGCGCTTCCGTGTACGTCACCCGCAACGCCACGGGCAACTGCAGCTTCTACTTCCCCCTGTCCATCCCCTTCATGTCCAACGGCCGCACCAACACCATCAAGACCATCGACGTGTGCTACTACACGACCTCCACCAACGCCACCACGTACATCTCCGGCACCTACGTCTACGCCGAGGACGCAGACAGCGTGACGCCTCTGGCTTCAGACATCACGAACCGCACCGGCACGACCTCCTCCTGCTACTCCGTGGCCGTGAACGCCACTCTGGGCTCCACCAAGGTCCTGACCCTGCGGATCGCCACCACGCATTCGCTCAGCTCGGACCGCATCTACATCAGTCATTTCGCCGTGAATCTGGAGAACTGAACCTACCAGTCCACCCCCGCCGCCCGGTCCAGCCGTTGCAGCCAGGCCCACTGGTTGGCAGCCCCATCCAGGACTATCTGGTGGGCATCCGGCAGCGCGGCAAGCTGCGCCAGGGTGGCCCCGGGCAGCACCTCTCCAGGGCCACCCACCAGAGCGTAGTCCTGGGCCGTCAGCGCCGTCAGCAGCTTGGTTGAAGGGGGCCCCGGGGGCAGCAGCCACAACAGCTCGGCCAACCCCCGCAGGTCCTCCAGCCAGGAGGCCTCAAGACGCCCGTGCAGGTCCGCCGGCAGCGCCGAGAACAGGCGCCGGTGGGGGGAGGGCATGGTCAGCATCCGGTCCAAATACAGCGAGGGCTGGTGCGCGGGCAGCAGCTCCAGCAGGCGGTCGTGCAGGTCCAAAGGCCAGTGGGGCGGATGCTCCAGCACCACCGTCAGGGCCGCAAAGGGATTGCCCTGGAGGAACCGTTGCAGCACCGGCGGTACCAGCGCCAGGCTGCTGTCCCAGTCCTGGCAGCGCAGCCACAGCACCGCCGAGCAGGACGCCCGCTGGAAGCGCTGGGTCTGGGCCGCCGCCTGGCCCTCCGGACTGCCCAGGTCAAAGGCATACTGCAGCACCGCGTCGCTGTCCGGGCAGGGGGTCTGCTGGACGGGGCCCTCGGGCCAGCGGGGGCGCTGCAACACCGGCGGCTCCACGTCCCACATGGCCACCCCGGTGTCCCGCTCCACGGTCTTCATGGTGGCCTGAAGGCTGCCCTCGGGCCAGCCCGGCGCGGAGTGCAACAGGTAGGGCGGCTGGGCGTCGAAGTCCAGGCCCAGGCGCTTGGCGGCGTTGCGCAGGCCGGTCCCCGGAAGCACCTGGGTGACGAAGACCTGCAGGCGCTTCGCAAAGCCCCTGGCGGTGAGGAACTCCAGGGTGCGCTGGTAGGCCTCGGGGCTGTCCCCCGGCAGGCCCAACATGAGGTCCACCTTGACGTCGATGCCGGCCCCCAGCAGGGCCTCCATGCCGTCGGCAAAGCGGGCGGGGTCGGTGGGGCGGGCCGCCAGTCGTAGGGCCTCGGGGGTGAGGGTCTGCAGCCCCGTCTCCACCCGGGTCACGCCCCCAGCCTTCAGCGCCCCGGCCAGCGCCGGCGTCACGGCGTCGGCCCGCAGCTCTGCGAACACGGGCAGGCGGCCACCGCTGGTGCGGGCCATCAGGGCCAGCAGGTCCTCCAGGTCCGGGCGCTGCTCCAGGCTGGGGTCCAGCAGGTACAGCTCCGAGGCGCCCCGGTCCAAGCACCACCGCAGCGTCTCCGCCACCAACGGCAGGGAGCGCCCCGCCGCGGCCCCCCGACGCCCCTGGCTGTAGCGGCAGAACAGGCAGCCGTGGATGCAGCCCCGCCAGAACTCCGCGGGCACCACGCCATCGGCCTCGGGCCGCACCAGCCCCTCCAGGAAGGGATCGTGGATGGCGTCCAGCGACGCCAGGGTCCGGGCCGGCACCCTGCCCACAGGGCCCTGCCGCGTCACCACCCCGGGCAGGGACTCCGGCGGCACCCCGGACAGCAGCGCCACGAAGGTCTCCTCGCCCTCGCCCATGACCGCCACGTCGAAGACCCGAGGCTCTCGGAAGATGACCGACCCGGGTGCCACGTCCGGCCCACCGACCCACACCTGCACCCCCGGCAACAGGGCCGGCAGCACGGCCGCAAGGGCCATGGAGCGCTCCACATTCCAGACCGTGCAGGTGAGGCAGACAATCTTGGGTGCGCGCCCCCGAATCCAGGTCAGCAGGGCCAGGTCCCCGTAGCGGTTGGCCACCTCCGGCGGTGCAATCTCCAGGGTCTGGGCCACGCCGCTGCGACGCGCATGGAGCACCAGGGTGGCGGCCCCCAGGGGGATGTTGCCGGTCAGCCGGTGGGGCACCGTCTCGGGCACGGGGAGTTGCAAGAAGAGGACGTCGGCCATGGGCACTCCTTGGGGGTCTACCATTACTACGGGGTCACGGCGGGATGCAAGCGTGGCCGGCCTTGGGGGCCCATTTCGGCAATGGGTTCATTGGTAGTACCAACGTGACGCAGATCCCTGCGCAAGCCCTGTGGCGGGGCCGGATCAATTGACGCAGCGCGTCCCTTTCTCGAAGCCTTTCAATAAGTTGCCCCGGTGATCGGTGCCCCCGATACTGCCGACGTTGGGGTCCGACTTTCGGGCCCGTGCCCTTTGAGAGGAGTCTTGATGATGAACAGCCAACTTGGAAGCGCCCACGTCCCCGGTCAGCAGGCCCGCGCTTTGGTCCAGTTCGGGGGCCAGGGGGGAAGATATTTCGAAGAGCTGAAGGCCAACCTGTTCGCGTCCCGCGCCGTGGAGTCCCTGCTGCGTCGGGTGATGGAACCCTTGATGGACCAGGCCACCCGGGACGACATCCGGGGCAGCGGCCTGTTGTCCCGCCCGCTGGACGTCCTGACCTGGTTCGAGAAGGACTGC
>CAIXZC010000225.1 GCA_903923815.1 uncultured Myxococcales bacterium
CTGCAGAGTGTCGGGGTGGGAGGTGTCGGGGTACTGCAGAGTGTCGGGGTGGGAGGTGTCGGGGGACTGCAGGGTGTCGGGGTGGGAGGTGTCGGGGGTGATGGTGTCGGGGGTGATGGTGTCGGGGGTGATGGTGTCGGGGGCCTCCTCTGGCTTCAACCCTATGGAGCCCCAGGTCACGGCGCCGGAGGCCACCTGTTTGTTGACGGAGCCTTGCTGGTAGCCCTCCAGGGTGGCCGTGATGGTGTAGGACCCGGGGGCCAGGCTGAACTGGTAGACGCCGCTGCCGTCCGCCGTTTGGGACTGGCCGCTGGAGAGGGTGACCAGGGCGCCGGGCAGGCGGTCCGCGCTGTCGGGGGCGTGGTAGATGACGCCCTTGAGGGTGCCGGGGTCCGGCTCCACCGCGTTGTCGGGGCAGCCCGTGGGCTCGGTGACGGACACCGCCCAAGCCTCCACCACGCGCTTGTCCGAGTAGCCCGAGCCGCTGATGCCAAAGAGGTGCTGGGTCACGAAGGGGCTGACGTCCAGGATGGGAATGTGGGCCCCACAGGCGCAGCCGCAGGCGGCCTCCTCCACGCAGCGGTTGGGCCCGCAGTCCGCCACCTCGGCGATGCAGAAGGCGCGCGTGCTGGGGTTGACTATCTTGACCTTGCCGCAGCCGAAGCGGGCGTAGTTGGCAAGGTAGGGCCAGCTACCGTTGTCCGTCAGTTGGTGGCCGCAGATCCACATGTCCTGGCCGTCGCCGGGGCCCCCAAAGGTGGTCACGTAGTAGCGGTTGTCCGCCGGAATGTCGCTGTACGAAAGGGTGGAGCAGGCCACGCCCGGGGACCAGGCGGGGCACTGGCAGCCGCCCACGGTGAGGGCCGCCACGAACTGGCCCAGCGCCGAGGACTGGTTGCCGCCGTCGTCGCCCTGGGGCCGGGCCGCCGACAGCACGCCCCCCTCTTCCCCCCCGCAGCCCCCCACAAGCACCAGCAGGGCAGCGCAAAGCCAGGCACGCAGGGCCGGGTGACGCATGGTCGACGACCTTTCTTGCGGGCTAACGCCTGCGGCGCTTCCAGAACACCATGAACCCCAGCGTGGAGGCCGCCGCCAGCCCCATGATGACCCAGAAGGCCCAGGGGAATCCCTGCAGGGGGATCTTGACGTTCATGGAGAAGGCGCTAACCACCAGGGTCGGCACCATGATGCCGATGGTGATGACGTTCAGGGTCTTCATCAGGGAGTTGAGGTTGTTGGACACAATGGACACCCGGGCGTCCATCATGCCCGCCAGAATGTTGGAGTAGATCTCGGCCAGCTTATAGCACTGGTTGTTCTCGATGATGATGTCGTCCAGGTGCTCCGAGTCCTCCCCGATGATGCCAATCTTGGCGGAGTTCATCTTGATGCGCTCGAGGAGGGTGCTGTTCAGCGAGATGGCGTTCAGGAAGTAGACCAGGCTCTTTTCCAGGGCAAAGAGGTTCAGCAGGTGGCTGTTCTCCATGGAGGTGTTGATCTTGTGCTCCAGGCTCTCGGAGACGGCGTTGATGACCTTGAGGCGCTGATTGAAGTGCAGGGTGGAACGGAAGATCAGCTTGAGGAAGACCTCGATGAGGTTGTGGACGTGGTGGAAGGTCTTGACGTCAAACAGCGGGATGTCCTCGGAGAGGATGACGATGAGCTTGTCCTTGAACAGGAACAGGCCCCCCGAGCCGACCTTGAACTGCAGCTTCTCTTCGGGGAGGCCGTGGAGGGGGCGCTTGTAGATGACGGCCACGTGGTCGGGCTCGAACTCGAGACGGGCCAGTTCGTCGGCGTCCTGGGCAGACTGGAGGGTGTGTTCGTCGATGCGGCACTCGTTCACCAGTCGGGCGGTCTCGGCGGCGTCCGGGGGCACATGCACATAAATGGTGGCGTTGGCTTCGGGGCAGGACTGGACGGTCTCGTTGTCGATGCAGAACGTTTTCAGCATGATCCGCCACCTTTTCTACTGAAGGCGCCACCTGAGAAAAGCTCTCGTCCAGGGGGCTAAGTACCACTGGGGGGTGGCGGGGTCAAGGATCCCTTTTCTTGAGCAGCTCAAACCAAAGGACGGAGAGGAGGCCGGCCGCGAAGGCCAGGCCCAGGTCCATGGGGTGGAGGGGGGCGAAGTGGAAGAGGCGCTGGGCAAAGGGCACGTAGATGACGGTGGCCAGCAGGGTGACGGTGCCCAGGATGACCCAGCGCATGGCGGTGTTGGGGACCCGCAGCATGGCGAAGGCGGACTTGGTCCAGGAGCGGTTCACCAGGATGATTGCCAGGAAGGCCATCACCAGCGTGACGAAGGTCAGGGCGCGGGCGGCGTCGGCGCTGTGGTCCGCGCGGGCAAGCTGGAAGACGCCCAGGCAGGCGGCCAGGACGCTGACGCCCTGGAGGACGGCAAGGCCCATGCTGTGCCAGGAGAAGAGGCGCTCGTTGGGGTCCCGGGGGGGGCGGCGCATGATGTTGGGCTCGGCGCCCTCGGCCTCGAAGATGAGGGTGCAGGAGGGGTCGATGATGAGCTCCAGGAAGACGATGTGGATGGGCAGCAGCAGCAGGGGCCAGTCGCCGAAGAAGACGGGGAACATGGAGAGGCCCGCGATGGGGACATGGACGGCCAGGATGAAGGCGACGGCCTTCTTGATGTTGTCGAAGATGCGGCGGCCCAGGCGGATGGCGGCCACGATGGAGGTGAAGTCGTCGTCCAGCAGCACCAGGGAGGCGGACTCCCGGGCCACGTCCGTGCCGCGCCCACCCATGGCGATGCCGATGTGGGCGGCCTTGAGGGCGGGGGCGTCGTTGACCCCGTCGCCGGTCATGGCGACCACCTCGTGGTTGGCCTTGAGGGCCGTGACGATGCGCAGCTTCTGTTCGGGGACCACGCGGGCGAAGACCTGGACGTGGCCGATGCACTTTGCCAGCTCCTCGTCGGAGAGGCGGTCCAGTTCGGGGCCGCTGATGACCGTGTCGCAGTTGGCCAGGCCCGCCTGCCGGGCGATGCTCTGGGCGGTGGCGGGGTAGTCGCCGGTGATCATCACGACGCGCACGCCGGCGGCCTGGCACTCGGCCACGGCGGCGGGGACGGTGGGGCGCAGGGGGTCCTCCAGGCCCAG
>CAIXZC010000226.1 GCA_903923815.1 uncultured Myxococcales bacterium
ATCTGGAAGTCGCTGCCCTCACGGTTGCTGCGCAGGGCCGAGGTCCACAGCCAGGAGTCCACGCGGAACTTGCGGGCCACCGGCCCCGGCTCCAAAGGCAGGGTCTGTTGCTCCAGCCCAAGCTTTCGGTCCTCGGGGATGTTGTAGACCACCTTGCCCCGCAGGTTCACCGCAAAGGCCAGCGTGTCGGTGGCGGGGTCGTGATAGACCAGACTGCCCACCGGAACCCAGGTACCGTCGCCGGCGTCCATCATGGGCTGCAGGGCCGCGCCACCGACGCCCTCGGGCAGGAGGCCCGCCGCCAGGGGGACGCTGAACCACAGATTCCCCGCCAGGTCCGCGGAGTCCTCCAGGTTCAACTGGTAGGTGGCGGAGACGTTCTTCAGGTCCTCCACCACGGCACCCGTCGCCTCAGCGATCTTCTCGAAGGTCCCCACGGGGGCGGGCGCTGCCGGATCCTCAGTGGCCGGCGGGAAGCTGGCCTTCGCCCCATCGGAGGCCGTCAGCACCACCTCGGGGATGGTCGCCGGTTCATCGTCGGTGACGACGCAGCCGCCAAGCCAAAGTGCAGTCAAAAGCGCAAGCATAAGGGTGGAGGTCTTCATGGCACGCCCTCGTTGTTGGAAACATGCCTCGTTTATGAAGGAATGGCCCAAAAGCGTCAACCATCCCCTTTTGCTTTTTCGGTGCTTCTGCCAGAATGCCGCCCATGACGACGCTCCTGGACGCCTTCAGCCGACACCTTCGCCTCGAACGGGGCCTCTCCCCCCGCACCCTGGAGGCCTACCGCATTGATCTGGTCCAGTACCTGGAGCACCTGGAGGCCCTGGGCCGGGACCCCGCGGCCTGCGAGAGCGAGGACATCGTCTCCTTCCTGGCGGCCCTGCGGGACCATGGCGTGGGGCCACGATCGCGCGCTCGCAAGCTTTCCACCCTGCGGACCTTCTACAAGTGGATGCTGGACCGCGATCTGGCGGTGGTGGATCCCACCGAGATGGTGGAGGGCGCCCGCATCCCCCGGCCCCTGCCCCAGACCCTCAGCAAAGAGGATCTGCTGCGCCTGCTGGCCCGCCCCGACGTCTCCACCCCCGAGGGCTGCCGCGACCGCGCCATGCTGGAGCTGGGCTACGCCTGCGGCCTGCGCGTCAGCGAACTGGTCAGCCTGGAGTTCTCCGAGTTGGACCAGGACCGGGCCATCGTCCGCGTCCGGGGCAAGGGGGACAAGCAGCGCCTGGTGCCCGTGGGCGAGGAGGCCCTCCTCGCGGTCGAGCTGTACCTTGCCAGCTCCCGCAAGGAGATCCTCCAGGCCGCCCGCCGCATCTCCCCACGGGGCGCCCGCTCGCTGTTCGTCACACGCCGGGGCAACCCCATGACCCGCCAGGGGTTCTGGAAGCTGCTCAAGAAGTACGCCCTGCTGGCCGGCCTGCCCAGCGATCTGCACCCCCACACCCTGCGCCACTGCTTCGCCAGTCATCTGCTGGCGGGGGGCGCCGATCTGCGCGTCGTGCAGCTCCTGCTGGGCCATGTGGACATCAGCACCACCGAGATCTATACCCATGTGGAGCTCTCCCACCTGAAGGAAGAGTACCGCCGCCACCATCCCCGGGCCTGAGCCACCCTTTGGCCCCCCTGCGTTCAGGAGGTAGCCCTTGTCTCCCAGCCCCTTCTTCGAGTTCTCCGCCATCCTGGTCCTGGTCAGCCTCCTGGGTATCGTGGGCCGCTTCCTGCGTCAGCCCCTCATCGTCTCCTTCCTGGCCGCGGGGGTCCTGGCCGGCCCCTTTGGCCTGGGCCTCATCAGCAGCTACTCGGAGATCGAGCTGCTGGCCCACATGGGCATCGCCCTGCTGCTGTTCATCGTGGGCCTCAAGCTGGATCTGGGCCTCATCAAGAGCACGGGCCTGCCCGCCCTCCTGGCCGGTACCGCCCAGATGCTCCTCACGGGGGTCCTTGGTGCCGCCCTCGCCCTGGCCTTTGGGCTGGATCTGCAGAACGCTGTCTTCGTGGGGGTTGCGCTGGCCTTCTCCAGCACGATCATCGTGGTCAAGCTGCTGTCCGACAAGGGCGAGATAGACTCCCTCCACGGTCGCATCGCCGTGGGCATCCTGATCGTCCAGGACGTGGCCGCCATCCTGGCCCTGGTGGCCCTCTCCACCTTCGCGGGGGGCAGCGGCGCCGAGGCCGGCCAGTCCACCCTCTCCCTCTCCTTGCAGGTCGCCGGCCGCGGCCTGGCCCTCCTGCTGGGCCTGGGCCTCCTCACCCGCTACGGCCTGCCCGCCCTGCTGCGCTCCCTGGCTGACTCCCAGGAGATGCTGCTGGTCTTCTCCATCTCCTGGGCCATCTTCATGGGCGCCCTCTCCGAGGCCCTGGGCTTCAGCAAGGAGGTGGGCGCCTTCCTGGCCGGCGTCTCCCTGGCCTCCACCCCCTATCGCGACGCCATCGGCGCCCGGCTGGCGGGCCTGCGCGACTTCCTGCTGCTGTTCTTCTTCATCGATCTGGGCGCCCGCATGGACATCGGCAACGCCGAGTCCCAGCTCCTGCCTGCCCTGGCCCTCTCCGCCGTGGTCCTGGTGGTCAAGCCCCTCTCCGTCATGATCTTCACTGGCCTCCTTGGCTACGGCCGCCGGGTGGGCTTCCTGGCGGGCACCT
The DNA here is from genome assembly GCA_903923815.1 of uncultured Myxococcales bacterium. Taxonomy (GTDB): domain Bacteria; phylum Myxococcota_A; class UBA9042; order CAIXZC01; family CAIXZC01; genus CAIXZC01. The sequence goes on from CAIXZC010000226.1 coordinate 2,647, forward strand.
CCCTGGCCCAGGTCAGCGAGTTCTCCCTCATCCTCATCGCCCTGGGGGTGTCCCTGGGGCAGGTTGATCGCGGCACCCTGGGGCTGGTCACCCTCACGGGCGTCATCACGGTGCTCATCTCCTCCTACTTCATCCTGTACTCTGACCGGCTGTACGGGTGGGCCGCCCCTTACATTAAGATATTCCAACGCCGGCGCCTCTCCCCCCGGGCCTCTCTGGACAGCTCCACCGCCAACCCCGAGTACCTGCTCCTTGGCCTGGGCAACTACGGCAGCGGCATCGCCGAGTCCCTCTTGGAGCGTGGCAAGGGGGTCGCGGGGGTGGACTTTGATCCGGAGGTCCTGGAGCGGTGGCGGGGCAAGGGCCTGCGGGTGATCTACGGCGACGCCAGCGACCCCGAGTTGCACGCGCACCTGCCGCTGGCGGGCGTGCAGTGGGTGGTGGGCTCCTTCCGCAACCTGCACCTGAACCTCGCCCTGCTGGGCTTCCTCAGGCAGGCGGGCTACCAGGGGAAGGTGGCGCTGGCCGCCTCCAGCCAGGCCGAGGCGTTGCTGCTTGGGCAGGCCGGCGCGCAGGTGGTGCTGCGGCCCTTCCAGGACGCCGCCGAGCAGGCTGCCGACGCCCTGGCCCACGTGGTGGGCGCCATGCCCCAGACGGACTGGCCCCTGGCCTTCCGGGAGCTCAAGCTCAAGACCGGTGCGCGCTATGCAGGCAAGACCCTGCGGGACATACCCCTGCGCCAGAACACGGGCGTCTCCATCGTTGCCGTCAGCCGGGCAGGCCAGGTCCACCAGGATCCGGGCCCGGAGTTCCTGCTCATGCCGGGGGACCGCGTGGTGCTGGTGGGGCCGCCCCAGGAGCTGGACGTGGCAGAGGACATGCTGCATCAGGTCAGGGAGGGCGCGGGGAGGGACAGGAGCGACCCCTTTGCCGTGGCCGAGGTGCAGGTGCCCCAGGGCTGCACCTGGGCTGGGGCCACGCTTTCAGATCTCGCTTTCCGCGCCCAATACGGCGCCACGGTGCTTGGGATCATCCGAGGGCACGACCTGGTGCCGGGCCACAAGGCGGCAGAGGTGCTGCAGGTCTCTGATCGCATCCTGGTCTTCGGCAAGGTGCAGGATCTGGAACGGATTCAAGAGCTTGCAGCGTCCCCCCAGTCCCCCCAGCCCCAGGCCTGAGTGCGCCAAGCCCCAAGCCACGCCCCCCAAACCAGCCCCCCCAGCCCCCCTCCAAACCCAAGCCATTCGAACAAAGCGACAGAGCCGCCTCTTTTTTAGTTGACTCCCCGGAGCCCTTGAAATATAACCCGCCCCGTTCGCTACGGCGGACACTGAAAACCAGCGAGGCTTCCCGGGTTAGTGAGAAGCTCGATTCCGAGGCAACGGTCCTGCCGAGAGGCACACCAGGTCATCCAGGTCACCGACGAGAAAAAGTGAAGGAGGCGAAAAAAACTCCTTGACTCCGTCGGAAACCCTTGGTACCTTCCGCCTCGCTTTCGGGGAAACCCCAGAAAGCCTTGAAAAGCTGATTCGGACGCCAAGCGAAAAAAAGCGCTTGACACGCCGATGCCGGAAGAGCTACTCTCCCGGGGCGCCAGAGATGGTGCTGCTTGCTCTTTGAAAACTGGAATACATTGTTTTACGCTGAATTAGTTAGCGTTTCATTGACCTTCGGGTCATATAAACGATG
>CAIXZC010000227.1 GCA_903923815.1 uncultured Myxococcales bacterium
ATGGAAGACCTCCCTAGAAACCAAAGCCAGCTTCAAGCAGGAACGCATCGGGCCCCATCACGGGGGAGAGACTCAGGAGCTGGAGCGTGCCCCGGTCGTCGCTGTCCTCGCCGTCATCGAGCAGGATCATGGTATACAGGAAGTAGCTGTCCACCTGGGTCTGGAGCTCCGCCCGGGCCTTGGTGGCGCTCTTCTTGAGTTGGTTCATCTCATCGGTCTTGCTGAACACCACCGAGTAGGTGTAGCCGCCGGCGCCCAGCAGACCCACGCCCAGGCCGCCGCAGATCCAGCCCCAGGTGGACAGGCGCCAGCCCGAGCGGGCCTCCACCTGGAGGGGCTGGTGCTGGGCCAGATGGGCCCCCGGGGCGCGCTTCAAGGTCACCGTCAGCTCGGCGGTGCGGGTCGGCTGGATCTCCACGAAACCGGACCACTCCGCATGGTCCGAGGCCCAGACCTGGACCAGGTAGCGGCCGGCCTTGAGGTCACTCTTGAGGGGCGCCTTGCCAAGCTCCGCGCCGTCCAGCAGCACCAGGGCACCCTCCACATTGGCACTTACGGACAACTGCCCCAGGCCCTCGGGCCGAGCCAGCGAAAGGTCCAGATCCAGCCGCTTGCCCCCCTGGGCGGTCAACGCCTGCCGGGCGTCCTGGCGGCCCCCATGGCTGACCACCAGGGTCACCTCGCCGGGCTCCAGCAGGACCTGCCGCCCCTTGCCGGGGATCTCCTGGAAGGGCTGGGACTCCACGCCGTCGCCGTAGGTCACCTTGAGCCGGGCATCCGAGGGATCGGTCCGCACGGTCAGCAGACACAGCCGCCCCACCAGGCGCTCCCGGGCTTCGTTGATCCAGGTGTTCAGATTGGGGTCCCGCCGGTCCTCCCGGGTGCTCTCCTGGTAGTACACCCCCCACAGCAAAGCCGCGGGCTCCTGATTGGAGCTGCGATGGGCCGCCACCAGTGCCTCGAGGTAGCGGGGCAGGGGCTTGATGGCCACGGCCTTTTTCAGCTCAAAGATGCCCCCCGCGTTGTCCCCCATGTCCACCAGCATGCGCCCCATGGCGTAGGCCTTCTCGGCCTCCGAGTAGTCCGCCCGCAGTTGTCCCCCGGGTACCAGGAGAGATAGCAGCAACAGCAAGCCCAGGATCGGTCTGGTAACGCCTCCAGCCATGGTGGGAACCCCCTCGCAATGGAGCAAAATCCCTTTGTTTATACAACAGGGTTGGCGGTGGCGGAAACGAATCCTTCCATGGCCGCCCAAGATTGTAGCCCGGAACCCCGTTTGTGCTATCCTGCCGCTTCACCCAATGGTGGGGATGGGGGCGAGGGGAAACCATGGCTGGAAAGAAGGTGACGGTGGTGCTTGGCAGCGCGGCGGCGGGGGTTTTTGCGGGGCTCGCGGGAGGGGGCCCGGCCCTGACCTCCTGCCCCGGGGACTGCCCGGGCTGCGGCCACGAGGTCAGCGGGAAGGACTCCCTTTGCGCCCCCGAGGGCCGGCAGCTTTGCCGGGGCTCCCTGCGGGAGTGCACGGGCCTGGGCAAGCTCCTCAAGGTTTGTGACGAGGGGACCCCAAGGCGCCCCTGTCCGGGCCCCGTCG
>CAIXZC010000228.1 GCA_903923815.1 uncultured Myxococcales bacterium
GCCGCCGCCGCAGACGTAGCGCAGCCATTGGCGTTCACCCGCGGGCGAGTACCGGGCAACGTAGGCCCCGGGGCGATTGCCGCCGCAGAAGGGCTCGTCATCCAGGGGCCCTTCGACGCTACCCGCGACGTAGGCGTTGCCCTGGGAATCGGTGACCAGGGCGTTGGCCTCGGTAGGGTGGTCTGCCAGGCCAAAGACCTGGACCCACTCAAGCTCTCCGTCCCCGGTGTAGCGGGCCAGGAAGGCGTCCCGGTAACCGCCGAAGGGCTGGCTTGCGATGGCGACCTCGGTGTGGCCCGCGACGAAGACGCCCTCGTCCGGGGCGGCGGCCACCGCGTAGGCCCGGGTGTACCCGTTGGGGGCGCCAAGCTGGCGGGTCCAAAGGCGGTTGGCCGCGAGGTCGCAGCGGCTGACGAACAGGTCCGTGAAGCCCGACTGGGGCTGGCTGTCCATGGAGGCGTTGGTGTCCCCGGCAACGTACAGCCAAGAGGTCCCGGCAGCGATGGCGCGCCCGTGCATGTTGCCCACGGCGTCAAAGGTCTTGACCCAGTTGAAGGCGCCCGCGGAGTCGTAGCTGGCGACCTGCACTTGATGGTCCGACGAGTTCAGGTAGGTGCCCACCTCTCCGACGGTGTAGAGGGTGTCGCCGGAGCGGACCGCGGCGTTGGCGTAGGTCTCCTTGTCGGAGGTGCCCCTGAGGTCCACCCAGAGTCGGTTACCGTCCCGATCGTAGGCCAGCACGAAGGCGTCCACGCCGCCCGTGAGGGTGTTGCCTGCGAGGGGCGCCAGGGTGTAGCCGGTGACGAAGACCTGACCGTCGGGGCCCGCCGTCACGCCAAGGCCCACGGACATGGTGGAGGTCACACCCTCCAGACGGGTCCAGTTGGAGGGCTCTCCCTCCCAGGAAAAGACGTCCGCCTGCTGGGCGTCGTCGGTGGAATCCGGGGCGTCCAGACCAGGGCCCCCGTCGGTCAGGTCGGTGGGGCTGGCCTGATCGGCGAGGTCCGTGACCGCGGCGTCCGCCAAGTCCGAAGAGGGCGCGTCCACCTGCACCTCCCCCAGTTCCCCCACCTCCACCAGGTCCTGGGAAGGCGCGTCCAAGGAGACCTCCGTCCCCGTGGCATCGAGGCCCGGGGCCCCGCCGTCCGTACCCGCCGCCCCGCCTGAGCAGGCCGCCAGCAGGCCAAGACCCAACAGCGCAATCAGTCGTCTGATGCTGAACATGGATGTCCCCGTCTGGTTGAACGTTGGCGGCAATGATAGCGCCTGAGACGCGGAGGGGAAAGGGGGCGTTTGGCCCGATTCGGCAAACAGCCTGGGCAGAACAACCTGCGTTGATCGCGGAACTTGCCAAGGCCTCGTCCTGGGGACATACTCGGAACACTTCAGCATCGGAGCTGCCCATGTCCCAGCCCCGCGGCGTGCCTCAAGTCAGGGTCCTGAAAGAGGGGGAGGCCTTTGCCCTCCACAACGACGGCGTCCTGGAGATCTTCTTCCTGGGCTGCGGTTCGGCCTTCTCACGGCAGCACAAACAGAACAACTATCTGATCGTCAAGGGCGACACCCACGTGCTGGTGGACCTTGGCATGACCGGCCCCAGCGCCCTTAGGGAGAACGCGGGGCTGGGCATGACGGACGTGCAGCAGGTGCTGGTCACCCACTCCCACGCGGACCATGTGGGGGGCCTGGAACTGCTGGCCCTCACCAACCGCTACCTGGGCATTCCGCGCATGGGCAAGCCCAAGCTGCGGCTGCTGACCACAGAGGAGTACGCGCCTCTGCTGTGGTCCGAGACCTTGGCGGGCGGGTTGGCCCACAACGAGCGGCGCCCCGACGGCACCGAGTTGGGCCTGGAGGACTACTTCGACTTGGAGTACTTCGCGCCGCTGGCGGATGCCGGCGATGGGCGGCCCAGTTTCCACCTGACGGTGGGGTCCCTGGAGTTGGAACTCTTCCGCACCATGCACATCCAGGACAGCGCGGTGGACTGCCGGGACAGCGCCATCTCATACGGGTTGTTCATTGACGGGAAGGTCTTCGTCTCCGGAGACACCCGCTTCGACCCCGCGCTGATTCGCAGCTACGAGGGGCGGGCCCTCACGCTGTTCCACGACGCCCAGTTCATGTGCGGCGGCGTCCACGCCTGCGTGGAAGAGCTGCGCCGGCTGCCCACGGACATCAAGAAGCGCATGTACCTGATGCACTACGGAGATGACTGGAAATCCCATGACGCCTCAGAATTTGCCGGTTGGGCCAAGGAACGCACGGTCTATCGCTTCCCTGGCTGAGCCTCTCGCCCTGCTGATCGTCGCACTGTTGCCCCGTCTGCTGATCCTGGACCGCCGGGAGGCCTGGCTGGATGAGGCCTGCACCGGGCTGTTCGCCGCGTCGGACACGGTGGCGGACCTGTTTGCCAAGCTGGTGCCTGAAAGCCACCCGCCCCTGTACTACCTGTTCATGCAGGCCTGGACGGGGCTGTTCGGGTACTCCGATGCGGTGCTGCGGCTGCCCTCCGTGCTGGGGGGCCTGGCGCTGGTGTTCCTGGTGTGGAAGATCGCGCGGCTGCTGGAGCTGAATGCCTTCTATCGGGTGCTGGCAGCGGGGGCGGCGGCCCTCATGCCGGTGCTGATTTACTACTCGGTGGAGGCCAAGTCCTACACCATCCTGTGGGCCCTGATGCTGGTGGCCCTGCACGAGTGCCTGTTGCTGGTGCGGCCTGACAGCCGTCGGCCCCTGTGGCCCGCCGTGCTGGCACTTACGGCCGCGGCCTACACCCACTACTTCGGGCTGCTGGCCCTGTTGGCGCCGTTGGCCCTGCTGGCCTTTGGTCCTGCGCGGCGGCGGGCGCTGGTGCTGGTGGCCTTGCCCCTGGCGCTGTACCTGCCCTGGGCCCTGGGGTTCTTCGCGGGGCAGGCGGCTTCTGGTGGGACGGCGTGGCTGGCGCGCTACCAGCTTGGGGTCGGGGACATGCTGCTGGCGACCCTGCGCATCTTCACGGGGTCCGGGCCCTATCCGACCTATCTTGGGGAGCTGGCGGCCCTGAAGGGCAGTGGGCCCCTGGGCATGGTGCTGGTGTTCACCCCCGCGGAGGCGTCTTTGCTGCTGCTGCTGCCCGGGGCCTGGGACCTGCCGCGCCTGCGCGAGCTACGTCTGCTGGTGGTCTTTTTCCTGGCTTCCCTGCTGCTGCCGCTGCTGTACTCGCTGTACCGGCCCATGTACCTGCCGGGGCGCTACGAGCTGGGGTCCCTGGCGCCCTTTCTGTTGTTGTGGGTGCTGGGGCTGCGCCTGCTGTGGTCGCGGCTGCCCAGGCGCCAGTGGCCGCTGCTGGTCCAAAGGGGCGCGACGCTGGTGACCCTGCTGGGGCTGCTGGCGGTGGCCACGGCGGGGTTCCGACAGTACGTGTATCTGCCCCCCGAGGGGCGTCCCGGTCAGCAGGTGGCGGCGGCGCTGGGGACCATGCCCCCGAAGACGGGGTTGGTGGTCACCGGGCTGTCCTTTGCGCCCGTGGCCTGGGCCCTGAGGACCGGCGGGGTAGCGGAGCAGCCGCGGGCCTTTCCTCCGTCGGTGGAGGTCCATCCGGGCTGGTATGACGCGCTTGCCGACGCCGACCCTGGGCTGCGGCAGCAGGCGGACGAACTGGTCACCGGCTTCACGGGGCGGCCGGTGTTGCTGGTTGGAAGGCGGGGGCAGGGGGCCCTGGCCTACGAGAACCGTCACTGGAATCTGCTGGAGGATACCTTCACTGCCCGGGGCTGGACCCTGGAGTCGCGCCTTGGCTTTTCGGGGCTGTCAGCGGCGCTGCTTGTCCCCACCATGCCTTGACTCACGCTTGCTGGAGGCGGCCTTTTTCCTGGGGACGGAGGCGGCCTTTGACCTGGGGACGGAGGGCGGGGTCAACACGTTCTCCTGGCCCGCCGCCAAAAGCTTCACAGCCTTGTCCTGGAAGGACCGGATGTTGCCCACGGGGACGCCGGGCGCGTTCACAATCACCGAAAACCACGTGCGACGCGGGCCGTCCGTCAGGTAGCCGGACAGGGCGCTGACGCCGTCCAAGGTGCCGGTCTTGGCGTGGACGCGGCCCTTCAGGCTTGGCAGCCGCCCCCGCAGGGTGCCCGTTTCGCCGGACACGGGCAGGCCACGCTCCAGCACCTTGCGCAGGGCCTCGTCCTTCATGGCGTCCGCCAGGAACTCCACCACGGTCTTGGAGGAGACGCGGTTGGCGTCGTACAGCCCAGACCCGTTCTTGAGCCGCAGTTCCTGGCGCTTCACGCCGTGGCGGGTGGCCGCGCGGCGCATCTCCTTGAGCCCACAGCGGAAGGTCTTGGGCTGGCAGTCCTTGCCCAGGTGCCGCAACAGCGTCTCGGCGATGAAGTTGTTGCTCTCCAGCAGCATGCGGCGCACCAGGTGTTCCACGGGCTCGGACTCCAGGGTCTTGACGTCGTCCAGGCCTTCGGGGCAGCGGTGGCGCTTGACCTCCAGGGTCTCCGAGGCCACGCCAATGGCCAGCAGGCTCTCCTTGAAGATGGCAATGGAAAGCGAGTCGGGTCCGGGGATGGCCTTCTTGACCAGCAGTTGCCCCTTGCCGGCGCGCATCTGGCCGCTGGCGATGACGCGGGCGGTGCCTTCCCCAGCGCGGACCTTGATCTTCAACGTGGTGCCGCCCTTGGCCCCGGTGGAGGTGCCGTTCTCAATCTGGAAATAGTCGCTGACCGGGTCTGTGGTGAGGCGCAGGGCGCGGCGGGCCTTCTTGCCGGGGAGGGCCTTGACGAAGAAGGTGCCGTCGCGATAGGCCAGGGCGCCGGTGAGGGTGCGGTAGGGGGCGTCCGTGCGCTTCTGGTCGTACACCGGGGGGAGGCTTTGGTCGTCGAACAGCCCCAGGTCCACGAAGAGGCGCGTCACCTGGGCCTTGTCCGCCTGGGCCGCCGCGTTGGCCAGCGTCGACAGTTCCCGGGCGTCAAGCTCGGGGTCGCCGCCGCCCCGCAGGCAGACCTGGTCCCCCTTGCGCAGCACGGAGGTGGCGAAGCGGTGGTCAGGCCCCAGGGTCTCCAGGGCGGCCACGGCGGTGAACAGCTTGGTGACCGAGGCGGGGTTGAGGCGGTGGGCGCCGTTGAGGTCGCAGCGCACCGTGCCGTCCTCGTCCCGGGCGTAGAAGGAGACGGCCTCGTCCGGCAGCTTGCTGGCCTTGGCCAAGGAACGTATGGCCACGCAAGCGGCGTCCACGGGGCCGGCGGTTGTGGGCTTGGGGGGCGCGGGGGGCGCGCTGGGGTGCGCCGGGGCAGCCTGGTTCCTGGCCGGAGCGGGGATGGACTGAACGGGTGCGGGGGAGGCTCCGTCCCCGGCTCCGTCGCCCGGTTCCTGGTCGCCTCCGTCCCCGGGGTCGTCCTCCGGTTCGTCGGCGTCCTGGGCCCTGGAACCAGCAGAGGGATCGGCGTGCGAGTGTGGCGCGGAAAGGGCTGGTGTCGCGGCGCCTGTTTTAGAGGCTCCGTCCCCGGAGTCAAGCTCCGTTTCGTCGGCTGGCGAGGCGGGGTTGCTGTCACTGTCGTCGGGCTGGGCTGGGTCGTTGGAAACAGCCGTTTGGTCAGCGCTAGTTTTAGGGTCTCCGTCCCCGGGTCCTTGGGAGGCTCCGTCCCCGGGGAGGGTGGGGTGGAGGCCGGCGCCGCGGGGGTCCGTGGACAGCAGGGCAAGCAGCAGCAGAATCAGGTGCAAGGGTCACCTCTTTTGTTGGCGGGGCGGATTGTAGCGCCGGGAAACGGCCGGCTGCAAGGCCGTTCAGGACAGGGGCTGATCCTTGGGCAGGTCGGGCAGAATCCGGGGCTGATTTCCGGGGACGGAGGCGGGGTCGCAGCCGGGGACGGAGGCGGGCTTGGCCCCCCCCGCCAACAGCAGACGCAGGTAGGCCTCAAAGGTCAGGGCGGCGGTCTGTCTTGGGGAATCCATGGGCCCCTCCCGGGCGCCTGGGCGCCCCGCTGAAAACGCCCCGATGTTAGTCCCGCCGCAGGCCCCCGCCAAAAATCCTGCCGTGGGACCGTCCAAACCCCATCGCGGGCGCGTCACCAAGCTTGAAAAACGGGCAAAAACCTGTTTCCATCAGCACCGTGACGACGCTCACAAGATGGGGGCACCATGGGCAGGTTTCGCAGCTTGGTGGTGATTGGTGCTGAGAAGAAGCTCCTCAAGGCCTTGAGGGGCCCCGCAGAGGCCGATGGCCTGGAGCTGTTGGTTCTGGACGATCTGGACGCCGTGTTGGACCTCAAGACCGTCCCCGGCTGCCTGCTTTGGAAGCATGACTCCCAGGGCGAGAAGTCCCTGGAAACCCTGGGCGAGATGCTGGAGGGCCGCTGCACCCTGGGGGTGCTGCTGCCGGATGTGCTGGACGGGTCCCTCAAGGTGCGCGTCAAGTGGTCCGGTCCCATGGACCTGCTGGTGGCCGAGCCCGTGGCGGTGCTGGAATTTCTTGGTCTGGCCCAGCCCGTTCCCATGTCGACCGAGGAGACCGCCGCCGTGCTGGAGGTCGAGGTCGAGTCCGCCGAAGAGCTGCCACCCCCCCTGCCCCCCCAGGTAGCCAAGGAACCAGAGACCGACTCCTCGGCGGAGGCAGTGCCCGTGGCCGAGGTGGTGGACGAGAACGAGGACCCCAAGAAGGCCGCCGCCAGGCTGCGCCGCGAGAACTCCCGGCTGCTGGGCCAGGTGGAGACCCTGAAGAAACGTCTGGAAGAGACCCTGGAAAAACAAAAGGAATTGACCCGGAACCTGCGCAACTACGAGGCAGGAGGCCGGGAGGCCGAGGCCAAGGAGCTGGAACGCCTGGGCAACGAGAGCCGGCGCCTGCGGGAACGCATCACCACCCTGGAGCAGCGCCACGAGGCCCAGGAGCAGGCGCGGGTGTTGCTGGCGGCGGAACTGGCCGAGGCCCGAAAGAACAGGGAAGAGGTCCGCGAGGAGCTGGATGGCGCCAGGACGAAGATCGCCTCACTGGACGAGGAACTGGACCAGGCTCGGGGTGCCGTGAAGGCCCAGGATGAACAACTGCAGCGTCTGGAAGAGCTGGGCCGCCTGAACCGCCAGCTCATTGCTGAAGCCGAAGAGCGGCAGGCCACCCTGCAGGCCTCCCGGCAGCGGGCCGACGAGCTTACCGCCCAACTGGCGGCACTGGAGAGCGCCAAGCACACCCTGGAGGGGCAGCTTGAAACCATGGAACTCAAGGCCATGGAGGACGAGGAACTGCGGGACCGCTTTTCGGCGGATCTGCAGGCCCGCAACGAGCTGTTGTCCAAGCTCAAGCTGGTGCTGGAGGAGACCGTGGGACGGGCCCAGGCCCTGGAGGGCGTGCTGACCCAACGCAGTGAAACCATCGCCCAGCTTGAGGGCAAGGTGGCGGCGCTGGAGCCCCAGGCTCTGGAGGCCCTGAAGGTGCCCGAGCTGACCGAAACCATCGCCCAGCTTGAGGTCAAGGTGGCGGCGCTGGAGCCCCAGGCTCTGGAGGCCCTGAAGGTGCCCGAGCTGACCGAAACCATCGCCCAGCTTGAGGTCAAGGTGGCGGCGCTGGAGCCCCAGGCTCTGGAGGCCC
>CAIXZC010000229.1 GCA_903923815.1 uncultured Myxococcales bacterium
CTCCGCGGCGCCAGCCCCCACCCCCGCAGCCCCCGTGGCCCAACAGACCGGCGGCGCCCCCGTGGGCGTGCCCGGCGGCAAGCGCACGGAGAACGGCTACTCGTTCTACATCACCCCGCTGGATGGCGACGACTGGTTCTACGGCAACCCCGAGGCGCCCGTCACGGTGGTCAAGTACGCGGACTTCGAGTGCTCCTACTGCCAGTACTTCGCCCAGCAGGCCAAGCCCGTCATGGAGAAATACAAGGACAGGGTGCGCTTCGTCATGAAGCAGTACCCCATGAACCCCGGCTGCAACCCCTACATGGAGGGCTACGACAAGCACCCCAACGCGTGTAACGCTGCCTTCGCCGCCATCTGCGCGGGGCGGCAGGGGAAGTTCTGGGAGATGCACGAGCGGCTTTACGCCATGGCCCCCGGCATTGACCCAGAGGCCAACCGCAAGGCCGCCGCGGACCTGGGGCTGGACCTGGGCAAGTACGACGCCTGCCTGACGGAGGGAGCCACCCGGGACCGGATCGCACGGGACATCGAGATCGCCAAGCGGGCAGCCATCTATGGGACGCCGCGCACCTACGTGAACGGGCGGCTGCTGACGGGGGCCAACTCCGCCGAGGCCCTGGAGTACTACATCGTCAAGGCCCTGGAGAACCCCGCCAGCTTCTCCGGGGGGGCGGCGCCCCAGGTGGTCCCCCAGGCTGCCGCCGCGGCAAGTGAGCAGGCGGGCATGGTGAAGGCCAACAGGGCCGGCGGAGAGTTCTACATTGATGCCTTTGAAAACTCTGTGACCACCGCCGGGGTGGCCGTGGCGCTGGCGGGCAAGGTCCCCGCCATGGTCAGCTTCGACGAGGCCGGGGCGGCGTGCCAGAAGGCCGGCAAGCGGCTGTGCACCGAGGAGGAATGGGTAAGCGCGTGCGCGGGGCAGCCAGCGGTGGATGACAACGCCAACGGCTGGTTCAACGACGACACCATCGAGGGCAACATGTACCCCTACGGCCCGTTCTACGAGGTGGGCTTCTGCTATGACGAGGGGGACAAGGCCAGGTCCGAGCCCACCACCGCAGGCAGCAAGCCCGCCTGCCGCACGGCCAGTGGCATCTTCGATCTGGCCGGCAATATCAACGAGTGGGTCACCACCGCGTCTGGGAAGGCCAGCCTGATGGGCGGTGGATCCTCGGCGGGGTCCGGGGCCACCTGCAACCGGCGCACCTCCACCTTTGGCGCGGGCTACCGCAATCAGACCACGGGCTTCCGCTGCTGCGCGGACCAGGACACCGCCACCAAGGCCCCGGCGGCGGACCAACTGGCCAGCGCCCGCAAGCCCGAGGTGGGGGCGCCCCTGCCTTTGTTCAAGGCCAAGGATGCCAAGGGCAACGAGGTGGATCTGGCGTCCTACAAGGGCAAGGTCCTGGTGGTGAACTTCTTTGCCTCTTGGTGCGGGCCCTGCAAGAAGGAGTTCCCCGTGCTGGTGGAGCTGTACAAAGAGTTCAACGCCAAGGGTCTGGAGATCGTCAGCGTGGGCGTGGACGGCGTGGCCCAGCAGTCGGTGGACTTTGCGGCCCAGTTCCAGCCCGCCTTCCCCATAGTCCCCGACCCCGAGTCGGTCCTCATGGGAACCTTCAACGTGTACTCCATGCCCGCCACCTTCATCGTGGACCGGGAGGGCATCATCCGCTTCAAGGGGGACGAGTTCAGCCCCGAGGTGCACCTGGAGAAGCTGAAGACGACGGTGCGCGAACTGGTGGGTGGCTGATCATGCCTCGGGGACGGTCCTAATCTCCCTCCAAAATGGCGCAAGGACAGCCGCGGCGCCGCGGCGCGGGCCTTGGGCATGGGGTCTGTGGAGGCGCGTGGGGAGGGGATGGGGAAATTAGGACCGTCCCCGGGGTCAGTCGTTGGGCATGGGGTCTGTGGAGGCGCGTGGGGAGGGGATGGGGAAATTAGGACCGTCCCCGGGGTCAGTCGGTTCCCAGGACCTTGAGGAGGACTGCGCTGTGGGGTTCCACCTGGCGTTGGAAGCTGGGGCCCTGGTCGGGCAGGTCCTGGTGCAGCCACAGATCGCGCAGGACCGCGTCCTCCCCCTGCAGGCCCAGATCGGAGAGCTGAAAGCCAAGAAGCTGGGGCTGGGCGCTGCCATTGAACAGCACCACCGCGCGGGCCCCTTGGGCTGCCAGGGGCCTGGCCCAGACGCCCACCACACCCTCACCTGACAGGCGCTTGGCGGCCACCCCGAGGGGATCCTGGTCCACGGCGATGACCTCCTGGTTCAGCAGGATTGCCTTGGTCTCTTCGTCCAGGGCCCGCAGATCGTTGCCGGCGATGAGGGGCGCCGCCAGCATGGCCCAGAGGCTGAAGTGGGCCCGCGCCTCCGCCGCGTCCAGGCCCCCGTTGCCCACCTCCAACATGTCCGGATCGTTCCAGTGCCCCGGCCCCGCGGCGTCGGCGTGGGCCTCCGTCCCCAGGAAGTTGTAGAGCATGGAGGCCCAGGTATCCATGATGTCGATGGTGGTGCGCCAAAGCTGGCCGTACTGGGGGCCCCAGCTCCAGGGCTGGTCAATGCCCCAGTTGCAGATGCTGAGGATCATGGGCCGGCCCGCCTTGACGATGGCCTCATGCATGGCGGCGTAGCGCTGCTGTCTGTCCATGCCCTTGGTGAAGCACCAGTCCACCTTCACGTAGTCCACTCCCCAGGCAGCGTAGCTGGCGGCGTCCTGCTCTTCGAAGCCAAAGCTGCCCGGGCGCTGCTGGCAGGTCTGGGTGCCGGCGCAGGTGTAGAGGCCAAAGCGCAGCCCCTTGCCGTGGACGTAGTCCGCCAGGGCTGCCATGCCGGAGGGGAAGGCGGTGGGGTCCTCAAGGATGCTGCCGTCCTCGGCCCGGGAGGCCTGCCAGCAGTCGTCCAGGTTCAGGTAGTTGTAGCCCGCAGACGCGAAGCCCTCGCTGACCAGGGCGTCGGCCATCTGTTTGATGAGCTCTTCATTGATGTCGCAGCCAAAACGGTTCCAGGAGTTCCAGCCCATGGGGGGCGTGGCCGCCAGCGTGTCGCAGTCACAATCCGCCGCGCACACGGCGCAGAACTCGCCGGCGGTGCACAGGCCGTCGCCGCAGTCAGCAGGGCAGTCCCGGGGGCAGGTGGCCGCGCTCTCGGCGGGGCCTGCACAAAGGCCATCCCCGCAGGGGAGCTCCAGCGCCACGTCCTGCGTCCCATCCCCCAGGAGGGCGTCGCCCGCCCCATCCACGGGTGGGCAAGCGGTCAGCAGGGCACAGCACAGCAACAGCGCACAGCAGGACAGCAGGAGACGAAGCGGCATGGGCACCTCCGGGGCTGGCGGCGGGGGCTAGGGAGCCCGCTTGAACTCCACCAGCAGGTAGTAATGGCTGACGTTGTGGGTGGCTACGTGCTGCAGGCCCGCGCGGCGCAGCTTCTCGACCAGGACCCGTTGGGAGTCAAAGAAGCCCCGCCCGAAGGCGTACCCCATGGCCCCTCCCTGGGGATAGAACAGGGGTCTAAGCGCCGCGTAATTCAAGGTCCGCACGGCGTCCGCCAGGCCCGATTCGGGAGTCGCCGGGGGCTGACGAAGCTGGGGGCCATACAGGTAATGCAGGAAGCGGCTGACATCCAGGTACTCGTCCTCCACCGTCCACCACAGGGCCCCGGCGTCGAAGGAGCCCTCCGCCCTGGCCCAACCGTCCAGCAGGTCCACGGGCAGCGCGGGGTCGTCCAGCATGGCGTTCAGGTTCGCCACCGCCGCCTGGTGGAACTGCCGATCCACCCGCACCTCGCCATCCGCACTGAACACCCGGGCCCGCAGGTCGCCCGAAAGGCGTCGGGCCAGGGGCGCCTGGGGGTCTTTGCCACGGAACTGGGCCACGAAGTTGGCCGGATCAAGCTGCCGCTTGGGGGAGAACTCCGGGTAGAGAATGGGGTGCAGCAGGAACAGCCGCCCCGTGTCCGGCCGCAGGGACCGGGCCAGGCGCCCCAGATAGTCCACGGGGTCCGGCAGGAACTGGTACACGGAGCCGAAGAAGACCCGGTCAAAGACCTGGGAGCCGTAGAAGGCGTCGAAGCCTCCGCCCACCTTGACCGCCTGGAAGTTGGAGAGCTTCTGATCCCTGGCGGCGCCGTTCATGTAGGTCACCTGGGGCCCGTCGATCTCGGTGGCGAAGACCTGGCCGCTACCTCCCAGGGCCTTGGCCATGGGCAGGCTGAAGGCCCCCGAGCCGGCGCCCACGTCCAGCACCACCACTCCGGGCTTGAGGTCCAGGGCCGTCACCAGGGCCTCCAGATCTATGTGAAGGAAGCGATCCTCCAACTCCAAGCCGGAGTTCTTGGCGCCACTGGGCACGAACACGTTGTTGGCCAGGGTGTAGCCGTAGGCACTGGACCCTGCCACGCCCTTGAACTCCGACAGAGGCTCCGTCCCCTCCGCCCCGGAGGCCGCCACGGCCCCCAACAGCAGCAACCCAAGCACGCCCAGTCTGGCCTTCATCGGGCACCTCCCGTGGCCTCGGCGGCGCGCCCGAACCCCAGCAGCAGGTGACCGGCGAAGGGACGCGAACTGGTCTCCAGGGCGAGGCCCGAATCCCGGAACGCGGCCTCCAGGGTCTCGGGGCGGTACAACAGCAGGCGCCGGGAGAAGCGATCCTCCCGGACTGCCTCCAGGTCGAACAGGCCCGACAGCACCGTGTGGTTGGCGGCCCGGACGGCCTCCCGCTGAACCGGCGTCAGGTTGGCCGGGGGTTCGAGGAACAGGTCCCCCAGGTAGGCATCCACCCACTGCACCACCCGCGCCCGCGCGTCGCTGTCCAGGTAGCGGATGGCCTCCGAGGCCACCCCCCGACGCTGATTCAGCAACTGGTTCAGATCCCGGTAAAGCTGGGGGCTCTCCAGGGCCCCGTTGAGGGCTCCCAGGAAGGCCGCCTCGAAGCCCGGGGGCGGTGCCACCTGCGCGCAGTCCAGGGGCAGACCGCTGCTGGTCAGCAGGGGGGCCAGGGGGGCCTGGGGCCCCAGCGCGCACAGCCTGGTCCAGGCCTCCGCCGAAGACCAGCGGCTGCGCAGGGAGAAGTCAGGAAACGGAATGGGATGGGCCAGCCACAGCCGTCCGCCGGGGGCCACCCAGGAGGCCAGCCGCCGGGCGACCTCGGGGCTACCCAGGTCCTCCGACGGGAACTCGAAGAGCAGGACCAGATCGAAGCCGGCACCAGGCAAGCGGCCCACCTGCTCGGGGTAGTAGTAGGCCTCCAGGTTGGTCAGGCCCGCGGCGCTGGCCTGCCGGCCCAGCTCGGGTTCGTCGTAGCGGTAGGCCGCCAGGTACACCACGCGGCCCGCCTCACCCACGGCGTGGGCCAGGGGGAAGGTCAGCCAGCCCCCGCCGCCCCCCACCACCAGGACGCGCTGCCCCGGCTTGGGAGCCAGCTTGCCCAGCAGCAGGGTCAACGCCTCGTCTTGGCGATCGCCCGGCAGGGGCATGAGATCCGGGGGTGGCACCAGGGCCACGGGCAGGGCGCCGGGCGGGGTGCCCCCCGGGCCCCCTCCCTCAACCGAGGACTGGGACTGGGGAGTGCAGGCCAGGGCCAGCGCCGACAGCAGCCCAACGCGAACCACCAGGAGGGACCAATTCATGGGTTGCCTCCGGGGGCGGGGCGGAACTCCACGGTCTGGTAGAAGTGGCTGACCGGATGGGTCGCCACGAACTGCCAGCCCGCCAGCTCCAGCTTCTTGCGCAGGGTGCGCTCGGAGTCGAAGAGGCCTCGCTCGAAGGCGTAGCCCGCGCCCCGGCCGTCGCCAAAGAAGAGCATGGTGAGCAGCAGATGGTTGAGGGTGTAGCGGGCGTAGGCCTCGTCCTCCGAACCGGCCTCCGGGGAGGACCAGCCGTAGTGGAGGGACAGGCTGCGGAAGAGCTGGGCGTCCCGGGCCTGGACGGAGGTGAGGATGCCGCCCGTGTCGTAGTAGATGACCCGGTGGTTCCAGTACTCCAGCAGCTTGCGGTTGAAGGCGGGGTCCGCCAGCATGCGGTTGATGGCCCCCACCACAGCCTTGAAGCCCGCCAGGTCCAACGAGAGCTCCTGCCCGGACTTGACCTTGCCGGCCAGCTCGGGGGGCAGGTAGTCCCAGAGGGGAAAGCCCTCCTTGGCCTGGACGAACTGGTCGAAGAAGCCCTGGACGTTCATATAGCGGCGGTCGGAGAAGCTGGGGTAGACGATGGGGCTGAAGATGAACAGGCGGCCGTCGGGCTTCATGGCCTGCCGAAGCTGGCGCATGTAGCCCTGCTGATCGGCGATGAACTGGAAGACGGAGCCCAGAAAGACGCGATCGAAGCGCTGGGTCAGGTACCAGGGGTCCAGGCCCCGGGTGCCCACCTGGACGGGCTTGAGGACGGGCAGCTTCTGGTCGACGGCAAGCTGTCCCAGGCGCTGCACCTGGACGGGGTCCACCTCGGTTGCGAAGACCTGGCCGCGACCCTCCAGGGCCTGGGCCATGGGGATGGTGAAGATGCCCGAGCCGGCGCCCACGTCCGCCAGCGTCATGCCGGGCTTGATGCCCATGGCCTTGACCAGCCCGGGCAGATCGATGTGGCCCGTGCGGTCGTCGATCTCCAGGCCGCTGGTCTTGGCGCGGGGGGGCACGAAGACGTTGTTGCCCAGGGTGTAGCCGTAGGTGGAGACGCCCCGGATGCCGGCGAACTCCAGCAGGGGCTGTTCGTCG
Organism: uncultured Myxococcales bacterium; assembly: GCA_903923815.1. GTDB lineage: Bacteria > Myxococcota_A > UBA9042 > CAIXZC01 > CAIXZC01 > CAIXZC01. The sequence continues at coordinate 6,704 of CAIXZC010000229.1, forward strand.
GTGGTGGCAGTCTGGGGTTCGGGGGCGCCAAGGGATAAAAGCAGCAGCAGCAGCAGCAGCGCGTTCATGGGGTCACCCCCGGCTTCTCGAAGACCTGGCAATGGTGGGTGGAGAAGAGGTCCGCGGGCGGCAGGGAGCGCAGGCCCGAGCCCTCCAGGGCGCGGGTGACGCCCTCGGGGGAGAACAGCATGGCCTGGTCCACGAAGCGATCCGCCCGCTGGGGATGGAGGTCGAAGATGGCAGCCAGGACCAGGTGGTTGACGGTGTTCACGGCCACCCTGCCGCCGGGGGTCAGGGGTTCGCGTTCGTCCAACAACAGGTAGCCGAAGGCGTTGTCGTACCACTGCAGGACGCGCAGCGGCGGGTCCTCGTTGAAGAAGGAGGCCAGCTCGCCGGCGAAGCCTCGGGTCTGGTTGAAGAAGTTGGTCAGATCCCGATAGAGGGTGCGGTCATCGAAGAGGCCGTTGAGGGCCGCAAGAAAGGCTGGGGGGAAGGCCGGGTCCAGGGTGTCGGCGCCGGCCTCGCAGGAACCCTGGACCAGGGCCTCCAAGGAGGGGGCGAAGCGCTGGCGCAGGGGGAACTGGGGGCCGTAGACGCACAACTGGCGGAGGGCCTCCAGGGGGGACCAGACGGCCCGAGGGCTGAAGTCGGCGAACTCCTTGCGGTGGAACACCACGACGCGACCGCCGGGGGCCAGGAGGGGTGCCAGGCGGGCGGCCAGGGAGGGGTCCGCGGGGGGCTCGCTGCGAAAGTCCATCAGCACCACGCGTTGGAAGCCCCCGGCGGGGAGGGTCCCCAGATCCAGCTCCGGGTAGTAGGCCGCGGAGATGTTGGTCAACCCGCCGTCGGGGGCGTGGTCCAGCAGCCAGGCCTGGTTGAAGCGAAAATCGCAGGAGCTGAGCACCGACCCGGTGGGCCCCACGGCGCGGGCGATGGGGAAGGTCAGGTAGCCCGACTCGGGGCCCAGCACCAGCACCCCCATGCCGGGTTGGAGGGCCAGGACCGACAGGGCCGCACGAAGGCCCGGGTCAACCTGCGCCGGATAGCTGGGCAGGGCCCGGTCCTGGTAGATGAGATCGGCCTTGAATTGGAAGGTCTGGGGGGCCGGCGCGGGGCCCTCCGATGGGGCCTGGGGCTGGGCTGGCTGACAGGCGGCCAGGGACCACAAGAACAGCACGCACCCCACGTTCCGAAAGCTCATGAAGCCTCCCTGGCGCTTGAGAACGGCGCATTCTAGCAGGCTATTCAATTTACGTGAAGCTCGGCGCTGGGGTCGTCCTTGCCGGGGAAGAGGTGCAGGATGCCGCAGAAGACGGCGATGGCTACGTAGCCTCCGAAGATGGGGCCCGGGTAGAAGCCCATGACAGGGTAGTGGATGAAGCCGAAGAGGGTCAGGATGGCACCGGCGATGGCCGCCAAGCCGGCGGAGACGGGCTTGCGATCAATCAGGAAGGCGGTCACCGAGCCCCAGATGAGGCCCGTGATGATGGCGCCGTAGGAGAGGGCCGCGTGGCCGGGCACGTGGGCGCCCTGCTGGACGAAGGCGGCGGCCAGGGCGGGGTCGAAGTAGCGCACCGGATCGCCGGTGAGGACGGTGCTGAGGCTGGACCACTTGGCGATCAGCAGGTTGGACACATGGGGCAGGATGGCCATGGCCCCCGCCATGGCGTGGGCAGGGGGCACGGCGGTGAAGGCCTGACCCATGATGACCAACCCGATGAAGACCAGCATGGGGGCCACGGCGGCCACGGGGATGAGGGCGTTGAGCAGCGTGAAGAGCCCGAAGAGGGCGCCCACGGAGAACACAATGCCCACCCCCAGCGCGTAACCCATACGGCCACCCAGGCGCTTGTAGCCGGGGTGCCCAATGTAGACGGTGGTGGGGAAGGCGGACCCGAACAGCGCGCCCACCATGGTGCCGGCCCCATCCGCCACCTGGCAGATGCCCACGGGGAAGGAGTCGCCCGCGGCCTCGGCGGACTCCACGTTGTTCATGGTCTCGATGAAGTTGTAGATCTCGGCGGGCACCACGACGGCCAGGATCCAGGTGTTCTGCAGCAGGGCCTGGAGGCCCAGCCACAGATCCCCCAGGACGGGCACTGGAACGTAGAGACCCAGGCCGCTGGTATCAAAAGATGACTGCCCCGTCGCCAGGCCGATGACGGTCCCCAGCATGATGGCCGCGAGGCCCGCGGGGATCCCGAAGGGCAAACGCTTCATGGCCACCAGGCCCACCAGGACGACGGCCATGGAGAGCAGACCAATGACGGGGTTCTCGAAGATCTCCGCCAGGGGCACCGCGGCGATCCACACCAGCGCGATGCCCGCCAGGGTGCCCAGCATGCCCGCCCGGGGCAGGTGCCGCTTGAGCCAGGGCCCCACCAAGGACCCAAGGGCCTCGATGATGCCCCCCAGGAAGGTGGCGGCGACTCCCACCCGCCAGGCCAGGATGCCCGCGTCGGCCTCCGACATACCCCCCGCGATGGCGCTGTTGGCCACTGGCTTCATGACCATGAAGATGTAGGCGAACATCACCGGGGTGGAGATGCCGTAGGGCAGGGCAGTGACGTCCGTGCGCTGCTCCTTCTGGGCCAGCTTTCGGGCCAGCCACGCGTAGAACAACAGGCCCGCCAGGAGGCTCATGCCCACCCCTGGCAACACCCGCCCAAAGACCAGCTCCGGGGGGATCTTCAGGACCAACAGGCAGGCCGCGGTGACGATGATGGTGTTGGCAAGATTGTCGGCAAAGAGGGCCCAGAAACCGTTGAGGTCGTCCTTGGAGAAGATTGGATACTTGACGGCCATGGGGCGCCTCCCATTTTGAATGCCCTTGTTTTGGCACCCCTGGCGCGCTTGTCAAGATCGTTCTGGACCAGGCCGTCCTTGAAAGCCCCCCGGTCAGGTATTACTGTTGGCCCCAATGGAGCTTCCCCAACCCAGGGGCCCAGGGCCGTATGGCCAGGTCCCGATGACAAGGAGAGCGTCGATGGAAGAGATCAAAGAGGTCGTCACCCTTCCCCGCCTGGGCGAGCCTGCCCCCGACTTCACCATCATCACCACCCATGGCAAGAAGAGCCTGTCCGACTATCGGGGCAAGTGGGTCGTGATGTTCAGCCACCCGGCGGACTTCACCCCCGTGTGCTCCACGGAGTTCATCGCCTTCGCCAAGCTCCAGGAGGAGTTCAAGCAGCGCAACGTTCAACTGATCGGCCTGTCCGTGGACTCGGTCCACAGCCACATCGCCTGGCAGCAGGACCTGGAGGCGTTGTCCGGGATCAAGATCGACTACCCCATCATCGCTGACCTCAACAAGCGCGTGGCCCGGCTGTACGGCATGGTCCACCCCGGCGAGGACAGCATGGCCGCCGTGCGCGCCGTGTTCATCATCGACCACAACGGCATCCTCAAGGGCATGATCTACTACCCCCTGTCCGTGGGCCGGAACATCGACGAGGTGCTGCGCTTCGTGGACGCCGCCCAGTTCGCCAACAAGAACAAGCTGGCCACCCCCGCCAACTGGCACCCCGGCGAGCCCGCCATCGTGCCGCCCCCCACCACCATTGAGCAGGTCCGCGGCGACAGCCCCAGCGCCTACAGCGAGTTCAAGCGCTGGTACCTGCGCTACAAGAAGATCGCCGTGGCCAAGCCCGAGGCGGCCAAGAAGGTGGAGGCGAAGAAGCCCATTGTGAAGAAGCCTGAAGTCAAGAAGCCCGCCAAGAAGAAGTAGTCCGAACCCCTACTTGCAGCCCAGCAGATCCAGCACCGCCAGACCACCCGAACCAAGCCCCACCAGCAGGTTGCTGCCGAAGAACAGGGGCGCCGAGGCGGTCTGCCCGGTGAGGGGCAGGTTGAAGACGAAGTCGGGGGCCAGGGGTACCTGCAGGTCGAAGACCGTCAGGCCCTGCTCGCCCGCCGCAGCGTAAAGCCATTTCTTGGTTGAGGCCAGGCCCCGAAGGCCGCCGTCACCGAAGGGGCCGGCCACCACGGGGGCCAGCAGATCCGCAAGGTTCGCCTCGTACAGCTTGCCCTCGGCGGCCAAGAGGAAGGCCCGGGTACCCAGCACCTCGGCGGCCAGGGGGCTTGCCGCCACCATGACCTCGCCCTTGAGGGCGGGCGCCGCGTTGTTGGTCAGGTCCAGCATCCGCAGCATGCCCGAGGCGCACCACACGCCCACGGCGTCCTTGGTGGGCAGGGGCAGCAGCAGCAGGGCCCGGTCCGCCCCGGGCAGGGCCGTGAGGGACACCACCTTGGGGTGGTAGGGATCGGTGACCCGCAGCAGCAGCACGCCGGAGGCCCCGGCGGCCACCACCAGCAGATCGTCCTCGAGGTAAAGATCCCTGGCCTCCACGTCGATGGAGAAGGCGCTGGCGGGCAGGGCCGGATCGGCAATGTTGTAACCCAGGATCCCGGCCTCGCCGGCGGCCAGATAGACGAAGTCAAAGAACGCCGCCACGGCGGACACGGGCGCCACTGTGCTGATGGTGCTGACCAGTTCGTAGGTCGTGGTGGTGCCACGTTTCAGGATCTCAATCCCCCCGGGCCCCCCTGCCAAGAGATAGCTGCCGTAGCCTTCCAAGAGCTCGATGGGCTGTTGGGAGATCCAGGCATCCGACTGGGAGACCTGGCAGTTCAGGTTGCACTGGCCGTCGGTGCAGGTCTCGTGGTCCAGACACTGCCCGCAGAAACCGCCACAGCCGTCGGCGCCGCAGACCCGCCCCTGGCACTGGGGGACGCAGTCCGACAGACACTGACCCAGGGCACACTCCTGATCCTCCGGGCACAGGCCGCAGAGGCCGCCGCAGCCGTTGTCGCCGCAGACCCGCGGGCCACAGTCGGGGACGCAGAACAGGGTGCAACTGCCGTCCACGCAGGAGTCCGCGTCGGCGCACTGGCCGCAGGAGCCGCCGCAGCCGTCGGGGCCGCAGACGCGGTTCTGACAGCGGGGGACGCAGGTCTGGGTGCAGGCCTGGTGCTGGTCCAGGCAGGTGGTGCCGATGGCCTCGGCGTAGATGTCCGTCACGGGCTTTCCGGAGGCCAGGGCCTGGGAGGCCAGGCAGGACCAGAGGTCACCGAAGATGAGGCCGGCCAGGAAGGCGGCGCGCTGCCGGCAGGAGCAGTCCTCGGGGACGCCGCCACAGGTCAGGGCACAGTCCAGGACGGTGGCACAGTCGGGCAACTCGCGGCAGGTGCCACCCTCGCAGGAGGAGGGCTCGGCGCAAAGGCCACACAGGCCACCGCAGCCGTCAGAGCCGCAGACGTTGGTGCCGCATTCGGGCAGGCAGGGCAGCACGCAAAAGCCGTCGGTGCAGACCTGGCCCTCGGGGCAGCCGCAATCCTCGGGGCACAGCACGCAATTCTCGCCGGTTTGACACACGTCATCCCCGCAGATCACCGTGTCCACCGGCTGGAGGGTGTCCACCGGCTGAAGGGTGTCGATGGTGTCCGCCAGCGGGTACACGCCGTCCACCTGCAGCAGGACGTCATCCTGGGGGGCTCCGGGGCCCACGGGCAGGGAGGCCGGCGGGGAGCCGCAGCCAGACAGCAGGGCAACGGAAAGCACCAAGCCACGCAAAAGGTTCACCATGGTGGAACTCCTGGGACAGTGACGTCGGCACTATAACTCCAACCGAGGCCTCCCCGCAACGAGGCAAGTTCGGACCCCGCCAGATCCCGCGCGCCCTGGCCCAGAAGGCCACCGAAGTGTGCAGATATTTTGTTTTTTTCAATGCTGGGGCATAATGGCGCCTCGTATTTTCCCGTCAGGAAGCGAGGCCGTCATGCTTTACACTAATTGCCGTACGCGGGCAGGCGCGTGGTTGGTGACCATCCTTCTGAGCCTGGTCCTTGGGGCCCTGGCCTGCAGTGATGGCGGCAAGCCGAGTGTGGTGCGCATCGACATCGGCGAAAATCCCTGGGACGTGGGGGATGTGTTTATTGGGGACGCCGCGGACAGCGTGGACGCCAAGCCCCTTCCTGACACTGCCCAGGACGCCCTCGACTCCGTGGGCGGTGACGGGGTACACCTGGACGCCGTGGACGCCGGTTCGGACACCCTGGGGCCCGAGTGCGACCCCGGCGAGGGCTGCTTCCTGGACCCCTGCCTGGAGAGCAGCCAGTGCATCTCCGGCTGGTGCGTCGAGCACCTGGGCAACAGCGTCTGCACCAAGCGCTGCGTCACCGAGTGCCCGGCCGGCTGGGAATGCCGCCCCGTGGGTGGGGTGGAGCCGGACGTCGAGTACGCCTGCGTCTCCCTGCTGCCCAACCTGTGCAAACCCTGCGTCACGGATGACCACTGCAAGAGCCTCAGCGGCCGCGATCTGTGCGTCGAATACGGCACCGAAGGGGACTTCTGCGGCGGCGCCTGCCAGACCAACAAGGACTGCCCCAAGGGCTACCTGTGCACCCAGGTCATGACCACCTCCGGGGTGGAGACCCGCCAGTGCTTCAACTCCTCCGGCAGCTGTAACTGCACCGCCAGCTCCGTGGCCCAGCAGCTGTTCACCGCCTGCGAAGTGGGCTCCGACGTTGGCACCTGCGAGGGCAACCGGGTCTGCACCGCCGATGGCCTGACCCCCTGCGACGCCCAGACCCCCTCGGTGGAGGTCTGCAACGGCTTGGACGACAACTGCGATGGCCACACGGACGAGGACTCCTGCAACGACGACAACCCCTGCACCGTGGACGTCTGCCAGGGTTTGGATGGCTGTGACTTCGTGCCCCAGGATGGCATCCAGTGCGACGATTCCAACCCCTGCAGCCTGAACGACGAATGCGCCCAGGGCGTCTGTACCGGGGAGATGCTGAACTGCGATGACGCCAACCCCTGCACCGACGACTCCTGCGGCGAGGGCGAGTGCGTTTTCACCAACAACGCCCTGGCCTGTGACGACGCTGATCCCTGCACCACCGGGGACGTCTGCTTGGACGGCGCCTGCACTGCCACCCCCATGGACTGCCAGTGCGAGGCCGACCTCGACTGCGAGCGCCTGGAAGATGGCAACCTGTGCAACGGCACCCTCTTCTGCGAAGTGAACGAGTTCCCCCGGATCTGCAAGGTCCGCCCCGAGACCGTGATCACCTGCGGCGCCGCCGAAGGGCCCGACGCCACCTGTCTGGACATGCGCTGCGTGCCCGCCACCGGCCTGTGCGAACCCGCCCCCGCCCGGGAGGGCTTCCCCTGCGAGAACGCCAACCCCTGCACCGTGGGCGATCGCTGCGCCAAGGGCGTCTGCGGCGACGGCGTGGAGGCCAACTGCAGCGACGGCAACGTCTGCACCGAGGATAGCTGCGACGCCGATCTGGGCTGCATCCACGATCCCAACAGCCGCCCCTGCGAGGACGGAGATCTTTGCACCATCAACGACCGCTGCGTGGACGGCGTCTGCGCCCACGGCCAGGCCGCCGACTGCGACGACGCCAACGTCTGCACGCTGGATAGCTGCGACTCCGCCCTGGGCTGCCGCCACGAGGCCGCCGAGGGGCCCTGTGACGATCTCAACGCCTGCACCGTGTCCGACGCCTGCCTGGACAAGGTCTGCATCCCCGGCGAGCCCCTCAAGTGCAACGACGGCAACGGCTGCACGGATGACTCCTGCAACAAGATCCTGGGCTGCCTGTACCAGTTCAACACCCAGCCCTGCAACGACGGCAACGAGTGCAGCACCAAGGACGAGTGCAAAGCCGGCGAGTGCGAAGGTGGACCGGGGCCTGACTGCGACGACCGCAACCCCTGCACCAGCGACTTCTGCGATCCCCTGACGGGCTGCGTCAACAAGTTCAACAACCTGGACTGCGACGACGGCAACCCCTGCACCACGGGCGACCGCTGCGAGCTTGGGGCCTGCGTGGCCACGGGCGCCAACCCCTGTGACGACGGCAACCTGTGCACCGACGACTCCTGCGATCCGGACCTGGGCTGCCTGCACAACCCCAACACGGCTCCCTGTGACGACGCCGACGCCTGTACGGGCAGCGACACCTGCAGCAACGGCTTCTGCAAGGGCGGCCCCGTGGCCTGTGATGACAAGAACCCCTGCACGGACGACTCCTGCAACAGCTCCACCGGGTGCCTCTACACGAACAACTCCGTCCTCTGCGACGACAAGAACCCCTGCACCACCGGCGACTACTGCTTCCTGGGCTCCTGCACCCCCAAGGGCACAGAGACCTGCAACGACGACAACTCCTGCACCAACGACTACTGCGACCCCAAGGACGGCTGCAAGAACCTGAACAACACCAGCCTTTGCAACGACAACGACCTGTGCACCGTTGATGACCGCTGCGCCGAGGGCACCTGCGCCGGCACCACCGCCGTCTCCTGCGATGACGGCAACCCCTGCACGGACGACACCTGCGATCCCCTGGCAGGCTGCGCCCACGAGTACAACACCGCGGACTGCAGCGACAGCAACCCCTGCACCACCGGGGACCACTGCAGCGTGGGCCAGTGCGTGCCCACGGGGACGGACTCCTGCGACGACTCCAACCCCTGCACCAACGACTACTGCCTGCCCACCCAGGGCTGCGCCCACGACAACAACACCAAGCCCTGCAACGACTCCGACGCCTGCACCGGCAGCGACATCTGCCAGGCCGGATCCTGCGTGGGTGTGCCCCTGGTGTGCGACGACGGCAACCCCTGCACCGACGACAAGTGCGATGTCCTCACGGGCTGCAAGATCACCTTCAATGAGCTTCCCTGCGACGACCGCAACGACTGCACCACCGGGGACCTCTGCGTTACCGGCCTGTGCAAGGGCCAGGGCTCGGCGGAGTGCGACGACAACAACGCCTGCACCCGGGACATCTGCCTGCCCGCGGGCGGCTGCGCCTACGAGAACGTCGTGGGAAGCTGCGCCGACGGCGACCCCTGCACCACCGGCGACACCTGCCAGGAGGGCGCCTGCGTCCCAGGCCCCCAGCAGGACTGCGACGACGACAACCCCTGCACGGACGACTCCTGTGACGCCGCGGGTAGCTGCATCCACACTCCCAACGAGGCCTCCTGTGACGACGGCAACGACTGCACGGTGGGCGACCACTGCAGCGCCGGCGAGTGCGTCTTCGACTCCGTGCCAGACTGCGACGACAGCAACGTGTGTACCACTGATTACTGCGCCCCCGCGGGCGGGTGCGTGCACGTGAACAATACTTTGACCTGCAACGACGGCGACTCCTGCAGCAGCGACGACGTGTGCCTGGACGGCCTGTGCCGGGGCAAGTCCTCCATCAACTGCGACGACGGCAACCCCTGC
>CAIXZC010000230.1 GCA_903923815.1 uncultured Myxococcales bacterium
AGGCCCTCCCAGGCCTTCAGCAGGGCCTCCCTTGCCCTGGGGCCGCCGGGCTGGTCGCTGGGGGTCTCATCCTGCAGTTGGTACACGAAGACCAGTTGGCGGTCGCCCTTCTTGGCCCAGCCCACGAACCAGCCCACGGACAGTTTGCCGTCGTAGCCCTTGGGGCCCCGGCGTTTGCAGCTTCCCGTCTTGCCAAAGAGCTGCCACCCGGGTGAGGGCTCGAAGGTTGGCATGGTGGCCCGCAGTTGGTCGGTGGCCCGGGGCTTGACCGGTAGGGTCCCCGCCAGCAGCGCCCGCAGAAACTCCACCTGCTGGGCCGGCGTCACCAGCAGCGACGACCCCAGCCAGGACCTGGTCAGCCCGTCCCCGGCCCCCGGATTCCCCGAGACGTCCTGGTTGCCGTACCCAAAGCCCCGGACATAGCGCCCAAACGCCTCCGTCCCCAACTTCATCGTCAGGCGCTGGGAGTACCACACCACCGAGTTCTTCAGCCAGCCTCGGGGGTTGGTGTCCAGCTTGTCGAAGGGAGTGTTCACCAGGTCCCCCTCCTGGTAACTCCAGGTGGGCGCCTCCGGCCCCTCCAGCACCCCGGCATCAAAGCCCATCAGGGCCAGGGGCACCTTGAAGGTCGAGCAGGGACTTTGCGCCGTCTCGCAGTCACCCTCCCGCACCAGCACCTTGCCGCTGGCCGCCTCCACCACCAGCACACAGGTGGAGGCCCGGGCCTGCCGTCCTGCGCCCGCCACTATCAGCGCCGCCATCAACGCCAAAAAGAACGCCCCAAACCTCATCCAATCCTCCTCAGCCGCAGCAGCCACAGGTTGCCGGTGGCGGGCGTGATGGGGTGGTGCTCCTCTACCTCCAGGGGCAAGCCCAGGGGGGCCAGGAACTCCAGCAGTTGCTGCGAGCCCCAGTTGCGGTAGTGCTCGAAGCTTGGCGCCAGGCTCTCCCTTGCGGCCCGGGCCGCCTCCTGCGAGCGCAGCAGCGCCAGGGGCAGTCCGTCCGCCAGGATGACGGCGCCTCCCGGTTTCAGCAGCGTTGCAATCTTCGCAAAAGCCTCCGCCAGCCTGGGCAGATGGTGCACGCTGCGCAGCAGCAGCACCGAATCGAAGCTGCCCGCGGGGGCCTCGAACTCCTCCAGGGTGCCCTGGGTGAGGCTCATGGGAATGCCCGCCGCCCGCAGCCGCTCCAGCGCCGCCCCGTCGGGCTCCACGCCGTGATACTCCAGCGCCCCCGAGGCCACCAGCCGCCCCACCAGCTCCCTGTACCGCAGTTCCCCGCAGCCCAGGTCCAGCACCCGCCCCCGCAGCCCCCCAAGCTGCCCCTCCAGCCACGTCTCCTGCGCCCCAAAGGGCAGCGCCGGGTCCACCTCCCAGGCCGTCGCGCAGCCCCGCCGCAGCCCGCAGTCCCGGCACACCGCCGCCAGCCGAAGCTGCCGCAGATCCGCCTGGAAGTCATCCAGGGCCACCTTGCCGCTTACATCCAGGTAAAGCTGCTGGGCCTCGTGCTTCAGCACCGCCAGCTCCTCCACCCCGAAGTCGCCGCTCTCGCTTTCGTACACCGTGGCGCCTCCGTCCCCCAGCAGCAGCACCCGCCGCAGCGGGTCGCCCCCCAAGGGCAGCCCCGCCCCCTGGCAGCCCACCGCCTGGGGCACAAACCCCGGCAGCCGCTCCTGCTGCACGAAGTCCAGAGAGTTGGACACAAGCGCCTCCTCCCCCGCGCCCCCACCAGCACCCAGCTTGCCCTCCAGGAACCCCGAACACAGGAACCCGTAGGGACAGGCCTCGCAGCGCCCATCCTTGACCTTGCCGCAGGCCAGCAGGGTGACGATGGCCTCGTCGTGCCCCGCCCCATCCAAGGGCAGCCGCCCGATGTTGTTCAGGTCCGGGTGGACGTGCTCCTCGTGCCCCGGCAGCGCGCAGAAGGGCACATTCATGACCTTCAGTTCAAGCTGGGGGAACCGCGCAAACAGCGCCGTCAAGGGCCCCGCCACCTCCTCGTACCGAGGCAGCGCCCTGGCCTGCCCCCCGAAGGCCCCAAAGGGCGTCGGGTACTGCAACATGAAGCGCCGCACCCCCAGCCGCGCGAAGCCCTCCACCGCCGCCGCCAACCCGTCCCCCACCAGCAGGTGCCGGTGCAGCGACAGGTTCACCGCAAGATTCTCAAACCCGCAGGCCAGCAGATTGCCCAGCCCCTGCACGCCCTGCTGGAAAGAGCCCGGCGCCCGCGTCACCCGGTCGTGGTCCCCGGCGTTGCCCCCCTGGAAGGTGACGAACAGCATGGTCACCCCCGCGTCCAGCAGCCCCCGCGCATAGGGCAGGTAGGCACAGCGCCGGCCGTTGGTCTCCACCATGACCTCGTTCATGCCCGCCTCCCGCGCCCCCCGCAGCAGCTCAAAAAGCTGCGGGTACAGCGTGGGCTCGCCCCCCTCCACCACCAGCGTGCGCACCCCCCGTGACGCGGCCTCCCGCACCGCCTCCAGGTGCTCCTCCAGGGACCGCTTGGGCGCCTCCAGCCCCCGCACCATGCAATGGTGGCAGTGGTTGTTGCAGCCATACCCCGGCACCACCGTCAGCTCCAGCGGGTGCTGCGCCACCACGTACCGCTGGAAGCGCTCCTGCATGGCCGTCACCGTCTCCGCCGGCAGCCCCGGCGTGCTGATGACCGACCGCGCCTGGAACAGCACCGGCAACTGCGCCGCGATGTCCTCCAGAGGCAACGTCAACTGCCCCGCCGCCGAGGCCTCCCGCTGCATCTGCGTCCCCGGAATGGGCGTGGCAATCTGCACCAGCGGCTGCGCCCCGTAGCGGTCGTACAGGTGGGCCGCAAAGGTCAGCGTCGCATTCACCTGCCGCACGGTCTCGCCGGGCATGCCGATGACATAGTGAATCTTCAGCGGCAGCTTCTTTTCCTGACAGCGCCGCGCCAGACTGGTCACCTCGTCGGGCAGGATGCCCTTGTTGATGTGCAGGCGCAGCAGATCGCAGTCAGGCGTCTCCATGGAGGTGATCAGCGCCGCGCTCCCCGCCTTCATCAGGTCCAGCACCTCGTCGTCCAGCGCCGTGGCCCGCAGCCCATTGGGGATGTGGAACCGGTACCCCCGCTGAACCAGCAGCCGCAGCAGCGCCTTGAAATGAGGCCCGTCGGAGTTCAGCACCGG
>CAIXZC010000231.1 GCA_903923815.1 uncultured Myxococcales bacterium
CTGGCGCTCCACCTTGGCCCGGTACTGCTTGATGAAGTCGTTGGTGGTGGTCTTGGTCTTGGTCATGACCTTGGACATGTCGGGGTCCATGAGGACCAGATCCTTGAGGCCCACGGTGAGGGCGACAAGGCACACCATCGTGACGACGAAGGTCCAGCGGGCGCCCTTGAGGGTGCGAGAGAAGAAGGGCAGCTTGCCCAGGCGCGTGCCGAATGATGGTGTGCGCTCGGGCAGGTAGCGGTCCACCAGTACCACCAGTGGGGGCAGCACCAGGATGACCACGCCCAGACAGATCATCACACCAACGCCGGCGATGATGCCGAACTGGGAGAAGCCCCGGAACTCGAACAGCGCCAGGGCGAAGAACGTCACGGCAGTGGTCATGGCGGCGCTGAACATGGGCTTGCCCAGCTTGGACAGGCCGCTGATGAGGGCGTCCTTCACAGGCAGCCCGTGGGTGCGCTCCTCCATGTAGCGGCTGACCCCATGGATGGAGAAGTCCACCCCCAGACCGAACAGAATGGAGACGATGAAGGCCGTCATCAGGTTCAGGTAGCCGATGGTCAGTTCAGCAAAGGCCATGGTCCAGGCGATGCCCACGCACAGGGGGACCAGCACGAAGATGATGGTGCGGATGTTCCCGAAGAACACCACCAGCAGCAGGATGATGGCGACGGCAGACAGGATGGTGGAGTTGGTCAGGTCCTTGGTGATGACCCCCATCTCCTCAATCTTCTTGTGGTAGTCGCCCTCCATGGCCCACTTCATGTCCGGGTGGTAGGAGGCGGGGTTCAGTTCCGTGATGGTCTTCTCGAAGCCCGCCAGCATGATCTTGGACTCGGCCAGCCGGTTGGGGTTGATGGTGGGATACACCTTGAGGGAGATGAAGGTGCCGTCCTTGGCGATGGAATACTCGCTGAAGCGGTCCAGGCCGTAGGTCTCCTTCAGTTCCTCCTCCGTGGGGATTTCGTCCTCGACGGCCTTCTCATCTTCTGCCAGAACGCTGGTTCCCTTGGCTGCGGGGGCTGCGGGGGCGGCCTTGGCGTTGCCATCCCCAAAGTCCTCGTCCAGGTCCTCCTCGTCCGCCAGGTCCTCGTCCGTGGGGGCCGCCGCGTTGCCGTCCGCCGTGGGGGCGTCCAGTTCGTCCTTCACGGCCTTCTTCACGGAGCGCTTGACCCGATCCTTGAGCTTCTGCAGCTCGTCCATATCAAGGAACAGCAGGGCGTTCTTCTCAAAGAAGGAGATGTCGGTGCGCAGCTCCACGCTTTTGATGTCCGGCATCTGGCGGATGCGGTCCGCCAGGTCCGTGGCGAAGCGGATGTTGGCGTCCTTGTCGGGGGAGCCGATGATGAACTTCACCTGGGATGAAAAGCCCAGCTTCTCCCGCACCTCCCGGGCCCGCACCACGTGGGGCGTGCTGTCCGGGAAGAGGTCCTCCATGTTGGTGCGGATATCCAGGCCCATGCCCACCCACAGGCACAGGGCCGAGAAGGCGAAGATAGCCGTCAGGGACAGCACGGGCCGCCTGATGAGGCCGCCAATGAGCTTGGCAATGTAGTAGGACGTCCTGGTGCCCTTGGCGGGACCGGCGGGCCTGGTCTGGTCTTGAGAGTGGTCGTTCATCGGCTGGGCCTTCCTTATCAAACCGGTTCAAACGTGGAGGTGAAGTGGGGCAGCACGGGCGCCCGGTACTTGAAGCGCAGACCGCGGACCTTGTCCCGGTTGGCGGCCACCATTTCCATCACCTCGATGACGTAGTCGATGTGGCTTTGGGTGTAGACGCGCCGGGGGATGGCCAGGCGCACCAGCTCGTTGGGGGCGGGGATGAAGGTCCCGGTGGCGGGGTCCTCCTTGCCAAACATCACGCTGCCGATCTCCACGGCGCGGATGCCACCCTCGATGTACATGGCCACGGTCAGGGCCTGGCCCGGGTACTGGTGGGCGGGGATGTGGGGCAGGAAGGCCTTGGCATCCACGTAGATGGCGTGGCCCCCGGCGGGCTGGTAGGTGGGGACCCCCACGGCGTTCAGGTGCTCGCCCAGGTACTGGGTGGAGCGGATGCGATAGTGCATGTAGTCCTCTTCCAGGACCTCGGTGAGGCCCTGGGCCATGGCGTCCAGATCCCGCCCCGCCAGGCCGCCGTAGGTGACGAAGCCCTCGGTGAGGATCAGGTGGGCCTGGGACTGGTGGGCCCAGTCGTCGTTGTTCATGGCCAGGAAGCCGCCGATGTTCACCAGGGCATCCTTCTTGGCGCTCATGGTGCAGCCGTCGGCGTAGCTGAAGGCCTCCTGGGCGATCTGCAGGAGGCTCTTGTCGGCGTAGCCCGGTTCGCGCGTTTTGATGAAGTACGCGTTCTCCGCGAAGCGGCAGGCGTCAATGAAGAACGGGATGCCATGCTTGCGGTAGACCTGGGCGGTGCGCCGGATGTTGTCCATGGAGACGGGCTGCCCGCCGGAGGCGTTGTTGGTGATGGTGATCATGCCCAGGGGGACGTTGGTCGTGCCCCGGTTGGTCAGGAACTGATCCAGCTTCTCCACGTCCATGTTGCCCTTGAAGGGCGCCACCAACTGAGGGTTCTTGCCCTCGGGGCACACCAGGTCCAGGGCCACCGCGCCGGTGTTCTCGATGTTGGCCCGGGTGGTGTCGAAGTGGGTGTTGTTGGGGACCACGTCGCCCTTCTTGGTGACCACGCCAAAGAGGATGTGCTCGGCGGCACGGCCCTGGTGGGTGGGGATGACGTGCTTGAAGCCCGTGATCTCGCGCACCTTGTCGGCGAAGCGGAAGAAGCTGCGGGAGCCCGCGTAGGCCTCGTCGCCCAGGATCATGGAGGCCCACTGGCGGTCGCTCATGCTGCCCGTGCCGCTGTCCGTCAGCAGGTCTATCAGGACGTCCTGGGACTTGACCAGGAACAGGTTGTGGCCGGCCTCAGCGATGATCCGCTCGCGCTCCTCGCGGGTGGTCATGCGCAGGCTCTCTACCATCTTGATCTTGAAGGGCTCGATGATCGTCCTCATGCCTTTTGCTCTCCTTGGGGCGCACATAAACGCTTCGGCATTCTAGGAGCAGCCCCCCTTCGACACAACGACTTTCGATGAGCATGGGGGGGCCCGGGATCCGTCTGGTCAACCGGCGGGCTTGCCCCTATAATGCCGACCCTGTTGAACGGAGGGTCCATGGAACGAGTCGGAACGGGGATGAGGGTGGCGGGCAGCAGCAAGCGGGCCGTGGCCCTGTTGTGTGGTGCCTTCGGGCTGGGTGGGCTGGTGGTCTTTGGCCTCATGGCCAGGGAGCTGTCACCGGACTCCCTGGAGGGCCTGCTGGCCATGCTGTCGGTGCTTTGGCTGGGGCTGTTGTTTCTCAGCCTGGGGTGGTCTTTGGGCTTGGCCCAGGGCGGGTTTCACGCCTCCCCCGGGGGGCTGACCCTGTTCGGGACGGGGCCCGGCAACGGCCTCTCTTTGGAGGTCCCGCCCACCGCCCGCCTGACCATCCTGGCCAGGCCAGAGGACGAGGAGAACGGCTTCTTCCACCTTCAACTGCGCTTTCCCGAGGGTCTGACTGTTCGGCTGGCCTCCTCCCGTGACCGGGACCTGCTGGCCACCATGCTGGGTGCCCTGTCAACCCTCTGGGGTCTGGACCGGGAGGACTCCCCCTCGTCCCCCACCATCCCCGATCTGCCCCAACCAGCCATCATGCGGTTCTCCAATGCGGCCCTCATTCGGCCCCTGTCCTGGCTGATGCTCTTTGGGGGGCTGTTGTCCCTGTGTCTGGGCCTGTTGTTGTTCGTGACGGTGGCCAGCACGGAGGTCTTCGGCTTCGTGGTGGGGCCCTTCCTGGGCGTGCTGGGGCTGCTGTTCCTGGCCAGCCTGCTGGGCCCGGCCCTGGTGAAGATCACGGTGCTGCGCCAGGGGCAGTCCCTGGTGTTCCGCCGCAGCCTGGGGCCCATTCTGGTCGGGCGGCGCGTCCTGCCCGCCGAACAGCTTGAGGAATTGCTGATTGAGCCCAGGGGGTCGCGGGGGTTCCGCCTCTCCGCCACGGGCAGCACCCTGGCGCCCTTCGACGTGGTGCCCTCGGCGGGACGCTTTGGCTACCCCGGCGGGGTCCACCTGCCTGCCCTGGCCCGGACCCTGTTGGTGCTGGCCCGCGGCCTGCCCTCTGGAGGAGACAATTGAAAGACTGGACCGATAGCCTGATCAGGAGCGCCGTCCTCAACCCCTCGCGCTATTCCGGCGGGGAGTTCTTTTCCCGGCCCCCCGTGCCCCCCAAGCCAGGGGACTTGAAGATCGCTCTGGCCTACCCGGAGGTCTACGAGGTGGGCATGTCCAACCACGGATTGGCCCTGCTGTATTCCATTCTGCGCGATACGCAGGGGGTCTTCGTGGACCGGCTGTTCGCGCCCTGGCCTGACCTGGAGGCGGCCATCCGCGGGGGGGGCATGCCTTTGTTCTCGAGGGACCTGGGGCTGGCGGCGGCGGACTTCGACGTGCTGGCTTTCTCGCTGCCCTCGGAGTTGGACTTCACCAACGTGCTGACCATGCTGGACCTGGCGGGGCTGCCCCTGCGGCGACCCGAGCTGGGCCTGACCGGACCGCTGGTGGTGGCGGGGGGCCTGTGCGCGTCCCATCCCGAGCCCATGGCGCCCTTCATTGATTGCTTCCTGCTGGGCGACGGCGAGGTGCTGCTGGGGCCCCTGGTGGAGACCCTAAAGCGGGTGGGCTTCGCCGGGAACCACAGTCGGCAGGCCGCGCTGGAGGCCCTGGACAACGTGGCGGGGGCCTATGTTCCGGCGCTGCACCAGCCCGTGGAGGCGGCCGGCGGGATGCTGGTCCACCCGGGGCTGCGGGTGCAAAAGCAGAATGTGGGGGTCATCGGGGGGGCGCCGGGGGTGTCCTACTTCCCCATCCCGTCCTGCGAGACCGTGTTTGACCGGGTGTCCCTGGAGCTGACGCGGGGCTGCGTGCAGGGCTGCCGCTTCTGTGAGGCGGGCTTCTTCTACCGGCCGCTGCGGGACCGGGACGGGGCCCAGTTGCTGGAGGAGGCCCAGACGCGCCTAGCCCAGAGCGGCATGGAGGAGCTGGGGCTGGCGGCGCTGTCCACGGCGGACCGGCCGGACCTGGAGCCCTTGGTGACGGGCCTGCTGCCCATCATGGAGGACACCCACAGCAACCTGTCCCTGTCGTCCCTGCGGGCCTACGGCGTGACGGACAAGGTGCTGGAGGTCATGAGTTCGGGGCGCACCACCAGCCTGACCCTGGCGCCGGAGAGCGGCGCGCGGCTGCGTCCATCCATTAATAAGAGTGTCACCGACGGGGACCTCATCGGCGCCGTGGAGCGCATGGCGGCGGCGGGTTGGGACCGGGTGAAGCTGTACTTCATGTTGGGGCTGCCGGGGGAGGAGGACCAGGACGCGGAGGCCATCGCCAAGCTGGCGGCGTCGGTCCACCACGTGGGCAGTCGCTTCCGGGGGCGTCGCTTTGTCACCGCGGTCTCCTGCGCCATGTTTGTGCCGCGGCCCAACACGGCCTTCCAGTGGGAGGCCATGGCCTCCAAGGCGGACCTGTACCGGCGCGTGGGCATCATCAAGGGAATGCTCCCACGGGGCGTGGAGTTCAAGTGGCACGACCAGCGGACCTCGGCCCTGGAGACGGTGCTGGCCCGTGGGGACCGGCGGGTCGCAGGGTTGCTGGAGGAGGCCTGGAGGGCGGGGGCGCGCTTTGACGCCTGGGCCGAGCTGTTCAAGGAGGAGGCCTGGATTGGCGCCTTCGAGCGCAGCGGCGTGAAGGCCGAGGATTACATCGGAGCCCTGGACGTGGAGGGGCCGCTGCCCTGGGACCACATGGACATCGGGGTCAGCAAGCGGTACCTGCAACGAGAGTTGGAGAAGGCGCGGCGGTTGGAGCCCACGGGGCCCTGCCACCTGCTGGACGGCAGCAAGGTCTGCCACGGCTGCGGCGTGCCCTGCGAGCAACTGCCCCCGCCGCCCACGCCCCTGGTGGCGCGGGAGAGGCGGCCCAAGGTTCCCGGCGACGACAAATTCATGAAGGTCCGGCTGTTCTTTGCCAAGGAGGGGCCGGCGAGGCTCATTGGCAACCTGGATCTCATCCGGGTGCTGACCCGGACCCTGCGCCGCTCGGGGCTGCCCCTGGCCTACACGGCGGGTTTCCATCCAAGATTGAAGATCTCCATGGGGCCCTCCCTGCCGCTGGGGCACGCCGGTGCGCGGGAGTGGTGCGAGGTCCATCTGGCGGCACCGCTGCCGGACTCCAAGGAAATGGTGCGCCTGCTGACGCCGCTGCTGCCCGAGGGGCTGGTGCCTCTCGAACTGCAGGCCGTGGAGGGGCAGCCATCCCTGAAGCCGCGGGCGGCAAACTACCGAGTGCTGCTGACGGCGCCCCTGCCCGAGGGAACCCAGGAGCCCGAGCAAAGGATCCGGGCCCGGGGGCTGAAGGCCGAGCGCAAGGGAGCGCTGGTGGACCTGACCGCAGGGCTGCTGTCCATCGCGGTGGCGCCGTCCGGGGAGCAGCCGGGCCTGAACCTGGTGCTGGCCCTGGAGAAGGCCCCAAGACCCGAAGAGGTCGTGGAGGCCCTGGGCCTGTCGCGGGGCGACATAGCGTTGGTGCGCCGAGAAGGTTTCGTCTTTTGATCGGCTGATTGGTTGGGCATGGGCAAGACAGGCAAATTGGTGATGCTGTTGGTGGCCGGGGCGCTGGGCGCTTCGGTGCCCGTGGGGATCTATCTGCGCTACCTGCAGCCCAGCGTCCCGGGGGTGCCGGGGGAGGCCACGCAGCAGTCTGCGGCACCCGTCGTGCAGGCCCCGCCGCCCCAGGAGGTCTCACTGTCCAACCTGGCACTGGGGGCCAACCCGCCGCTGCTGGTGCTGACCTCGGTGAAGAGCAGCCCGGCGGGCCTGGAGGTGGGTGGCCCGGTGCAGGTGCGGTTCGGGGTTGCCGAGGGCAACCATGAGCTGACCGGTCCCGACCTGGAGCGGTTCTGGGGCGCCCTGCCTCAGGGGGCTGAGGGCCTGGCCTTTCCCACCGCCGAGCTGAAGCTGGGCTCCTGGCCAGCCCTTGGCGAGGTGCCCCTGGACCTGCGCAGGGATGGTCCCGCCACGGTGCTGAAACTGGCCCTGCCGGGCAAGACCTTTGGCGGGCAGGCGACGCTGCAGGTGTCCTGGCTGCCGGGGGCCGGCGCCGCCGAGTTGGTGGCCAGCGCTCAGGGGGTGCCCGTGCCGGGCATCGAGGGAGCGGTGCTGGGCTTTGGGGAGGCGCGGCTGCAGGGACGGACCTTGGGCTTCAAGGACCTGGAGTTCCGGGATGCCCAGGGCGCCGTGCTGCTGTCCGCCCGGGAGGGCCAGGCGGAGGCGCCGCGGCGCTTCCTGCGGGAACTGCTGGTCGGTGAGAAGGAGTTGTCCCGGCCCATCGCGGCCGTTGAGAACCTGGAACTGGTTGACGTGAGGCTGGCCGGAGCTGTGGACCTTCTGGGGCTGCGAGAGGCCATCTTCCGGCAGGCACAGGTGAAGGTGGACGTGGTGGAGGCAGGGCGCCTGCTGATGCATGGCGATGCCGTCACGCTTGAAGCTGCAAAGCTGCACCTGGGGCCCGTCGTGCTTGGCGCCCAGGCCCTGAGTTCGGGTGCGGGGGACGGGGTCCTCAAGTTGAAGGCCCCACGCCTAGCGCTGCCCCTCGGTTTGGAATTGGGGGCCCCTGAAGGGCACCTGGAGTTCTCCGTGGATGGCCGCCCGTCCCTGACCCTGGAGGGTGGCACCCTGTCCCCCGGCGGGGGGGCCGCCGGGTTCCTGGGTTTTGCGGCCCGCATGGCGGCGCTGAAGGGTTCGGCGGGCCGGCTTGCGGACCAGTTCGATGGCAGCGCCTTCCCCAGCTTCGAGGTCCTCTCCAAGGCCCTCAACGTGGAAGAACTCGGGGCCCTTGTGGACGCCCTGGACCTGGCCTGCAAGGGCTGCAACCTGGAAGCTGGGGTGGCCCTGCGGGGCGTGGACTTCTCGTTTGGGCATGACCGCTTTGGCAATCGCACGCTGGGCGCTGCCCGGGGGGGCGACACCAATGAGCCCGTAGCCCTTCAGGCCGTCTTCACCCCCGACGGAGCCTTCCGGGAGGCCGAACTGCACGTCTCCGGGGCGCGCTTCAGCGCCTGGGTGGGCCGCCACCTGCCAGGACAGATCATGAAGGAAGGGGCGCTGGATCTGCGCCTTCACTTCGCCCCCAAGGGTGGCCTGCTGCGCTTTGACGGCGAGGTGGCGGCCACGGACCTCGTGCTGGAACACCCCCGGGTGGCGGCCTGGCCTATCCACCTGGACCCCCTGAAGGCCCAGTTTGGCGGCGAACTGGATCCCCATGCCCGGACGGTGATGGTGGATCTGCCGCGTCTGGAGCTTGGCGAGGTCTACTGGAGCGTGAACCTGAAGCTGGGCGGCCTGGGCGGCGTCCCCTCGGTGGATTTCGCGCTGGTCTACCCCAAGCAGGACTGCGGGAAGATGCTCAAGGCCGTCCCCCGGGAGCTGGTCCCCCGCCTGACCTTCGCCTCCCTGCGGGGCCCCCTGGAGTACCGCCTGCGCTTCGCCGTGGACATGAAGGACGTGCGCGGGACCCTGCGCTTCGACATCAAGGGCGACTGGGACAAATGCGAGCTGAACACCCTGGGTCCCGAGCTGGACGTGGAGGCGCTGAACGAGCCGACCTACGTGCACCGCGTGGTGGTGGAGGGGGAGGACCTGGGCATCGACGTGGGGCCGGGCACTGACTCCTACGTGCCCCTCTACGCCATTCCCCTGCACGTCCAGGCCGCCGCCTGGGGCACCGAGGACCTGGCCTTCTTCAAGCATCAGGGCTTCAAGCTTGGCCTCATGCGGCGGGCTCTCATCCTGTTCCTGGAGCGGGGCCGCTTCGTCTATGGCGGCAGCACCGTCAGCCAGCAGTTGGTCAAGAACCTGTTCATGTACCGCGAGAAGAGCCTGTCCCGGAAGTTCGAGGAGGCCGTCATCACCTGGGCCATGGAGCGCAAGGTCCCCAAGGACCGCATCCTGGAACTGTACCTGAACTGCATCGAGTTCGGCCCCAAGATCTGGGGCATCAAGCAGGCGGCCAAGGTCTACTTCGACAAGCTGCCGGACCAGCTCAGCCCCCTGGAGGCGGCCTTCATCATGGGCCTCAAGCCCGACCCGGTGTACGGCTTCCTGCAGTACCGCCGGGGTCGCGTCAATGAACAGTGGAAGGGCAACCTCAAGCGCGTCATGGACCGGCTGCACTTCCAGATGGGCGTCATCACTGCAGAACAGTACGCCGCCGAGAGCGACCTTCAGCCCAAGTTCGCCGCCTATGGGCGCTTCAAGGAGCAGGAAGGTGGGCAGGAATGAAGAAGGCGCTGCTGGTCGGGGTGGTGCTGCTGCTGGCCGTCTCCACGGTGATGCTGGTGCTGACCCAGCCGCTGCTGACCCCGGTGTTGCAACCGGGGGGGGCACGGGAGGAGGGGAAGACCGTGGCCCTGGCGGACCTGAGCGCGGCTGCGGGGGCGCTGGTCAGTGGCTATGCCTACCCGGACAAGCTGGTCCCTGAAAAGATGCTGGGGGCGGCGCTGGCTGCGATGGCGGACCGGGTGCCCTCCATGGTGGCCGGGGAGCCTCAAGGCAACAGCCCGCGCACGGTGGAGGTGCGGGTCCGGGACGCCAGCCGACGCTTTGAAATCGGCGGCATGAAGGACCTGTTCTCCATGTGCTGGACCATGATGGAGGTGGCGGGCTTCCTGGCGAGGTCGGGGGGGCTGGACCCCCAGGACAAGCCAGAGGACCTGGAGGACGCGGCCATCGAGGGCATGCTGTCCGTGCTGGACCCCCACACGACCTGGCTGAACGCCCGGGACCTGCAGGAGCTGCGCATGTCCACGGATGGGCGCTTTGGTGGCCTGGGGGTGACCATCTCTGTGCGCAAGGGGAAGCTGAAGGTGATGACCGTCATGGAGGGCACGCCGGCGGCGGAGGCGGGGCTGCAACCCGGGGACCTGATCGTGCAGATTGGCGAGGAGAGCACCGTCAACCTGACCGTGTCGGAGGCTGCGGACCGCCTGCGGGGCGAGCCGGGGACCAGGATCGAGCTGTGGTATTCGCGGGAGGGGTTGGCCCAGCCCGTCAAGCTGAACCTGGAGCGCAAGGTCATCAGCGTCAAAAGCGTGGAGGCCTCCATGCTGCCGGGCGGTGTGGCCTTCGTCCGGGTGAAGAACTTCCAGCGCAACACGGCGCGGGAGGTGAAGGACTTCCTGTCCGACCACCAGACCTTCACGTTGGCTGGCGTCATTCTTGATCTGCGGGGGGACGCGGGGGGCGTGATGGATGAGGCGGTGCAACTGGCGGACCTGTTCCTGGCGGACGGGGTGATAGTCAGCACGCGGTCTCGGGTGGAGGACCCGGAGGAGTCCCGGGCGCGGCCTGGGGACCCCTGGGAGGAGGGCAACCTGGTGGTGCTGGTGGATGACGGCACGGCCAGCGCGTCGGAGATTGTGACGGCGGCTCTGAAGATTGGCGGGCGCGCGGCGGTGCTGGGGTCGCGGACCTTTGGCAAGGGCAGCGTGCAGTACCTGAAGGAACTGGGACGCGGGGCGCTGAAGATGACCATCGCCCAGTACCTGGGGCCGGGCGAGGTGTCGGTCCAGGGACGGGGCATCGAGCCCCAGGTGGAGCTGGTGCCGGTGTATGTGTCCAAGGGTCGGCCCGAGCTGAGCGTCCCAAGCCTGGGGCAGTTTGGCGAGGAGACCCTGGAGAACCACCTGGTGGCTGAGACGCGCAGCCCGGACCCGGAGCCGCCGCTGTTGCGGGTGCGCTATGTGCTGGACGCCAAGAGCTGGTCGGAGGGAGGGTGGCCGCCGCCGCCGCTGGAGGACCCGGAGGTGGAGATCGCGCGGCACCTGCTGCTGTCCCAGAGGGGCACCAATCTGACGGGGCCGGCCTTGGTGGAGCGGGGGCTGCCCGAGCTGCAGGCCCTGGACGCGGGCGCTCAGTGGGAGCTGTCGCGGTTGCTGGGGCTGCTGGGAGTTGACTGGGGCGAGGCCCAGACCCAGTGGGCGGACGTAAGGGATTTGGTGTGGACCGTGCAGCCTCCGGAGGGGGCGTTGAAGGCGGGGGAGACGGCGGTGCTGAGGTTCTCCGTGGCCAACTCGGGGGACGGGACCTTTGAGCGGCTGCACCTGGTGGCCTTCTCGGAGGACGACGCGCTGGATGGGGCGGGGTGCATCCTGGGGCGGCTGCCGCCGGGGGCGGAGGGGCGCTGCGAGATGGAGTTGACGGTACCGGCCTGGGCCGCTGACCGGCAGGACCGGCTGCGGCTGGACCTGTACGACGACGAGGAGCCCATCCACGAGGTGGCGACGGTGGACCTGTTGGTGGAGGCGGCGCCCAAGGTGCGGCCCGAGGTGGAGCTGAGGCTGCTGGATCTGGAAGGGCGTCCGCTGACCAAGGTGCCCGCGGAGGGCTCGTTCAAGGTGGGCTGCCGACTGTGGAACCGCGGGGACGGAGCCTTGGCCGACGGGCTGGCTTCCATCAAGGCCCTGGAGGACCACAGGTACTATCTGGTTGAGGGACGGAGGCGCAATCTGAACCTGGCGCCAGGCGAGGGTGTCGCGCTGGACTTCGTGCTGCGGACCATGCCGGGGGCCAGCGGGGAGGGGGATACTCCCTTCCGGATTTGGGTCTCGGATCCCGAACGCCGGGCCGGCTTCCACCGGGACTTTGGCATCCCGCCTCCGGGGACGGAGGCGCCTGGCGGTATCCTCCTGGGCCGCTACCAGGCTCCCCTGATCCTTCTGGAACGCTGGGACCCGCCGGAGATGCTTGGGACTGCGACGGGACTCTCTGTGGAGGGGACCGTGGACTACCCCGGGCAGCCCCCCAGGGACCCCGTGCTGGCGCTTTGGGTGAACGGCAAGAAGCGCGACGTGCTGGTGCCCAAGCTGGAGGGCTGGACCGGGACGGTGCCCTTCCGCTTCCGACTGGACCTGGAGCCGGGCCTCAACCACGTGGTCGTTTCGGCCATGCAAAAGGAACAGTCGCAATCCTTCGTGGAACTGGTATATAATCGCGTCCGCTAACGACGTTGAACGACGGGAGGACTAGGGACGATGCCGTCAAGACGCTTTATTCTGTCTGTGTTTGCGGGACTGCTGTTTGCCACCAGCGCTTGGGCCCAGGACGGGAACAAGGTCGAGGAGATGCTCACCAGGGCCTCCAAGTTGGTCAACGGCGGCAGTATCGAGTCTGGCACCAAGCTCTACAAGGAAGTGCTGGCCCTGCGGCCGGACAATGTGGATGCGCTGTTCTCGCTGGTGCAGATCTCTGACGCGGTCCAGGACTTCTATGGGGTCGTGTTCTACGGCAAGGCCTACCTCGTGGTGGCCTTTGACGACGTGGACCGGCCCGACATCGAGCGCAAGATCGAGCGCGCCAAGGATCGGCTGCAGTTCCCAGGCAAGCTGAAGATCCAGATTTACCCGGAGGACGCGGAGATCCTGGTCAACGGGTTGGCCCTGGGCAAGGGCACGCTGGAGCTTCCCCTCAAGCCCCAGGAGAACTACATCGTCGAATCCAGCTACAAGGACCACGTGCCCTTCAAGGTGGAAGTGAACCTGCGCCAGTCTGAAGAGAAGCTAATCACCAAGCGTCTGGAGAAGATCACCTTCTTTGGCGAGCTTCAGATCAAGCTGGTCCCGACCCAGACTGGCGTGGAGGTCTTCATCGACTCAGCCTCCGCCGGTGTGGATGTGGCCAGCCAGCGTCTCTCTGAAGGCAGACATTTGGTGTGCCTGCGAAAGGCCGGTTTCGACCGCTGGTGGCGCTACGTGGATGTGCCTCGGAACGACAAGTTCCAGCTTGAGGCGCAGCTCTTTGAAAGCCCGGAAAACCC
>CAIXZC010000232.1 GCA_903923815.1 uncultured Myxococcales bacterium
CTGCGGTGGCACCTTCATCACCTGCGCCCCCATGGCCAAGTACACCATGGCCTACCCCGCCGCCGGCACCTACTACCTGTTCCTCGACGGCAAGACTGCCTCGGATAAGGGCGAGTTCACCCTCTCCGCCTCCTACACGCTCAGTGAATGATGTTTGTTGATTGGGGGGGCGCGGGGGGTTACTTGCCCCCCAGCCTCTCCAGGCGGGCCTGATCCACACGCAACTGCAACACATGCTCCCTGGTGACCAGCACCTCTCCAAGCCGGCCCTTCACTGACCGCAAGAACCGCCGTTCCGCCCAGATGACCTCCGGGCTGGGGTCCCGCCGCAGGTCCGAGTAGAACGCCGCCAGATGGGCCGCATCCACCAGGGACTCCTGGTCCAGCTCCTCGCCCTTGCCCATCCTCATCACCACATGGGACCCGGGCGCGCCGCGCACATGCAGCCACACGTCCCAGGGCCGCGCCTCCCGGAAGGTCAATTCGGCGTTCCCGGCCGCGTTGCGACCCACCAGCAGTTCCCGCCCCGAGGCTGAGGCGAAAACGCGCCAGGGCAGTGCCCGCTCGGGCCCGGGCTTGCGCTTCTGCCCGGCCTTCTCCCCACGCCCCCGGCCCCGCTCTGGGCCAGCCAGGGCCTCCAGAGCCCCCAGCTCCTCCGGGCCCAGCGCCCGCAGCACCCGCAGCGCCTCTTCCAACTGCGACGCCCGCAACCGCGCCTCCGCCAGCCTGACCGTCAGCACCTGCACCGCCGTCTTGCCCTTGCGGTAGCTGCGGTACAGCAGTTCGAGGTTCTTGGCGGGGCTCTCCTTGGGGTCCAGCGCCAGCCAGACCTCCTCGCCGTCCTTCGTCCAATCCAGAGCCAGGACCCTGCTGGTCCCGACCTTCACCTGGTGCAGCACGGACTTCAGCAGATCCGCCCGGTGCCCGGCCTCCAGGCGCTGCCCGGCGGCCACCAGGTCCTCGCCCATCTTGGTGACCAGCCGGCTGGTCTTGTCCAGGGCCCGCTGCAGGGCCCGCTCCAGGTTGGTCCGGCGCCTCTGGAACCGCTCGGCCTCAAGCTGCCCGCTGAAGACCCGGAAGGCCTCCACGGCGCCACCGTCCCCAAAACGGCAGGGTTCCAGCGCCGGCTCCGGGCGCTTCTTCCAGACCTCCGACCCCGGCGTCCCCACCGCGGCCTCCGTCCCCGCGCCACGCTCCGACCCAGCCTCCGTCCCCGCTGGCCGCTGCTCCCTGGCAGCGCTCGCCGGCAGCGCCACCAACACCTCTCCGTCCTTCAGCAGTCTGGCCGCCGGCCGCGCCCCGAAGGCCCGAAACTCCAGGACCCAGTCGGCCCCCTCCGGCTCCCCCCGCGTACGAAACACCAGCTCCAACACCCGCTGGCCCTCGGGCTTGCGCAGCCCCACCAGCAGGGCGCCCGTCAGCTCGGCCCGGATTCGCAGAATCAGCGGGTCGGGCCCGGGCCGACTGGAGCCATGGTCCGACGCCAACCCCACAAAGGGCAGCTCGGGCTCGACGCAAAGGTGAAGGAAGAGGCTGACGCCGGGGCGGCGCAGGGAAAGCCGGAACTGCCGGTCCTCCGTCTGGCGGACCTCCTGCAGCACAGTGCCCCTAAGCAGCGGGCCCAACTCTCCGGCCAGCATCTCCAGTTCCCGGTCGCTCAGTCCCATGCCCATGCCCGCTCCTGGTGATGAGCCATACCAATCCGAACCCCGCGGCCCTGGGGGTCAGGACCTTACACATTACACTCGCTCGCCCCTCAGGCCATGGGGGTCAGGACCTTACACATTACACTCGCTCGCCCCTCAGCTCCCA
>CAIXZC010000233.1 GCA_903923815.1 uncultured Myxococcales bacterium
GGTGTCCCCGGACGGGCGCTTCGCGGTGGCCACGGTGAAGGACCGCTCGGTGTTTGTGGCGCTGGATGATGACCTGGCCTACTCGCAGTTGTTCTTCCCACTGCGGGGCGTGCTGGGCTGGTATGACAGCCAGCAGAAGGCCTTTGGGACCCTGCCTGGGGCCGACGACCCGCAGTTGGTGCAGACCAACCCCGTGTGGACGCCGGACGGGCAGAGCCTGCTGTTTGCCAGGGCGCCAAGATACGACCTTCGCAAGGTGCGGAACCCCGATTCGCCCATGCTGACCAAGGAGGAGTGTCCGGAGTTCTTCGGGCCGGAGCGCCGCAAGATGCGCTATGACCTGTACCGCATTCCCTTCAACGGGGGGCGCGGGGGGCAGGCCCTGCCGTTGGGCGGGGCGGCGGGGAATGGCAAGAGCAACTTCTTCCCTAGACCCTCGCCGGACGGTCGCTGGGTGGTGTTCTGTCAGGCCGACTCCTACATGCTGCTGCAGCCGGATTCGCAGCTGTACATCATGCCCCTGGAGGGGGGCAGCCCGCGCAGGCTGGTGGCCAACCGGGCGGGGATGAACTCGTGGCATTCGTGGTCCTCCAACAGCCGCTGGCTGGTGTTCGCCTCCAAGGTGAACGGGCCCTACACGCAGCTTTTCCTGACGCACATTGACGAGGAGGGGCAAGACTCCGTGCCCGTGCTGCTGGAGCAGTTCACGACGCCCCAGCGGGCGGCCAACATCCCCGAGTTCGTGCCCCGGGCGGCGGATTACATCAAGGAGATAAGGCCTTTGTTCCTGAATGCGGACTCCTTCCAGGGGGCGGGGGAGGCGCTGGTGGCCATTGGGGGGCAGGGCTCCAAGGAGGACCTGGAGAAGGCCCTGGCCATGTACCGCAAGGCCCTGGAGTTGGACCCAAAGGACGCGACGGCCCAGCTTCAGGCGGGGCTGACCCTGGCGGAGCTGGGGCGGCCTGAGGAGGCGGTGGGCTACTGGCGGGAGGCCGTGCGGCTGGACCCGGGGCAGAAGGACGCGCTGTACAATCTGGCGCTGTTCGAGGACCGCAGCGGGCGCCTGAGCGAGGCGGCGGCGGGGTATCAGCAGGTGGTGAACCTGGACCCGAACTTCGTGCAGGCGCGGCTGGGGCTGGTGGTGCTGCACCTGCGGCAGGGGGAGGCGGGGGAGGCCAAGGTGGAGCTGCGTGAGATCTTGAAGATCAAGCCGGACTGGGAGCACGCGCTGTTCTATCTGGGGCGCATCGCCATGGATGAGGGAAACCTGGAGGAGGCGCGGGGGTACCTGGAGCGGGTGGTCAAGGGTGCGCCGGGCAACCCCGAGCCCTATTGGCGGCTGGCCGTGCTGTGCCTGGTGCAGGAGCGCAATGACGAGGCCCTGGGGCACCTGAAGAATGGCCTGGCGGCCTTCCCCAACAACCCCAACTTGATGGACGTGCAGGCGGTGGCGCTGGCCCGAAAGGGGCGCTTTGCCGAGGCCAAGGACTGGGCCAACAAGGCCCTCGAGAGGGTGGACCCGGCCACCGGCGGGGGGGCGGTCAAGGTCATCACGCGCCACCTGGAGGAGATCAGCGCCGGGCGGGTGCCACAGTTGTCGGGGGGGGGAGGGCCGGGTGCACGCGCCTGAGTGCTGCCCCTCTCCCCGGGGGGAGTGGGGAGTGAGGGGTGAGGGCCGTCGTACGCTGAAGAGGCGTTTGGCGAGCGTGCTGAAGGCTATTTTTTGGCAACAACAC
>CAIXZC010000234.1 GCA_903923815.1 uncultured Myxococcales bacterium
AGGGCCATCTGCAGCGTTGCTCGGTCGCGGGCTCGCTGCGTAATTCCACCACTTGGAGCATGCGCCTGAGTACTTCCCCTCCCCCAACTTGGGGGAGGGGAGTGAGGGGTGAGGGCTGTCGTACGCTGAAGGGGCGTTGGGAATGCATGCCCGGCGCTGGCGATAGCCTCAACACCCCTCATCCGGCCCTTCGGGCCACCTTCCCCCGAGTCGGGGGAAGGACCAGAGGTGAGCAATTCGTTGGGTGCCTCAGCGCCCCCAGACCGCCCCCTTGGGGTCCTCGAACAGCAGTTGCCAGGCTTTGGGCTGGTAGCCCTGGGGGAAGACGGGGTGCTGCAGCACCACCAGGTCGGCGCCCGACTCGTTGTAGATCTTCTCTATGGTGGGGCCGTACTCGGGGACGTGGCGGTAGTCGTAGACGAACTGCAGGCGGGTGGCCGTGTCCAGGTCAAAGTTGCCCCGCCCGTCACTGAACACCAGCACCGCCGGGAAGGCCCGGTACAACAGGTACCCGCCCCAATTCGGCAGACAGAAGATTTTCTTAGGGGAGATCCCTTCCTGGTTGGCGGTGGAGAGGCCAAGCCCCTCCAGGCGGTCCGCCAGTTCCACCGGAAAGCGCCGCTGATCCAGGTCTCGGGGCAAGCTGCCAGCCCAGCCCGTCACGCTGCCGAACTGGGCCACCGTGTGGTACTGGAACGTCAGCGCCAGCAGCGCCGCCGCCCCCACCCCCAGGGCCCCCCGGCCCCAGCCCGAAGGCCTGGGCAGTCCCGGCAGCAGCAGCGCCAAAGCCAGGGCATCACAGTACACGAAGCGGTTGGAGCGAAAGGGCAGCAGCGCCAGCCCCAGGGCCAGCAGCCACAGGTCCAGCCTCCCCCCGCGCCCCCCACCCACAAGCCGCCACAGCACCACCCCCAGGGTCAGCAGAGGCCCCAGGGCGGACACCAGATGCAGGGGATGGCTGGCGATGGAGAAGTAGCTCCAGAAGGGTAGCCACTCGTTGATGATCAGCTCGCTGCCCTCCAGCATGTTGCTGGCCTGCAGGACGCCCCCCACCCAGCAGGGCGATGCGAGGCACGCCAGGGCCAGCACCCCCCAGGCCCCAAGGGCCCGCAGGGGAAGCTGTTCGGCCGCCGTCCAGCGCGCCGCGGCCCCGGGCACCAGGCGCAGCAGCACCGCCGCCGCGGGCAGGGCCAGGGCCAGCACCAGGAAGATGAAGGCCCCGCCGGCGTGCAGGTTGGCCCAGGCGAACATGGTCAAGAACAGTCCCAGCAGGGCCAAGGGCGACCGGGGCACCCGCAGCAACTGCAGCAGCAGGGCGGCCTCGAAGAACAGATTGAATACATGGGGCCGCACCCGCACCCGGTCCGCCCACAGCGCGAACAGCAGGGCCAGCAGGAACCAGGCCCACAGAGCGCCCCCCTGCCCCGCCTCCCGCTGCCGCGCCCGCACCAACAGCACGAACAGCAGGAAGGCCCCGGCGCTGACCACCACGTGCAGCAGCCGCACGGGCCCCAGGCCCCCCCAGCGGTCCAGCAGCGCCACCAGGACCTCGTAGCCCCACTGGAAGCTGACCCAGGTGCGGGCCGGGTCGAAGCCCAGGATGTCCGTGGAGGGCCAGGCTAGATGGGTCAACATCCAGAGCCCCGCCGCGAGGTGCCAGAAGAGGTCTATGTCCCAGATGGGCTGGAAGGCGAACAGGGCCAGCAGCCCCGCGGCCAACAGCAACAACGCCAAGCCCAACCTGCCCCCCGCCATGCACACCTCCAGGGCCCCGTTTATGGCACAGCGGGGCCTCCCAGTGCAACGGGGACGCGAGGTGTGGGGGGGGCGGGGGGGGCCGCCCGTGCTACCTGGGGCGCCCGGATCCGCTTACTGCGCTTCGCTGCGTGCGCGGCTTTGACCGGCAAGGACCTTCTTGCCTGCCAACCGGCGTGCCCCCGCGCGTTGATCCGTTAATTGACGCTTTTGGAAAAGCAGTGCTAGAATCCCCGCCGGACTTTTGCGCGCTGCCGGCGCCCGGGTCCGTCACCAGCGTGGGGATGAACATGGTTGTGAAAAACAACGGCCGCAAGGACAGCGACAACGAACTTCAGCCTCCAAAGGCCCGCTCTGCATCCTCGGGCCTGGGCGAGTTGCTGCTTCGCGAAAGCGTCATCAGCCTGGATCAGCTGGACGACGCCAAGAAGCAGATCACCAAGCACGGCGGCAAGCTGGGCAACACGCTGGCCAACCTGGGCTACGTGTCCGAGGCCCAGATGGTCAGCTTCCTGTCCAAGCAGTACGGCATCCCGTCGGTGAACCTGGACGAGATCGTGGTCCCCGAGGAGCTGCTGCGCCTCATCCCCAAGGATGTGGCAGTGAAGCACGGCATCATGCCCATCAACAAGGAGGGATCTTCCCTCATTGTGGCCGTGTCCGACCCCTCCAACCTGTACGCCATGGACGACGTGAAGTTCCTGACGGGGTACAGCGTCGAGATGGTGGTCGCCCCCGAGAGCCAGCTCAACAAGGCCCTGGACCGCTACTACGCCGAGGACGAGGCGGCCATTGACGACCTGCTGGAGACCCTCCCCGACGAGGACGTGGACCTCCTGGCCCAGGACGACGGCATCGACATCGAAGAGCTGGAGCGCGACTCCCACGAAGAGGCCGTGGTGCGTCTGGTGAACCTGATCCTGGTGGACGCCATCCGCCGCGGCGCCTCGGACATCCACATCGAACCCTACGAGCGCGAGTTCCGCGTCCGCTACCGCATCGACGGCGCCCTCTACGAGATGATCAAGCCCCCCATGCGCCTGCGCAACGCCATCACCTCGCGCCTCAAGATCATGGCCGAGCTGGACATCGCCGAGCGCCGCCTCCCCCAGGACGGCCGTATCAAGCTGGTGCTGGGCCGCCAGAAGGAAGTGGACTTCCGCGTCTCCGTGCTGCCCGTGCTGTTCGGCGAGAAGGTCGTGCTTCGAATCCTGGACAAGTCCTCCTTGCAGTTGGACATGACCAAGCTGGGCTTCCTTGAAGAGCAGCTGAAGCACTTCAAGCACGCCATCCATCAGCCCTGGGGCATGGTGCTGGTGACGGGCCCCACGGGCTCGGGCAAGACCACCTCGCTTTACTCCGCCCTCATTGAGCTGAACACCACCTCGGACAACATCTCCACCGCCGAGGACCCCGTCGAATACAACATGGCGGGCCTCAATCAGGTGCAGATCCACGAGGCCGTGGGCCTCAACTTCGCCGCCGCCCTGCGCTCCTTCCTGCGGCAGGATCCGGACATCATCATGGTGGGCGAGATTCGAGACTTCGAGACCGCCGAAATCGCGGTCAAGGCCGCCTTGACGGGCCACCTCGTGCTGTCCACCCTGCACACCAACGACGCCCCCTCCACGGTGAACCGTCTGCTGAACATGGGCGTGGAGCCCTTCCTGGTGACCTCCTCGGTGAACCTCATCATGGCCCAGCGTCTGGCCCGCCGAAACTGCTCCGAGTGCAAGGTCGTCATTGACGTCCCCAAGGAGAAGCTCAAGGAACTGGGCGTCCCCGAGGACCGCATCGACACCGTCCAGATCTACCGCGGCCCCGGCTGCAAGGTGTGCAACAACACGGGCTACAAGGGCCGAACGGCCCTCTACGAGGTCATGCCCTTCGGGGACGAGTTGCGTGAAGCCGTCCTGCAGGGCTACAGCGCCATGGAACTGAAGAAAGAGGCCATGCGGCTGGGCATGATGACCCTGCGCGGCTCGGGCCTGGTACGTCTGATGGAGGGGGTCACCTCCGTGGAAGAAGTGGTCAGAAACACCCGCGCGGACTAGGAGTGCCCACCCATGGCAGGAATTGATATTCATCGCCTCTTGCAGACCGCCGTGGATCAGAACGCCACGGACGTCCACATCACCGCCGGCATTCCCCCGGCCCTGCGCATCGACGGCAAGCTGTTCCGCCTGAAAAGCGAGCCCCTGACCCCCAACGAGACCCAGGAGTTCGCCTACAGCATCATGACCGAGAAGCAGAAGAAGACCTTCGAGGCCTGCAACGAGGTGGACCTCTCCTTCAAGTGGAAGGACAAAAGCCGCTTCCGCGCCAACTTCTTCCGCCAGAAGGGCGCCGTGGCCGCAGCCCTGCGCAAGATCCCCACGGACGTGCTGCCCCTGGAGAAGCTGGGCTTCCCGTCGGCCATCTACGACATCATCGCCAAGCCCAACGGCCTCTTCCTGGTGACGGGCCCCACGGGCTCGGGCAAGTCCACCACCCTGGCCTCCGTCGTGAACGAGCTGAACGTCCGCCACCGCGGCCACATCCTCACCATCGAGGACCCCATCGAGTTCATCCACGAGCACAAGAACTGCATCGTGAACCAGCGCGAGGTGGGCGCCGACACCGAGAGCTTCGCCAACGCCCTGCGCTACAGCCTGCGCCAGGACCCGGACTTTGTGCTGGTGGGCGAGATCCGCGACCGGGAGACCATGGAGATCGGCCTGCGCATCGCCGAGACGGGCCACTTCACGCTGGCCACCTTGCACACCAACTCGGCCATCCAGACCATCCACCGCATCCTGGACTTCTTCCCCTCCGACCAGCAGGAGATGGTCCGCACCCAGATCTCCTTCGTGCTCCAGGGGGTCATCACCCAGCAGTTGCTCAAGAAAGCCGATGGCAAGGGCCGCGTCCTGTGCGCCGAGATCCTCATCCCCAACCACGCCATCCGCCACCTGATCCGCGACGACAAGACCCAGCTGATCTATTCCCAGATGCAGATGGGCCAGTCCGCCAGCGGCATGTGCACCATGAATCAGTCCCTGGTGAGGCTGACCAACGCCGGGCTCATCACCAAAGAACAGGCCATCAACGCCTCCGCCGACACCGAGGAACTGAACAAGATGTTCGGCGACTGATAACAGGGGGATCCCATGCCATATTTTGACTGGGAAGGCACAAACGAGCGCGGTGAGCTGAAGACGGGCACCACCATGGGGGCCAGCGTCAAGGAGGTGCAGGCCTACCTGCACAAGCAGGCCATCACCGTGATCCGCGTGCGGCGCAAGAAGACCAACGTCCTGGCCAGCATCCCGTTCTTCAACAAGATCAGCGCCAAGACCGTCGTGATCTTCACGCGCCAGATGGCCACCATGATCGACGCCGGCCTGCCCCTGGTGCAGTGCATGGAGATCCTGGCGGCCCAGGAGCCGGACCAGAACTTCCAGGCCATCCTGTACCGCGTCAAGGAGTCCGTCGAACAGGGCAACACCTTCGCCGAGTCCCTGGGCAAGTTCCCCCGGGTCTTCGACAACCTCTTCGTGAACCTCGTGGCCGCCGGTGAGATGGGCGGTATCTTGGACTCCATCCTCAACCGACTGGCGGCCTACACCGAAAAGAACATGAAGTTGGTGGCCAAGGTGAAGGGCGCCATGAAGTACCCCATGACGGTGCTCACCGTGTCCTTGATGATCACCGCGGGCCTCTTGTGGAAGGTGGTGCCCACCTTCGGCGCCATGTTCAAGAGCATGGGCAAGGATCTGCCCGCCATCACCCAGTTCATGATCGACATCTCCGAGAACTTCCTGCGCCTCGCCCCCTACATTTTCGCCGGGCTGGTGGCCACGGTGGTCGTCTACAAGCTCATCCGACGCACCAAGAAGGGGGACTACTTCTTCGACGCCCTCCTGCTCAAGGCCCCCATCTTCGGGGATCTGGTGGTGAAGGCCTCCATCGCCAAGTTCACCCGCACCCTGGGCACCCTGGTCTCCTCCGGCGTGCCCATCCTGGACGCCATGGAGATCGTGGCCAAGACCGCCGGCAACGCCGTGGTGGAGGAGGCCGTGCTCTACACCCAGGACCGCGTGGCCGAGGGCAAGACCATCGCCGCCCCCCTCATGGAGAAGCAGATCTTCCCCAAGATGGTCATCCAGATGATCGCCGTGGGCGAGAGCACCGGCGCCTTGGACATCATGTTGGGCAAGATCGCCGACTTCTATGACGACGAAGTGGACGCCGCGGTGGACGGCCTCTCCGCCATGATGGAGCCCCTCATCATGGTGGTCCTGGGCGGCATCATCGGCTCCGTCATGATCGCCATGTACATGCCCATCTTCTCCGTGGCAGACGGTGTGGGTAACGGCTAAACGCGCCTCCTGGGGAAGGGCCCTCTCGTGCAGCTTGCCTCCACACAGAAACGCCTGGCCTGGCTGACCCTGCTGCGGGTCTTCCTGTCCTTTGTGCTGTTGGCCTCGGCCCTCATCTTCGACCTCACGGCCAGCTATGGCATGCCCCACCTGGCCCAGACCCTGCTGTACCACGCCACGGGGGCCATGGTCCTGCTGTCCTTGCTCTTCTCTTACCTTATTGAGAACAGCAAGAACGAGCGGGTCCTCTCCGCCATGGGCCTCCTGCAGGTGTGCCTGGACGCGGTCTTCACCTCCGTGCTGGTCATCTCCACCGGCGGCATCGAGAGCATCTTCACCTTCTTCTTCTCACTGTTCATCATCTCCGCCTCCATCGCCCTGTACCGCATGGGGGCCCTGGTCTCGGCCTTCGCCTCCAGCGCCTGCTTCTTCCTGATCCTGCTGCTGCAGTTTGGCGCCTTTGGCAATGAGGGGGGGCTGGGGGACCTGATGGTCCTGGTGGACCCCCGCAGCGAGGCCGCCCGCTCCATCTCCTTGAACTTCGCCACCAACATCGTGGCCTTCTTCGCCATCGCCTTCCTGGCCAGCTTCCTGGTGGAGCAGCTGCGCGAGGCGGACAGCCGCATCGAGGCCCAGCGGGTCAACATCCGGGAGCTGCGCAACCTCTACGAGAACATCATCTCCTCCCTGGAGAACGGCCTCATCACCGTGGACCCCCACCACTACATCACCTTCGCCAACGACTACAGCGCCCGCTGGGTAGGGGCGGACAACGAGACCATGACGGGCCAACCCGTCTCCACCTTCTTCCCCGACCTGTGGCCCATCCTCTCCAACCCCGACAAGCTGGGCCGCAGCCACACCGAGACCACCATCCGCGCCCAGGACGACCGCATCCGCTACCTGCGCTGGACGGTGAACCCCCTGAGGGACTCGGACGAGCAACTGCTTGGCCGCGTGCTGCTGTTCTGGGACGTCACTGACCTCAAGGAGATGGAGTCCCGCATGGAGCGCGCGGACCGCATGGCCGCCATCGGCCGGCTGGCCGCCAACATCGCCCACGAGATCCGCAACCCCCTGGCCTCCATGAGCGGCTCCATCCAGCTGCTCAGCAGCCTCATGCACCTGGAGGGCGACGAGCGCCGCCTCATGGACATCGTCATGCGGGAGGCCGAGCACCTGAACCGCTGGATCACCGAGTTCCTCAGCTTCTCCCGGCCCGTGGAGCCCAGCTTCGAGCCCCTGGACCTCACCCAGCTTTGCCGCGAGGTGGTAGAGCTGGCCGAGCACGACAACCGGGGCAGCAACCTGCAGCTGACCCTCATCACCCACGGGGACACCAACCTGCGGGCGGACGTCAAGACCCTGCGCCAGATCCTGTGGAACCTGGTGAACAACGCCATGGATGCCAGCGGCAGCGGGGGCACCGTCACGGTGGAGCTGGACGGCACGGCGACTACCCAGGTGTGCATCGCCGTCCAGGACGAGGGCGAGGGCATCCCCCAGGAGAACCTGGAGCGCATCTTCGATCCCTTCTTCAGCACCAAGGAGATGGGCACGGGCCTGGGTCTGGCCACGGTCCAACGCAACGTGGAGCTCCACGGGGGCCGCGTGAAGGTCCAGTCCAACCCCGGCAGCGGCGCCCGCTTCGAGGTGCTGCTGCCCCGCAAACTGCCACCAAGGAGAAGCCATGGGTCGGATACTCGTAGTTGACGACGAAAAGAGCATGCGCGACTTCTTCGACATCCTGCTGCGCAAGCACGGGCACGAGGTCACCACCGCCCCCGGCGGCGCCGAGGCCCTGTCCATGCTGGCCCGCAACGCCTTCGATCTGGTCATCACGGACCTGAAGATGCCCCAGGTGACAGGCCTGGACGTGCTGAAGGGCACCAGGGAGTTCAGCCCCCACACGGAGGTCATCGTGATGACCGCCTACTCCACCGTGGACACCGCCATCCAGGCCATGAAGCTGGGGGCCTTCAACTACCTGTCCAAGCCCTTCAACAACGACGAGATCACCCTGGTCATCGAGAAGGCCCTGGAGAAGCGCAACCTGGTGGCGGAGAACCAGCGCCTCCAGGAGGCCCTGGAGAAGGGCAGCACCTTCTCCCGCATCGTGGGCCAGAGCGCCGCCATGCGGGACGTCTTCCGGCAGGTGCGGCAGGTGGCCCCCATGAAGACCACCGTCCTCATCACCGGCGAGAGCGGCACTGGCAAGGAGCTCATTGCCCGGGCCATCCATCAGGCCAGCGGCCGGGAGCAAAGCCCCATGGCCGTGGTGAACTGCGGGGCCGTCCCCGAGAACCTCATGGAGAGCGAGCTGTTCGGCCACGTCAAGGGCTCCTTCACGGGGGCCACCATGGACAAGAAGGGCATGGCCCAGATGGCCGACGGCGGCACCCTCTTCCTGGACGAGGTGGGCGAGCTGAACACCCAGATGCAGGTCAAGCTGCTGCGCCTGCTGCAGGAGAAGAAGATCAAGCCCGTGGGCGGCCTCAAGGAGATCGAGGTCAGCGCCCGCATCATCGCCGCCACCAACCGGGACCTGGAGGCGGACGTGGCCACCGGCGCCTTCCGCGAGGACCTCTTCTTCCGCCTCAACGTCATCCATATTCATATCCCGCCGCTGCGGGAGCGCCGGGAGGACATCCCCCTGCTGGCCCGCCACTTCCTGGACAAGTTCGCCGGCGAGCTGGACAAGACCACCAAGGGCTTCGAGCGCGAGACCATGCACATGCTGATGACCTACAGCTTCCCGGGCAATGTGCGGGAACTGGAGAACGTGGTCGAGCGGGCCCTGGCCTTCGAGACCTCCGACTGGGTCACCCCCGCGTCCCTGCCCCCCAAGCTGCTGCGCGAGGTGGAGACCCACACCAGCGTCCCCACGGCCGACACCGGCATCGATGGCTTCACCCAGGAGAACTCCCTGGACCATTACCTTGAAAGAATCGAGAAGCACCACATCGAGGCGGCCCTCAAGGCCGTCAATGGTTCCGTCACGAGAGCCGCAGAAAGACTGGGCCTGTCCTTCCGCTCCATGCGCTACAAGATGTCCAAATTCGGCATCTCACGTTGACAAGTTTTGTCACCTCGGGACCCAATTGCGTCACCCCCGGCAAACTTGTCAAGACCTCGCAAAAAAATTCTTTTTCAGTGTTTTCGCGCAGTTAGTTGCATTTTCAAGGTGTGCCCCTTGGTTGGCACCAAATGTGCAAAGGAGAAGGGGCGTGGTAAGTCTGGGCCAGGTGGCCCATTTGAAAAACCTTTTTCTAGGAGGCCAAGATGTTGACCAAGTTCCGTAACAGCGCCAAGGGTTTTACTCTGATCGAACTCATGATCGTGGTGGCCATTCTCGCCATCCTCTCCGTCGTGGCCGTGCCCGCCTTCATCAAGTACATGCGCAAGGCCAAGACCTCTGAAGCCATCGACATGCTGGACAAGATCTACAAGGGCGCTTCCGACTACTACGCCACCCCGCGCGTCGTGAAGCACACCGCCTCCAAGCTGGACTGCCAGTTCCCCGCCACCCAGGCCCAGACCCCCATCGAGGGTTCCTGCTGCACCAGCCAGGACACCAACAATGACGACCGCTGCAATGCCAAGCCCTCCAACTGGAACAGCAACACCTGGAACGCCCTGAAGTTCCAGATCACCGAAGAGCACTACTTCGTGTACAGCTTCTACAACAACGACCAGACCGGTGGGGCCGCCCAGTTCACCGCCACCGCCAATGCCGACCTCGACTGCGATGGTGGCTTCAGCACCTTCCAGCGCTACGGCCTTGGTGACCCCCAGGCCTCCGACAACGAGTGAGCCATCCGTGGCGGCGCCGCCCTCTACACCGAAAAAGAGACCGAGTGATTTGAATGCGGTTTGAGGGCCGCCTCATAACGGTCCTCTCCCTTACGGGAAGCCTGAAGTGGAATCGGGGCACCACTCAGGCTTCCCGTTTTTTTTGCCCGATGGATCCTGCCCTGCCCCCCCTCTCGAACCCCCTTTGACCTCCCCTCGAAAAACGCTGCTTGCCTACTTGCCTCCCCCGGGACTATACTCGCGACCTGTTCAAGGCTTGCGGAGATTTCCTTCCCATGTCTGAGGGTCAGTTCAAAATCGGTGATTTGGCGGTCTACCCTGCCCAGGGTGTGGCCGAAATCGTCGGCATCGAAAGCCGGAAAATCGGCCCCCTGACGGAGATCTTCTATACCCTGCGCATCACCGACACCGAGAAGAAGATCATGATCCCGGTGAAGAAGGTGGACTCGGTGGGTCTGCGCCCCCTGGTCAGCAAGGAAGAGGTCGAGGCCCTCATGGACCTGGTGCGCACCCCCTTCCAGCGCCAGGAACCTCAAGAGACCTGGAACCGCCGCTACCGCCGCTACCTGGAGAAGATCAAAAGCGGCCAGGCCGTGGAGGTCGCCGAGGTCTACCGCGACCTGTGCCACATCAAGCGCGACAAGGATCTTTCCTTTGGCGAGCGCAAGATGCTGGAGATGGCCCGCACCCTCCTGGTCAAGGAATTCAGCATCGCCCTTGGCGACAACGAAGAAGCCGTGGAGAAGGCCCTGGAAGGCGCCTCCCTTTGCGGTGAGCCAGCCCCCCAGGCCTGACCCGTGCGGGCCGTCGTTCAGCGCGTCAGCGCAGCCTCAGTGACAGTGGCAGGGGAAGTGGTGGGCAGCATCGGCCCGGGTCTGCTGGTCTATGCCGCCGTGGGTCCCCAGGATGGCCCCGCCGACCTGACCTGGATGGCCAGGAAGCTGGCGGGCCTGCGTATCTTCGAGGACGCCGCCGGCAAGATGAACCTGGACCTGTCCCAGGTGGGCGGCCAACTGCTGCTGGTGTCCCAGTTCACCCTCTTCGCTGACGCCCGCAAGGGCAACCGCCCGGCCTTCAACCAGGTCATGGAGCCCCAGGCTGCCCAGCAACTGCTGGAAGACCTGGTGGGCATGCTGGGGGCCGCGGGGGTGCCCGTCCAGACCGGCCGCTTCGCCGCCCACATGCAAGTCGCCTCCACCAACGACGGCCCCGTCACGATTCTGTTGGATTCAAAGCAGTGAAATCTTCCCCCAGCGCTACGCGCCACCTTCCCCCGGGGGGGGGAAGGGACCAGAGGTGGGGTGATTCGTTAGTTGCTAGCTGATCGCCCCTGTCCATGGCAGCCAGCGCCGCGGTAGCGGCGCGCTGCTGCCGGTCCATTGTCTTGGCGCGCCCCATCCCGTCCATGATGTCCATGATGTCCATCCTGGCGGCCTGTCCGTCGTCCATGATGTCCATCGTCCATGGCGCGCCTGCTCCAGCGGTAGCGTGGGTCGGTTGTGCAAGCAGTCGGGCGCTGGGCACGCGTTCCCCAATGCCGGCGGTGGCCCCGACACCCCCATCCGGCGCGGAACCTCCGACCTCGTGCAAGCGCCTGCGTTCTTCCCCTCCCCCGCTGGGGGAGGGGAGTGAGGGGTGAGGGCTGTCGCACGCTGAAGAGGCGTTGGGAACGGGGGGCACGGCGCAGCAGGGGCAACTACGCCCCTCATCCGGCGCTACGCGCCACCTTCCCCCAGGTGGGGGAAGGAAATTTGGAATGGGATGTCTTAGGGCAGCTTGGGGCAGGTGTCGGGCTTCTCGCCTTCGGCCTTGTTGGCGTTGGCGAACTGGCAGTCCAGGAAGGCGCGCAGGGCGGCGGGCTCACGGCAGTCGGCCCGCTTGTTGCGCAGGCCCTCGTCCATGAAGGTGTAGGTCTTGGGGAAGCTGATGCGCACTTCGTCCACCAGGGGCGACCAGCGGGCCTCGGTGAAGTTGTAGTGGGAGCGGATGTCCATGTTCCCGGACTCGCCGAACTTCTTCCACATGGTGGCCATGTCATCGATGAAGGCCTGGCCCTCCTCGCGGATGGGGTCAGCGGCCACTTCGATGATCTTGGACTCCTCGTACTGCTCCAGGTTGTTCATCAGCAGCGCGTAGCGGTCGTTCTGCTTGAGGCTGGCGTCCAGGGCGCGCTCCACCATGGTGGGCTCCAGCAACCAGGCCGCGGCGGCCTTGCTGCGCTTGAACTTGCGCTCGGTGGCGGCCTTGCGGACGGCCCAGGCAGCCAGGTGCTCCTTCTCGGCCTCCAGCATGGTGCGGTCCATGATGGCCCACTCCTTGAAGGCGGGGGTCACGTCGGTGTCGCGGTCGATCTCGGGCTCCAGCCAGGCCAGGTCGGACAGGTACTTGAAGCGGGCACCGTCCAGGGACTTGGCGATCAGCAGGGTCTTGTTGCGGTCCAGACGGCCAATCTCACGCTCGAAGCGGGAGGGGTTGTCGAAGAGGCGGATCAGCCAGAAATACTTGAGGGGCAGGTCCTTGTTGACCATGTCCGACAGCATGTCCTCGTAGGAGGGGGCGGCGGGGTTGCCGGCGTTGGCGGCGGCGTACTCGGCTTCCGTCAGGAAGAAGGGCGCCACGCGCTTCTCCAGCAGCTTCATGCCCGCTTCCAGCCTGGGCTTGGCCAGGAAGTACTGGAAGGCCAGGAACTTGTGGTACTCGCGCTGGTCGCCTTCCTGGGCGGGCTCGGCACCTTCCTTGACCTCGGGCAGCTTGCCCATCTCGTCGATGAGGGTCTTGGCCTTGGCGGGGTTGGTCGCCAGCAGCAGGCCGATGTAGAGATCCCGGTCACCCGCTTCGCCGGCGGCCAGCAGGGCGCCGTACTTGGCATCGAAGGCGACCTTGTTGGTGCGCAGCAGCTCCTTGGCCTCGGTCAGCTCCTTGAGCATCTTGCGGTACTTGGGATAGGTCACGCGGAAGTCCGCCGCGGCGGCCTCGTTGTCCTTCTGCATCTTGTTGTAGTAAGCCATCATCTCCTGGAAGCGCTTGCGGTCAGCCTCGAAGCGGACGGCGTCGTGCTCCTTGGCGAAGAACAGGCAGGCCTGGACATCCAGTTCCCAGAGGCGGGTGTACATGGCGTCGAAGGCGGGCTTGCCAATCCACCAGGCCAGCTCCAGGGCGGTCTTGAGGCCACGGGCGGGATCGGAGTAGAAGTTGCCCTTGCGAGCCTCCTCCTGGTGGTTGGCCAGGCGGGCCTTCACGAAGCGATCCATGTAGACCTGGAACTGCTCGGGCTCGAACAGGTACAGCTTGATCAGGAACTCGATGTGACGGCCGTTGGCCTCGGAGGTCAGCAGCATGTCGTCGTAGGCGGGGGTGGCAGACTCGCCGTACTCGGCGCGGCTCTTGAAGTAGGACTCCAGGCCGGCCTTGTCGGCGGCCAGCACCTGGGCGTTGGCCACGGGGTCCAGGAAATCAGCAACCAGGGCCTGGTAGGCCTCGGGGCTGACGGCGCGGATGGCCTCCACCGCGGAGATGCAGGTGGGGTCGGTGACCTTCACGAAGCCGGGCTCCTTGGCGCGGGCCTGCAGGGGCATCCACTTGTCCAGGCACTTGATGCCAGCGTCCAGGATGGGGCGGGCGGCCAGCTCGGCTGCCAGCTCGGGGTGGTTCCTGCTGCCCGGATCCATCAGGCCCAGCACGCCGTAGTAGGCGTCCAGATCTTCGGCCTTGAGGACCGCAAGGTTGGCCTCTTCGCAGGTGTTCTTCTGGGTGCAGAACCAGAAGATCTCGCCCCGGCCGTCCACGACCGTGGCCATCTTCTTGACCTTGCGCAGGGTGCCCACCTGGGAGACGACCTTCTCGTACTGGATCTTCTTGGCCTTGAGGGCGGCCTCAGTGGCCTCCCTGGCCTTGGCCTTCTCCTCGAGGGCGCCATTGGCGGCGGCCAGGACCTTCTCACGCTGACCGGCGAAGAGCTGATCTTCCCAGGTGCGGTCCCAGCAGCGGATGCCCTTGCTGGCCTTCTGGAACTTCTCCAGCACGGGGACCCAGTCACGCAGCAGGCTGAAGTCCTTGGGGAACAGGATCACGTAGCGGCCCGAGCCCAGGCTCTTCCAGTTCTCTTCGGTGTAGGACACCACGGAGGGCAGGTAGTCGTCGGCCTCGAAGACGAAGCTGTAATCATAGATGAACACGGGGACCTTGGTGGGGTCCATGAGCGTGTCGGCGCCGGGGCACTTCTGGACCATACCGGAGATGGCGGGGTAGTACTTGCTGTCATCGGGGCAGAAGTCCACCATGCGCAGGGTGTGGCGGTAGCAATCGCAGGCATCCTTGCAGGTGCTGGGCACGCCGTCGCAGAACTTCTCGTTGCTGAAGACCTTGGGGTCATTGAAGTACTGGTTGCAGTCGCTGCCAAGGGCGGGCTTGGGCTCCTCGGGCTTGTCCTTGGGTTCGGCCTTGGCCTCGCCCTCGGCACCCTCT
Source organism: uncultured Myxococcales bacterium (assembly GCA_903923815.1). Taxonomy (GTDB): domain Bacteria; phylum Myxococcota_A; class UBA9042; order CAIXZC01; family CAIXZC01; genus CAIXZC01. Next base: position 14,394 of record CAIXZC010000234.1, read on the forward strand.
TCACCTTCGGCGCCCTCTTCGGCCACGTCTTCCTTCACGACGGTGGCCGCCAGGCACTTCTCGTAGCCCGGGCAGACGACCCGACTGGCGGGGTAGAACTGGCCGTCAGGGATGCACATCTTGCCGCGCTCCCGGATGGGCAGGTTCTCGATGTTGAGGTCGGGCAGTTCTTCATCGGCACGCAGGTGGAGGCTGTCGTTGTCGATGGAGATGGGATCGCCGAAGGGCCGGGCCTCCTTGGCCTCGATGGTGTCCAGCACCCGGGCCTTCTGGATGATGGAGACCTTGGCGGTGGCAGGGTAGTACTGCAGCCTGATGGCGCCGGTCTTCTCCTGCAGCAGGGCCACCTGCTCGTCGTACTGACGGGTGAGGTCAGCCGCCCGCTGGCGATCCATCTGGGTCAGGTCCCCACGGATGAAGGACGCCACGCGCCAACTGGCCAGGGGGTCCACGATGACGTAGGTCACCATGGCCATGGTCAGCAGCAGAGAGGCGAGGAAGACCACCAGGCCGATCCTCTTCTTCTTGCCACCATCCATGGCATCTTCCATGGCGTGGAGTTTCTCACCTGCGTCGCTGTTCGCGTCGGCACCGTTGTCGGTAACGAGGCTGGCGAAGTCCTTGCCAAGGATTTCCTCGAGGGTATCCCCGGAAACCGGTTTGGAGGGACGCTTCTCGCTGCTGTTCAGGTCGCCACGCTTGTCGTCACGGCTTCTGCTCATTTTGCTCTTCCTTCGTGGTTGTCGGGACAAACCGGGCACAAAGTTTTTCAGGGTGCGATTTAAGCCGTATGCCCCTGCAAAGTCAAGAACATTGAAGGGGCAAAAAGGGGTGATTTCGGGGGGCCTGGGGGGTGCCTAGATGCAGTTGCCGTCGCAGGGCTCCAACTTCACCGTGACTTCACTGCCGCCGGTGTCCGGGATGTCGGCCTTGCCCTCACCGAAGTGGGTCCGCGAGCCCGCCTGATCCAGCCCGAAGGCATACACGGCCACTTCGTGACCGGGGGGCATGCCGGGCAGCTCCAGCCAGCCCGACACCAGGGGTGCGGCCAGCTCGTCCGACGGGGCCGCCGCGGGGTCACAGGGGAAGCTGCCGGTGAAGTAGGAGAGGTCCGCGCCCTGCGCCTCCACGGAGACCTCGACCTGATTGATACCGGAGAAGCCGCAGGTGGGGGTGTCCAGCGGGAAGGTCCAGCGCAGGCGCAGGAAGCCCAGCTTGCGCTGGAGCACCAGGGGTGCCCCGGCGTCCGTCACCGTGCTGCCCTCACGGACCCGCACCCCGTTGGCCCGGGCCTCGTAGATGGCGCGGTTCTGATCATCCAGGCCCTCCAACAGCACCGTGTAGCGGCCTGCGGGGACCTCGGGGAACATCATGGTGCCGGCGCTGCAGACCAGCTCCAGGGGGGCGGTGTCCAGCACAGAGGTGCTGCCGTCCAGCAGGTCCCCCCGCACCATGACCACGCCGGCGGACTCGCAGGTCTTGCCTTCGAGCTTCCAGCCGACCTTGAGGGTGCCGGTCCCCACGTCATCCCCGTAGCAGCCGGGCAGCAGGATCAGCGCCAATAGGGGCAGCAGCCTTGACAGCTGTTTCATGGTGTCACCTTCCCAGGGAAAAATTTGGGCCCTTGGGCCACCGCCCTATGATAGGAGGCAGGGAGGGAATGTCAAAAGACCATGAAAGCCCACACCTGCTCCTGGATTCTGGCCCCCTTGGCCCTCGCGCTGCTTGGCGGCTGCGGTGGGACCTGGAGCCGCCCCTTGATGGCCTACAACTTTGACCAGCCCCTGCTGAACAGCCAGTGGCATGGCACCTACCAGCTTGGCCCGGTGGCCCCCGCGGCCCCCATCCAGCCCGAGCAGGAGGCGGTGGCGGCAGCCCCCGTGAAGCAGGAGCCTGCCAAGCAACAGCCCGCCAAACAGGAGCGGGCAGTGGCAGCGGCGCCGGCCAAGACCCAGGCGGCCCCGACCAAGTCCAAACAGACCCCGGCTGCGTCCCCCCGAGGGGTGGTCGCGGCCGCCCCCGAGGGTCCGGGCTTCCTGCCGGCGGCCCAGCGCGTCGTGGGGCTGCGGGACTTCACCACCGAGACCTACCTGCGCCACCTGCTGTTTGTCACAGGGGTGGAGGTGCCGGGGAGCCAGGGGGCCCTGGCGGACCAGATCTGCAAGGCCCACGCTCCCAATGACCGGGCGGCCCCCGTCCCCGGGGATCTGGTGTTCTTCAAGCTGAATGACGGCAGCCTCCTGGTGGGGGTTGCCGAGACCGTGGAGGCCAAGGGGGCAGTGCGCTTCATCGCGCCCCATCGCGGGGAGATCCGGCGGCTGTCGGCCCACCTGGGCAAACCGGGGGTCATCCGGGACGAGGGTAGCAAGACGGAGCTGAACACCGTACTGGACCGCAACCTCACCGCCGGCCGGGCCTGGCTTGGACCCGTGGGGCTCATCAGAAGCCACCGAGGCCCCGGCTCCACGCTGGCCGCCCGGGACTGACCGCCATGTCAACGAACTTTCAGAACCCCGACCGCAAGGGAGGGGGTACGCCGGATAAAGCAGCGGCTGGTGACCCAGCGGCGCCCCTGCGCCTGCTGCTGCTGGACATGGACGGCACCCTCACCAACGTCAAGTCCCCCTGGCAGTTCGTCCACGAACAGATCGGGCGCTGGGAGCAGGACGGCCTGCCCCTGCTGAACCGGTACCTGGCGGGCCAGCTTGACTACCTGGACTTCTGCCGGTTGGACGTGGACACCTGGACGGACGCCGGGCTGGACCTGGCCCAGGTGGAGGCGCTGCTGGACCGCATCGAGGTGCCCACGGTGACGGTGGAGTTCCTGAAGAGAGCCCACGGGGCGGGCCTGAAGCTGGCCATCATCTCCACGGGGTTCCTGCGCTGTGCCCACCGGATCCTGGACGCCGCCGGCATCCCGCCGGAGGCGCGGTTGGTGGCCGCCAACACCCTGACCGAAAGCGAGGGGCGACTGCGGCCGGTGATCCACGTTGGGGACGGAGGCAACAACGGCAAGGACGTCTGGAGCCGGCGCTTTCTGGCCCTGCATGGGGTGACGTCGGCCCAGGCCGGGGCCCTGGGGGACGGGGAGACGGACCGCCCCATGTTCAACTCCGTGGGGACCTGGTGGAAGGTTCGGGGCCCGGAGGACTTGGCGGCCAAAGGAGAGCTCCAGGCCCGGCTGTTCGGACAGGCTCGGGGTTGACCCCGCACCCTCTGAACCCCGACCGCGAGGGAGGGGGCTTGGGGTGGTCGGGCGGTCAGCCCGCTTGCTGACGCGCGCGGTTCGGATGGGAAAGCGGGTTGCTGACGTTGGAATTGTAAGGGCTGGCCTGGGCTACTCGGCCAGGTAGATGCACAGGCGACGCTCGCGGCCCTCGCCCTCGCTCTTGCTGGCGACCTTGCTGTTCTTGGACACTTCCATGTGGACCAGCCGGCGCTCCCTCGGGTTCAGCCGATCCAGCCACATCTCGCGGCCACTCTCCTCGACCTTGCGGATCCAGCGACGGGCCTTCTCCAGCAACTCCAGGTCCTTCTCGCTCAGGGCGCTCATACCGTCGATGGTGATCTTCCACCGGGGGGGGAAGCGGTTCACCACCTTGTTCACCACGAACTGGAAGGACTCCACGAACTCGGGGTCCTGCTGGAAACGGTCGGCCAACTCGCCGGTGGCGCAGATTTCAATGGAATTGCGACCCTCGCGGATGACCAGCTCGGCGGGGTCCAGGTCCAGACGCTCCAAGAGGCCCGCGCAGAACTCCTTGGACTTGGCCATCCTGCGGGCGAACTCCTCGGGGGTGCGCTCCTCGTCGTCCTCCTGGCTGTCGCCGTACTCCTCCCGGGGAGCACGCTCCTCCCGGGGGGCACGCTCTTCCCGGTGGGGCCGTGCGCTGCGGGTGGGCGCCGGGGCGGGCAGCTCCTCCATGGCTTCGGAGAACTCGGCGGGGCTGTCGTACAGGCCGTCCACCACCACCTCCACCACCACGCTGGGCTTCACCACAGCCAGGATGCCCTTGCTGCGGGAGACCACCTCGAACTTCAGCTCCGCCCTGGGGATCCCAAGGGCGCGCTCGGCCCGCTCCAGGGCCTCCTCTTCCGTCTTGCCGTTGAAACGCCGTTTCTCTTCCATGGAAAACCTCCTATGCGGCGCGGGTTGTGCCGCCGGTAGTGAATCTTCTCTTCAGGTAGTACTGCTGGGCGATGGACAGCAGGGTGTTCACCAGGATGTACAGGTTCAGGCCCGAGGGCAGGAACAGCATGAAGACGGTGAACATGACGGGCATCATGTACAGCATCATCTTGGCCTGCTGGGAGTCCATGGTGGTGGGCGTCATCTTCTGCTGCACGTACATCAGGCCACCCAGCACCAGGGGCATGACGAAGAAGGGGTCGGGGGCGGAGAGGTCGTGGATCCACAGGCCCATGGGGGCCCGGTAGAGGTCCACGGCGGAGTAGAGGGTCCGGTAGAGGGCGATCCAGATGGGCATCTGCAGCAGCATGGGCAGGCAGCCCCCCAGGGGGTTGACCTTCTCCCGCTTGTAGAGGTTCATGACCTCCTGGTTCATGCGCTCCCGGTCCTTGCCGTACTTCTCGCGAAGGCGATCCATCTCGGGCTTGAGCTCGGTCATGCGCTGCATGCTCAGGAAGCTCTTCTGGGTCAGGGGCAGCATGATCAGCTTGACCAGGATGGTCAGGAAGATGATGGCCAGGGCCCAGGAGGGGATGTAGTCGTGGAACCAGCGCATGATGTACAGCATGGGCTTGGACAGCACCGCCAGGATGCCGAAGTCCAAGGACTCCTCCAGGGTGGGGGCGGCGTCCTTCAGCAGACCGATGGTCTTGGGGCCCACGAACAGCATGTTCTCCCAGGAGAGGCGGTTGGAGGAGCGGATGTGGGAGGCCGCGGCATCCGACAGACCCGCGTCCCGCAGCTCCTTCTCTTTCTGGACAAAGGCCTTCTCCAGGGCCGCCCGGTCCCACAGACCCTCGGCATCCAGGCCCAGCACCTTGGCCAATTCATCACAGGACACCCCGGGGCGCCCCTTCAGCCAGGAGGGGTTGCAGGACTGGCCCGAGGACAGGGTCACGGCGGGGCGGTAGGCGCTGGCGCTAAGCACGCCGTTGCCGCCGGCCTGAAGCTGGCAGGAGGACTCCTCGGCGCTGCGGTTCACGGCGGCCAGCAGGAAGTAACGATCGGAGACGCCCACCCACTCGGTGGCCCCGCCGGGGTTCTTGACGCCCCCCTCCTTGAGGAGGGCCTCGGCGGGCTCGGTGTTGAAGGAACCGCCGGCCTGGCACTGGGCCCCCTTGATGTTGGCGGGGGGGGAGAAGATGGAGGTGCCGGCGGTGGTGCCCGGGGTCTCCCAGGACGTGACCGTCAGCCGGGGCTGGATCTGCAGGGCCTTGGCGCCCAGGTTGTACACCGTCACCAGCAGGCGGAAGCGGTGCCCCCCAAGGGGCTTGAGGCGCCGCTCCACGTAGACGTCCGAGGTGTCCGTGGCGGGGTTGGGCCACACGTAGACGGCCTCGGCATCGCCGGGGGCGCTGACCAGCGAGAAGATGGGGTCCGCGCGGTACAGATCAAAGAAGTCCGCGGTGACCTTGGCCCCCGCCTTCCAACCCTTGGGGTCGGCCAGGGAGGCCACGGGCTGCACCAGGGTCCGGGTCAGCTGCACGCCCGCCAGGACCTCGGGCTGGGAGAGCTGGAACTGGAAGGGCAGGAAGCGGGTATCCCAGGTGTTCACCAGCTGCATGGGGCCCGGCCGGGAGATCCACTGGGGCACCACGCCCACGGAGCCCTTAAGCTCCTCTTGCTGATATTGATCGTAGAGGAGTTCGAAGCAGGCCAGGGTGCCACCCCGGCCGCTGAACACGGCGCGGTACTTCTCGTTGGCCTCCTGGGAGACCAGCTCCACCGCCCCGGGCTCACCGTCGCCGCAGCGAACGACGGGCCCCTCAGCACCGTGGGCGGGCGCGCCGGCCAGGAGCCCCGAAGCAAGCAGGACAAGACACACCAGGCTGCGAAGGGAGTGGGTCTTCAATGGCAACCTCTGGGCACAGCCCGGGAACTCCGAGGGGGGACCAGATCGACCCCGCCCTCATTCCAAGGATGGCACCTGGAAACGCGCCGCACAGCCAACCAAAGACCGCGGGCGGGGCCGTGGACCTGGAGGGCTTCGATGGCGTAGTTGGAACAGCTTGGATGGAAACGACAGGCGGGGGGCAGCAGGGGGGACACCACAGTCCTATAGAAGCGCAGAGGCAGCAGCAGCAGGAACAACAGCACAGCGCTGGCCCTGTTATTGCCTTTCCATTCTTCTGTAGAGCTTGAAGGCATGGACCAGGTCCCTTTCGTACTCCGTGCGCGTGGGCAGCATCGCGTCGCGTTTCACAATGACCACCACGTCCAGCGGGGCAAGCAGGAGATCCCGGTTGTGACGAAAGGCCTCGCGGATCACCCGCTTGGCCCTGTTCCGCTGCACCGCCTTGCCGAATTTCCGGGTCACTGTCATGCCCAGCCGGCGTCCATCCTCTGGGCCGGGCATCATGAAGACCAGCAGATTCCTGGTCTGGATCTTTCTCCCACCCTTGAACACCCGGTCAAAATCGCTGGAATGGAGCAGCCGATCCTGACGTGGGAAGGAGAATTCTCCCATCGGGGACATCCGTCGTTACTTTTTGGGGATGCTCACGGTCAGGCTGTGGCGACCCTTGGCCCTGCGGGCGTTGAGGACCTTGCGGCCACCGGCGGTGGCCATGCGGGCCCGGAAGCCGTGGGTCCTGATCTTCTTGATGTTGTGCGGCTGATATGTTCTTTTCACGGTCAATCTCCTTCAAAACGGCCAAAGTCTGAGGCTTTGGACCGCGCTAAGTATCGAAAACAGCGTGGTCTTGTCAACCAAAATCTCCCGCAGCTCCCCAGGGAATCCTTAACCGTTGACACCTCCCCTTTGCTGGTTATAGTTAGCGCCGTTGTTTGTTGACCGGGCGTTTGGCTCAGTTGGATAGAGCGACGGCCTCCGGAGCCGTAGGTCACAGGTTCGAGCCCTGTAACGCCCGCTGGTTTCACTTTCAGGTCTGTCCGGTGGTTGGCTTCCCGGTGAGGTTGCATGCGATTCGCCGTTACCATTTCCGAAGGGACGGGGGGTTCTGAGAGGCGCCTTGAGGTGGAAGCTGACAATTGGATGCTGGCCCTGCGCCTGTCCCTTGAGATGGCCGGTGCGGCGCCCATGAAGCTGGGTACCGCCTCCTGCGAGATCCTCGAAGACTCCACCATACTGTTGAATGACGCGCGCCTGGGGCGCAGCATCCGAATCTCCATCGCGGGCCAATGCCCGGATGTGGTCCGCCCTGGTTCGGCCGAAGAGCCCTGCGACGCAGAGGAGGCCATCCCTCCCGGCACCATGACCTACCTTGAGGCCCAGATCGAACAGGCCCTCCAGTCCCCCCCCGAACCCACCGACCTGGAAGATCCCCCGGAAGAGCCCGGCGACGACGTGAGGCACCTGCCCTTCATCAAGGTCACCACCAAGGATCGGCAGCTCATGGGGCTGGAGCGCCCCCCTCAACCAAACGAATCCGCGGCGGACCTGGCGGACCGGCGGCGGGTCAAGTACCTGTCCGTCGTGAAGGTGGAGCTGCCCATGAGCTCCCACAATCCCCAGCTCACCTCCGAGTCCCAGGTGGGTCCCTGGAAGGACCCGGGCCTGGCCGTGAAGATGAGGGAACTGGAGCTGTCCTTCGGTCGCATCCTCAAGCTGCCCCCGGAGGAGACCCCGACCCTGGCCCTGGATGTGATCCGCCGGGTGGTGGGGGCCTCCCAGGCCTGGTTCACGGTGGCCCTGGACGAAGAGCGCATGATGCTGTTGGCGGCCTCCGGGCACCACACCCGTGGCAGCAGCGGCCTCATCTTCACCTTCAACCGTGCGGAGCCCGCGGCCCTGGCCCTTCAGGATGGCATCGGCATCAGCCTCCAGTGCAGCGCCGCCTCCTGCCGGCCCGTGCTGGTGGACCCCTCGGATTGGCGGGCCTGCGGCGGCCTGCTGTGCGTCCCCGTCTTCCTTGACGACCGACCCCTGGCCGTGATCCAGCTCTATCGAAGCCGGGAGGAGGGGGCCTTCTCGGAGCAGGATCTCATCGTCGTCGAGCGGGCGGCGTCATTGGGCTCCAGCCTCCTGCAGGCCATTCAACGCCCCCAAAGAAGAGCGTAGTTTTCGCTAGACCTGCAAGTTATCCCTACCTATACTGGCCGCCCGGCGGGCCCCTGCCCGCAAAGAATCTGGGCGGTGAAGGAATGCTGTACTCGGAAGGAACAGGCTTTGCTGGGTTTGAGGCCGCGCACTTTGGCGCCTTTGAGCAGGCCAAGTGGGCCTCCCATCGCTTCAACCTGGAGCGCATGAAGGTCTCCGCCGCCCTGGAGGGTCTGCGCAAGGTCCTGGTGGCGGGCCTGGAGGTCCCTGAAGAGGGGCTCACCTGGAACCTCAGCGCCGCCCACCCCGAGGTCCTCAACGCCCACAAGGTGGACTGCCTGTGGCTGTACCTGGCCAGGAACGACAAAGAGCGGGAGACCGTGGAGAAGGGCGCCGAGCGGGAGCTGTCCCTGGCCCAGATGATCCAGCGGCCCAACGCCATGCACCGCTTCGCCTTCGTGGGGGTGCGGGTCCATGCCGCTGGCCTGGAGTGGGGGCTATGGATCCACGCCAACGCCGTGCTGGACCGCCGCAACCTGGAGGCGGCCCTCAAGGACCCCTTTGAGCGCACCAAGGTGTCGCCCCTGATGGCCCGCCTGCCCGAGGGCAGCGTGGCCCGAGTGGGAGGGCAGACCTCCAACCCCGTGGCCTGGCTGGAGCAGACCGAAGGTCGCCTCCCCGCCTGGGAGGATTTCCTCTTCTTCGGGCGCGACCTGGACACCCAGGACGCCGCCCAGGCTGGGGCCGACGTGGTGCAGACCCTGCAGGCCGACCTGCCCCGCTTCCTGGCCCTCTTTCGTCTGTTCGCCTGGAGCAGCGGCAACGACCGCCTGGGCCTGGCCAAGCTGATCAAGGAAGAAAAGAAGGAACGGGTCCGCAAGCAAAGCGGCCTGGAGCCAGGAGACCGGGTGCGGGTCACCAGAGGCATGCTGGCGGGCCAGCAGGGCACCCTTCAGGAGTTGGACTCCAGGGGCAAGGCCAAGGTGCTGCTGGGCCGCCTGACCATCGACCTTCAAGCCGACATGCTCACCAAGATCTAGGGGTTGTCAGGACAGCCCCAGGGGCTGCTCCGTCTTCAGCAGATTGTTGATGCTTTCGATCAGTTCTGCCCGGTGGATGAGATCGTTCTTCCAATCCAGGGTGTCCATCTCGATGACCAGCGAATCGCTGCGATTCCACCGACTGAACCAGTCCTCGTACAGATCGTGCAGGGTCGTGATGTAGGCCCGGGGGATGCTTTGCTCCTCGGGGCGGCCACGGTAGCGGATGCGCTTCCTGGCCATGTTCACCGAGCAGCGCAGGTAGATCAGCAGGTCCGGGGAGGGCAGGGTGGCCACGATGGCCTGGTACAGCTCGAAGTAGGTGTCGTACTCGCGCTTGGTCATGTGGCCGTTCAGGTGCAGGTTCCGGGCGAAGATCTCCGCGTCCTCGTAGATGGTGCGGTCCTGCACCACCACCCCGGGCTCCGTCACCAACTGCTGGTGCAGGGCCAGGCGCTTGGCCAAAAAGGAGATCTGGGAGTGGAAGGCCCAGCGCTGCATGTCCTGGTAGAAGTCCGTGAGGAAGGGGTTGACCTCGTTGGGCTCGAAGAAGGGCTTCACGTTCCAGTTCGTGGTGATGAACTTCACCAGCGAGGACTTGCCCGCGCCGATGTTGCCCGCCACCGCGATGAAGCGCGTCCCCCGGCCCGGGGTCCTGATGCCACTGCGGTGTTCATCCAGATACATGAGGCGGCACGATTGACTCATTGCTCCACCACCCGTTCCTGCATCCTGGTTACGTATTTCGGAAGCACATAGCGAAAGAACTCCGCCGGCGAGACCTGGGAGAAGCCCGTCTGCGCAAAGGTGCCCTCGCCAAGGCCGTTGCCCAACCCCGGCAGGTCCAGGTAGACGCCCGCAGTCAGAAGCTGCTCCTCCGTCAGGGAGGTGATGGGCTTGTTGGCCTGCAGGTTGTTGAGCTGATAGCTGAGGCTCTTGCCCCCGGCGGCCAGCCAGCGGAAGGCCTCCCGGGCGGCCAGCCGCGTGGGCTGCCGATGATCGTTCAGGAACTGGATCCGAAGGTAATGGATGGGCAGCCGCTCCAGGAAGCCCTTGGCCTCCCGGTCCGTCCACCAGCCGTCGTCGTCGCAGGTCTGGGCGGCCTCGAACAGGGGCCAGGCGTTGCTGTTGCACAGGAAGCAGTCGGGGGTGCCGTCCGTGCCCTTGCCGTCGGTGGAGCTGCCCTCGGGGAACTTGGTCAGCCGGTCGTACAGGTTGAAGTCGCAGCGGGCGGTGCTGATGCCCGCGCCGTCACTCTTCACGGGGCGCTGGCCACCGGTGTAGGGGGACAAGGTGGCGAAGCAGCGGTTCGTCGGACCCTCCACATCAATGAGGTAGTCCAGGAAGGGCAGGTTGGTCTCCTTGAAGCGCGCCGCCGCCCCGGCACCGACCACCAGGGAGTCCCCCAGGGTCACCACCCCCACCACCGACCGCAGCACGTAGTCCTGCTTGTGGGCAAAGGTGATCACGTCCTTGAGGGCGTCCTGGTCGGCCTGCCCCCCGAAGTCCACGGTGCCACCGCTGATGCGCTCGCCCTCGCCGGTCCCTGGGGGGTTGTAGGTCACCACCACGGCCCCCGCCTCCCGCGCCAGGTTGGAAAGGTCTTCATCGGTGAACAGGATCCCCTTGGGGTTCAGATCCGGCACCACCACCAGCAACGGACAGAAATATTTATCGGTGCATTTGACGGTGCGGTAGGCCCGGGCGTAGATGAAGCCCGAGTTCCAGTCCAGGGCCCAATCCTCCAGTACTACCTCGGGGCCGCTGTCCTCGGGGGGCTGCTGGGTATCGGGAAGGGACTGGTCACCTTGGGCCCCGTCCAGGGGCTGATTCGTATCTGAAGCTGCTTCCCCGTTGGACGCACAGCTCGAAACTAATACGAGCAGGCACAGCGGGAGAACCGCTCTTGTCAGACAAAGCAAAGACATGGGCTAAACACCCGGCTTTTCCGTCAACAGCGGCCACTATACCCCTGCACTTTTGGAAGGCAAACGCCCAGCAAGAGTTTTTTGCACTCCGAATCCCGAGGAAAGGAAAACCCAGTGAAAAACCAGCCAGAACCCCAAAAAAACACCGTGCTAGTTGAGGACCTGTGCCTGAAGATTTCTCAAACATCGTCCCTCGAGCTTCGCTACTCCCTGCTAGCCGCTTTTTTTCGCAATGCCTTGTTTTTGAAGGATTTTTATGCACTTGGGAGGGTGGATTTTTTGGCCCTCCTGGCGCTGGCAAGGCGACAGGAGGCCCTGGGCGGCCTGACCAATCTGGCCGACCTTCCCAGCACTTTTCTCTTTCTTTCCAAAGCCCTTGAGGCCAGCCCCTGCAGGCTTCTCTTCAGGGGGGATGAGGGGTGGCCGCGCTTCTCCTCGGCCCTGGTTGACCAGCCCCCGGCGCTGTGGCTCCAAGGACGCCTGCCGGAGGGCCGGACCCTGGGCATCGTGGGCACCCGTGAGGCCAGCCCGGCGGGGATGGCGGCGGCCCGGGAGTTGGCGCTCAACTGGGTGCGCCTCACGGGGGGCACGGTGGTCAGTGGAGGGGCCGTGGGGATAGACGGGGCGGCCCACCGGGGGGCCCTGGAGGGGGGCGGTCGGACGGTGGCGGTGTTGGGCTCCGATCTGTACTCCCCCTTCCCCTCCTGCCACCGCGGGTTGTTCAAAAAGATCCTTGCAAAGGGGGGCGGACTGGTCAGCTTGCTCCCCCCCGGCTCCCCCTGCTGCAAGACCTCGTTCCTTAAAAGGAACGGCGTGGTGGCGGGGCTCGTGGAGGCCCTGGTGGTGGTGGAAGCTCCCCGCCACAGCGGCGCGTGGTCCACGGCATCCTTCGCCTTGCATTACGGAATAAGGACATATAAATTGCCGTCCTGCCATCCCCAGGGGGGGCCCCGCGAGGGGTTACGACGACTGGCCGATCCCGACAGTGTGCTGGCCGAACTGCTGCCCGCTGAGGTATCGGCAAGGCCACGCCCCGAGGCGCCGGCCCTGGAGTTGGATGGCCCGGCCCGCGCAGTCCTTTCGGCCCTGGGTGCCTCCACCCTGACCCTTGAAGCGCTGGCCGCGATGACAAACCTGGACCACGGGACCCTCTGCCGCGCCCAGCTCCAGCTAGAGCTGGCCGGGCTGGTGGAGGACTGCGGCTTCAATCTTGTGCGCCGACGGATTGGAAGGAACCAAGGCTAATGGGAAAGTATCTGCTGATTGTGGAGTCCCCCTCCAAGGCCAAGACCATCAAGAAGTACCTGGGGAAGGACTACGAGGTGAAGGCCACCATCGGCCACATCAAGGATCTGCCCGAGGACGAGCTGGGCGTGGACGTGGCCGCGGACTTCGCCCTGGACTACAAGACCATCAAGGGCAAGGCCAAGGTGGTGGCGGAGCTGAAAAAGGCCGCCGCGGGCACCGAGATCATCTACGTGGGCTCCGACCCCGACCGCGAGGGCGAGGCCATTGCGTGGCATGTGGCGGAGGAGCTGGGCAAGGGCAAGAACGCCCCCGAGGTCAAGCGCGTCCTCTTCCATGAGATCACCAAGACGGGCATCCTGCGGGCCATGAACGAGCCCGGCGAGCTCAACGTCCAGAAGTACGAAAGCCAGAAGGCCCGCCGCACCCTGGACCGGCTGGTGGGCTACCAGATCAGCCCCATCCTTTGGAAGAAGGTCCGCCGGGGCCTCAGCGCCGGCCGCGTCCAGTCCGTGGCTGTGGGCTTCATCGTGGACCGGGAGAACGAGGTCACGGCCTTCGTCCCCCGGGAGTTCTGGACCGTCAAGGCCCAGCTTGCCACCGCCGAGAAGCGCGACTTCGAGGCCTCCCTGGTGGACATCGGCGACGGCAAGGCGGATCTGCCCACGGGCACCGAGGCCCTCCCCCTGGCGGAGCGCCTGCGCAACAGCCCCTGGAAGGTGGAGACCGTGGAGCAGAAGGCCAAGCGCCGCTCCCCCCAGCCCCCCTTCATCACCAGCCGCCTGCAGCAGGAGGCCAGCCGCCTCTACCACTTCACCGCCAAGCGCACCATGGCCCTGGCCCAGCAGCTCTACGAGGGCGTGGAGTTGGGCCCCGAGGGCCCCGTGGGTCTCATCACCTACATGCGTACGGACTCCACCCGCGTCGCCCCGGAGGCCGCCGAGGAGGCCCGCATCTTCGTCACCGCGCGCTACGGCAAGGAGTTCCTGCCCGGCGCCCCCAATGAGTACCGCAACCGCAAGTCCGCCCAGGACGCCCACGAGGCCATCCGCCCCACCAGCGTCATGCGGACTCCCGAGGCCGTGGGCTCCTTCCTGGACCCCGACCAACTGCGCCTCTACACCCTGATCTGGAAGCGCTTCGTGGCCTCCCAGATGGAGGCCGCGGTCTACGACGTCACCACCGCCATGATCGAGGCTGGCGGCTGCCGCTTCCGGGCCTCCGGATCGGTGCAGCGCTTCGCCGGCTACCGCCAGGTCTACCAGGAGCAGCTTGGGGACGACGACAAGGCCGAGGTGGGCTCGGACCTGCCCGATCTGCAGGCCGGACAGCCCCTGGACCTGAAGGACCTGCAGGCCATCCAGAACTTCACCCAGCCGCCCCCCCGCTACACCGAGGCCTCCCTCATCCGGGTGCTGGAAGAGAAGGGCATTGGTCGCCCCAGCACCTACGCCAGCATCATCTCCACCATCCAGGACCGGCAGTACGTCCTGAAGGTCGAGGGACGCTTCCGCCCCTCCGAACTGGGCGCCCTCATCACGGGCCTCCTGCGGGACTCCTTCCCCACCATCATGGATGTGGAGTTCACCGCCCGCATGGAGGAGAACCTGGACCTCGTGGAAGAAGGCAAGACCAGCTCCCTGGAGGTCATGCGCGCCTTCTGGGAGCCCTTCCGCCTGAACCTGGACTCGGCCAGCCAGACCATGAAGAACCTCAAGGCCCAGCCCATGCTCACCGAGATCCCCTGCTCGGTGTGCGGCAAGCCCATGGCCATCCGCTTCGGCCGCAACGGGGAGTTCCTGGCCTGCTCCGCCTTCCCCGAGTGCCGCAACACCATCAACTTCAGCCGCGACCCCCAGGGCAACGTGGTCCCCGAGAAGCGCGAGGAGAGCGGCGAGCACTGCCCCGAGCACGGCAAGGAGCTGATCCGGCGCAACGGCCGCTTCGGCCCCTTCCTGGCCTGCCCCGACTACCCCGCCTGCAAGTTCACCAAGCCCCTCCCCAGCGGGCTGGTCTGCCCCAAGGTGGGCTGCGGCGGCTCCCTGGTGGAGCGCAAGTCCAAGAAGGGCAACTCCTTCCACCGCTGCGACAAGTGCGAGCTGGTCCTCTTCGGCCGCATCAAGAAGGAGCCCTGCCCCACCTGCGGCAACCCCTTCCTGGAAGAAAAGGGCCGGGGGCGCACCAGCACCGTGGCCTGTCCCAACCCCGACTGCGGCTGGGTCCGGGAGTAACCCTTGGCCCCCTTGCCCACTCCTGTGCACATCATCGGCGGCGGCCTGGCGGGCTGCGAAGCGGCCTACCAGTTGCTATCCCGGGGCCTGCCCGTCTGCCTCCACGAGATGCGCCCCACCACCATGACCGCGGCCCATTTTGGGGACCGCCTCGCCGAGCTGGTGTGCTCCAACTCCCTGCGCTCCGAGGCCCCCGAATCCGCCCCCGGGATCTTGAAAAGCGAGCTGGCCCGGCTTGGCAGTCTGTTGCTGCGCGCCGCCCTGGCCGCCAAGGTCCCTGCGGGCTCCGCCCTGGCCGTGGACCGGGCCATCTTCTCAAGCTTCGTGGAGGATGCGCTGGCGGCCTTCCCAGCCTTCACGCTGGTGCGCGAGGAGGTCACCGCCCTACCCCCCGAGGGCCCCGTGCTGCTGGCCCCAGGCCCCCTGGCCTCCGCCCCTCTGCTGGGCGCCCTCAAGGGTTTGCTGGACGACACCGATCTGTTCTTCTTCGACGCCATCGCCCCCATCGTGGACGCCACCTCGTTGGATATGGACCGCCTGTTCTTCGCCTCCCGCTACAACAAGGGCGACCCCGACGACTACCTGAACGCGCCCATGGACCGGCCCACCTTCGAGGCCTTCTACAAGGCCCTGGTGGAGGCGGACCGGGCGGCCGTGGCGGACTTCGACGCGGACCGTCACCTGCCTACCTTCCAAGGCTGCCAGCCCATCGAGATCATCGCCAAGGGCGGCCCCCTGGCCCTGGCCTTCGGCCCCATGAAGCCCGTGGGCATCTACGACGCCAACGGCAAGCGTCCCTTCGCGGTGGTCCAGCTGCGCGCCGAGAATCTTCAGAAGACCGCCTTCAACCTGGTGGGCTTCCAGACCCGCCTGCGGGTCGCCGAGCAGGAGCGCGTCTTTCGGATGATCCCGGGCCTGGAGCAGGCCCGCTTCCTGCGCTTTGGCTCCATCCACCGCAACACCTTCATCAACTCCCCCCAGGTCCTGGACTCCCGCCTTTGCTTCCGGGCCGATCCCCGGGTCAGCGCCGCAGGCCAGTTCACCGGCTCGGAGGGCTACACCGAGGCCATAGCCATGGGGCTGTTGGCGGGCCTCTTCCTGGCAGACCGACTGCTCCACCCCGGGGCAGGCGACGCCCTCCCCCCGCCCCCTCCCGAGACCGCCCTGGGCTGCCTGCACCGCCACGTCACCGCCAGCCCCAACAAGCCCTTCCAGCCCTCCAACGTGCACTTCGGGCTCCTGCCCCCGGGCAGCGCCCATGGCCGCAAGGACCGCCGCCGGGAGACCGCCACCGCCGCCGCTGAGGCCCTAAGTCCCTGGATAGAAAGCGTAGTTTCCAGGCTTGGCCTGCCCACCTGAATTCTTTCCTTGGCGCACCTTTTTGCCGTGCTATATTTACCCCTGCGATGCGTCGGCGGAGGTCCCCCGGAATAGGATCAGCGTCCGGCTGTTCCAAGACCTGTAACCGCCGGGACATCGCGGGATGGACCCCCGCCTTTGAAGGAGGAACCCATGAACATCGAACTGGTGGCAAGAGACGTGAGCGTTACCCCTGACATCCAGGAGCGCATTGAGAAGAAGATTGAGAAGATGCTCGAGCATCGGAACAAGGACATCCCCGTGAGGGTCCTGGTCTCGGAGAGCCGGGGCCGCACCCAGGCCCAGATCACCTTGACCATCATGGGCAAGGATGTGGTTGGGGCCGCGGAGGACAAGACCGTCATGGCCGCCTTCGATGCCGCCCTCGATAAGGCCGATCGCCAGGTTAAGAAGATCTTCGAGAAGGTCACCGACAAGCGCTAGGCCCGCCGCCTCCCTTCCTCAGAAAATTCAGGTTTGAATCAGTCGCACAGATTGTCGGGGCAGCCGCAGGTGTAGGCGCCGGACTGGCACTGGCCATCGGCGCACAGGTCCGGGCCGGTGCAGCCGTCGCCGTCGTCGCAGGGGGTCTCGTCGGGCAGGTCGGAAAGCTTGCAGTTGCCGTCGGCGGGATCACAGGCGGACTTCTGGCACTCGGGGGCGTCCTCGCCGGAGCAGTCCACCGGGGAGAAGCCGCTGCAGGTGCCGCTGAAGCAGTGGTCCACCTGGGTGCACTCGTTGTCGTCGTCACACAGGGTGCTGTCGCTGAGGTTGACGAACTTGCACTGGCCGTCCTGGGTATCGCAGACCGCCTGACGGCACTGGCCCGCACCCTCCTGGGGGCAGACCACCAGGGTATCGCCGGGCATGCAGGTGCCTTCCTTGCAGAAGTCGCCCTTGAGGCAGGGGTTGCTGTCGGCGCAGGGGAAGCCCTCGTTGCCCGGGACGTTCTCGCAGTCGCCCGTGGCGGGGTTGCAGACGGCCTTCTGGCACTGGGGGGTTCCCATCCCACCGCAGACCATGACCTTGCTGCCGGCCACGCACTGCCCGGCCTGGCAGGTGTCTCCGCTGCTGCAAAGGTCGCCATTCTCGCAGGGGCTGTCGTCAGCCACGGCCTTCTCGCCGCAGGCGCCCGTCTCAGGGACGCAGATGGGCTCGTGGCACGGGGAGGCGGGGGCGTCCGTGCAGTCCACCACGGAGGCGGGATCGATGACGCAGGCGTTGGCCACGCAGCGCAGCACACCGTTGCAGAAGTTGCCGTCCTCCAGGCCCAGGCAGTCCTGAACCACGGCGCACTGGGTGGCGGGACCGCAGACGCCCTTGGCGCAGGTCCGCACTGTGTAGGGGGCCTCCCACTCGGTCAGGGCACAGGGGGTGCCATCGGGGGCCACCTTGGGGGTGCAGGCCAGGGCCTCACCCACGCCGGCGCAGACCCCGATCTGGCAGTCATCCAAGGTGTCGGTGGGCGTGCAAGTGGTCCCCACCAGCGCAGGGCCGGCCACGCACTGGCCCTCCACGCACAGGGCCCGCTGACACACGGTCAGGGAGGCCACCTTACCTATACAGTCGGTGCTGTCCAGGCAGCCGCCAGGGGTGTAGCCATCCAGCAGCAACTCCGCAGAGGCGGTGGGATCGGGACTCTCCCACTTGGGGAAGCCGTTGTCATCCTGGGCACAGGAAACTGACACAAAAAGCAGCGCGGAGAGTGCAAGCAACGTGGTGGTCTTCATTCCCGTTTCCTCCGTTCACAATCATGAATGCCCGGCCAATATAGCCCCCGGGAACTACCGCCGCAAGCGTCCTTTTCCTGCCGGTTTTTTCAGCCAAAACAAGGCCATTGACAGGGTTGACGCGTTGCAATATCATGCGCCCCGCTCAGGTCAGGGGATCTGAAGCAAAAAAGGGATTTGGAGGAAAAAAGATGAAAGTTAAGTTGTTCGCCGTGATGACCAGCCTG
>CAIXZC010000235.1 GCA_903923815.1 uncultured Myxococcales bacterium
GTTGCTGGAGCTGCGCATGGCCACCCTGGTGCACCGCATCGGGACCGGCGTGGACCGCATGCCCGTGATGGACGCCTTGAAGCTGGCTACGAAGGGGAGCGCGAGGGTGCTGGGGCGCGAGGACCTGGGCACCGTGGAGGTTGGCAAGGCGGCGGATCTGGCCTGCTTCAGCCTGCACGACATCGGGCTGGCGGGGGCCATGCACGACCCCGTGGCGGCACCCATCCTGAGCTTCGGCACGGGCCGCACCGAGTACACCATCATCAATGGTGAAGTGGTGGTGGACGAGGGGCGCCTGAAGACCGTGGACCTGGACGACCTCATCGAGCAGGCCAACGAGCTGGCCGGCGACATGGTGAACCTGGCCAACCTGCGCACGCAGGTGGATTACCTGAGCAGGAAGTAGAAGGCATTTCCGAACCGCGCGCGCAAGCAAGCGGGCTGCCCGACCAAGCCGCGCGCGAAGCAAGCGGGCTTAGCGTATGGCTTTGCGGATGGTGGCTTCCAGGGCCTGGGCCGTGAAACCGAACTTCTCGGACAGGACCTCGGCGGGGGCGCTGGCCCCGAAATGATCAATCCCAATGTGGACGGTGCGGGCGGCGGTCAGTTGCCGCCAGGGCAGCGTTATGCCCGCTTCCACGGTGACCAGGGTGCAGGCGGGCGGGATGACGGAGTCGCGGTAGGCCTTGTCCTGCTTGAGGAACAGCTCCAGGCTGGGCATGGACACCACGCGCACAAGGCGGCCCGTGGCGCGGATGGCGCGGCCTGCCTCCAGGGTGGCGGCCACTTCCGAGCCCGAGGCCACCAGCACCAGACTGGCGCCGTTCTGATCCTCCAGCACATAGCCGCCGCGCAGGATGCGGTCCAGGTTGAAGTCGGCGGGGCGCTCCAGGACGGGCAGGTCCTGACGGGTCAGCGTGATGACCGTGGGGCCCTGCAGGTTGGTCAGCGCGTGGTACCAGGCCATGGCCGTCTCGGGGCCGTCGGCGGGGCGCAGCACGGTGACCCCGGGGATGAGGCGCAGGGAGGCCAGGTGCTCGATGGGCTGGTGGGTGGGGCCGTCCTCGCCCACCATGAAGCTGTCGTGGCTGAACAGGAAGATGGAGGGCAGCTCCATCATGGCGGCCAGGCGGATGGCGGGGCGCATGTAGTCGGCGAAGACCAGGAAGGTGGCGCAGAAGGCGCGATGGGTCTGGCTGAGGGTCATGCCGTTGACCATGGCGGCCATGGCGTGCTCGCGGACGCCGAAGTGCAGGTAGCGGCCCGAGGGGCCCTGGTCAGGGGTGTCGCCAAGCTTGCCGAAGATGCCGGCGCCGGGCATCTCGGTGCCGTTGGAGGGCGTCAGGTCCGCGCTGCCACCGAACAGCCAGGGCGTGGCGCTGACCAGCTTCTTGATGACGGCGGCGGACTGCTTGCGGGTGGCCTTGTTGCCAGGGGCGGCGGCGGCCAGCAGGTTGGCCTTCAAGTCCGCGGGCACGCTGCGGCTGGTGAACGTGGTCCACTGGGCCCACAGGTCGTCCTCGCTGTCCCGCCAGACTTTTTGTTCCTTCTTCCAGGCGTCGTAGTCGGCGGCGCGGGCGGCCACGCAGGTCTTGAAGTAGGCGGCCACCTCGTCGGGGACGGTGAAGGGCGGGTAGGTCCAGCCCAACTGGGCGCGGGTCTTGGCCAGCTCGTCGGCGCCCAGGGGGGCCCCGTGGACGTGGCAGGTGCCGCCCTTGTTGGGGCTGCCAAAGCCGATGGTGGTGCGGGCCATGATCAGGCAGGGCCGGTCGGTGATGGCCAGGGCCTGGTCGTAGGCGGCGGCAATCTGCGCGTGGTCGTGGCCGTCGCAGGCCAGCACGGCCCAGCCCAGGGCCTCGAAGCGCTTGCGGGTGTCGTCGGACAGGGCCAGATGGGTCGAACCATCAATGCTGATGCCGTTGTCGTCGTAGATGGCGGTCAGGTTGCCCAGGCCCAGGTGCCCGGCCAGGGAGGCGGCCTCCTGGACGATGCCCTCCATGACGCAGCCGTCCCCAAGGAAGACGAAGGTGCGGCCCTGCACGGGGCAGCGGCCGTTGGTGTTGAAGCGGGCGGCCAGGTTGGCCCGGGCGACGCTGAGGCCCACGGCGTTGGTGAAGCCCTGGCCCAGGGGACCGGTGGTGACCTCCACGCCGGGCAGCATGCCGTACTCGGGGTGGCCGGCGGTGCGGCTGCCCCACTGACGGAATTGCTTGATCTCGTCCATGGACAGGTCGTAGCCGCACAGGTGCAGCATGGAGTACAGCATCATGCTGGCGTGGCCGTTGGACAGGATGACCCGGTCCCGGTCCAGCCAAGTCGGGTCCTGGGGGTTGAAGCGCAGGTAGCGCGACCACAGCACGAAGGCCAGATCCGCCATGCCCATGGGGGCGCCGGGATGGCCTGACTTGGCCTTCTCGATGGCCTCGGCGGACAGCATTCTGATGGTGCTTGAAGCCAGCTTCGCCAGTTCCGCTGAGGGAAGGGCGACCTCGTAGGGGCGTCGGTTCATGTCCCACTCCTGCTAGTGGCCCCGGCGGACCTCCAGGGCGTACGACCGGCCCTGTATAACACGACAGCGGCCAAAAACAAGGGAGTTTTCGCTTGAAAAACGCGCCAGAAGGCCCGATCATGCCACCCATGGAAAATCCCAGAACAATCACCAGAGACGAGTTGGCGGGCATGAACGGCAAGCAGGGCCGTCCTGCCTATGTGGCCGTGGACGGGGTGGTCTATGACGTCAGCGCCTCCCCCATGTGGAAGGGCGGCGAGCACATGGACGCCCACGACGCCGGCCTGGACCTCAGCGCGGACATCCGCAACGCGCCCCATCCCATGGAGAGGGTGAAGGACTTCCCCGTGGTGGGGGTGCTGGAGGGCACGGCCTCGCCGTCGGCCCTCAAGGCTGCCCCCGCCCCCGGGCCCTCCGCCGAGGTGGCCCCCGCCGGTCCCCCCGCCCTGGTGCGTCTGGCCAAGCTGGTCCACGCCCACCCGGCCTCCGTGCACTACCCCGTGGCCCTCATGTCGGTGGCCTCCCTCCTGCAGTTCACGGACATCGTGATGGGCAGCGAGGTTTGCGCCCTGCTGGCCTTCTACAACTTGGTGCTGGGTCTGGCCTTCGCCCCCATCGCCATCTTCTCGGGGCTGGTGGACTGGTTCTGGTACTACGGCGGCAAGTTCCGCGGCTGGTTCCGCGTGAAGATCGGCGTGTCCGTCCTGGTCATGGCCCTGGCCACCTTCACCATCTACATCAAACTGAACCTGGGGCCGGACTTCGACCTGCTGTACCAGCTTCTGGTGCTGGCCCACGCCCCGTTGGTGTTCCTGCTGGGCTTCGCCGGCGGGCGCATCACGTTCCATTCCCACCAGTAGTCCCTTCGAAAGACAAGCCATCAGTGGAGGCTAGAACATGGATCATCTCAAGCGACTGAAGATGCTGCCCAAGGTGGACGCCGCGGCCTTCGTGGCCTCCGGCGCCGTGGTCATCGGCGACGTGGAGATTGGCCCCGACTCGTCCGTCTGGTACGGCTGCGTGCTGCGCGGGGAAGACGCCGCCATCCGCATCGGCAAGGGCAGCAACGTGCAGGACCTCAGCGTGCTGCACGGCGAGACGGGCCCCAACGGCGAGCTGCCCGTCGTCATCGGCGACAACGTCACCATCGGCCACCGCTGCGTCATCCACGCCTGCATCATTGAGGACGGAGCCCTCATCGGCATGGGCGCCATCGTCCTCAGCGGCGCGCGCATCGGCGCCGGGTCCGTGGTGGCCGCCGGGGCCGTGGTCAAAGAAGGCATGCAGGTGCCGCCCCGCTCCCTGGTGGTGGGCGTCCCCGCCGAGGTCAAGAAGACCCTGGACGAGAAGGCCTCCGCCCGCGTCGCCCGGAACGCCGAAATCTACGTCGAGCTGTCCCAGGCCTACCGCGCCCTGACCCCCAAGGGCTGCTGCTGCTGCTAGGCGGGCCTGCCCGTCCGAACCCCGACCGCAAGGGAGGGGGTTGCAGCCTTGTCCGTCCGAACCCCGACCGCAAGGGAGGGGGTTGCAGCCTGCCCGTCCGAACCCCGACCGCAAGGGAGGGGGTTGTCCGTCCCGGAGGTGTTAATGTCCCCCAGTCTTCTCCTTCGCCCCATCAAGCTCTTCCTCCTGGACCTGGACGGCACCTTCTACCTTGGCGGCCAACTGCTGCCCGGGGCCCGGCGCTTCCTGGAATTGCTGGACGCCAGCGGTCGCCAGTTCCTGTTCCTCACCAACAACTCCAGCGCCTCTGCGACCACCTACGCCAAGAGGTTGGGGGCCCTGGGGGTGGAGGTGCCCGCCTCCCGGGTGCTGACCTCGGGGGCGGCCACGGCGGCCCTGCTGCGCAGCGAAGGCGTGAAGTGCGTCTACCTTGTGGGCACGCCGGACCTGCATGCCGACTTCGCCGCCGAGGGCATCGCCA
>CAIXZC010000236.1 GCA_903923815.1 uncultured Myxococcales bacterium
ACGATGGCGGGGCCGAAGCACACGCCCTGGCAGTCCTTGTCCTTGTTGGCCTCGACGCCGGAGGTGCCGCCGGCGCAGAAGCCGCAGTCGTCCACCTTGGCGGCGCCGTTGGCAATGCCCACACAATCCCGATTGTCGACCCCGCAGGTGGGCCCGGAGAAGCCATAGGCGCACTGGCAGGTGTAGCCAAGGACGCCGTCCACGCAGACGCCGCCGTTCAGGCAGGGATAGGGGACGCAGTCGTTGATGTTGGAGCAGTAGGTGCCGTTGCCCTCATAGCCGGGGTTGCAGGCGCAGGCGAAGGTGCCGGGCTTGTTGGAGCAGGTGGCGTTGCCGGAGCAGTTGTGCTTGGCGGTGGCGCACTCGTCCACGTCGGTACAGGTCTTGCCATCGCCTGTCCAGCCGGCGCCGCAGACGCACTTGTAGGTGCCCACAAGGTTGGCGCAGGTGGCGTGGGAGTCGCAGGAGTAGGTGCCCGCGGCGCACTCGTCCAGGTCGGTGCAGAAGGTGCCGTTGCCCTGGTAGGCGCTCTTGCAGGTGCAGGTGAACCCGCCCTGGGTGTTGGCGCAGTCGGCGTTGGTGTCGCAGTTGTGGGTGGCGGTGCTGCACTCGTTGACGTCCACGCAGGCCGCGCCGTCGCGGGTCCAGCCGGTGTTGCACTCGCACTCGTAGGCACCGAAGGTGTTGACGCAGCGGGAGTGGTTGGGGCACTCGTACTCGCTGACGGCGCATTCGTCCTTGTCCGCGCAGTAGGAGCCGTTGCCGACGAAGCCCTCGTTGCACTCGCACTTGTAGGCACCCGCGGTGTTCACGCAGTGGCCATTCTGGTCGCACTGGAAGGCGCCGCTAGTGCATTCATCGACATCGGTGCAGGCCTTGCCGTCGCCCGTCCAGCCGCTGTTGCACAGGCACTTGTAGCTGCCGAAGGTGTTGGCGCAGCGGGCATTGGCGTCGCACACGAAGGAGCCCTCGGCGCACTCGTCCAGGTCCGCGCAGTACTGGCCGTTGCCCTGGTAGCCCGCATCGCAGGTGCAGGTGAAGCTGCCGTCCGTGTTGGCGCAGGTGGCGTTCTTGTGGCAGTTGTGGGTGCCAGCGGTGCATTCATTCACGTCGGCGCAGGTCTTGCCGTCACCCTGCCAGCCGGCCTTGCACACGCAGCCGTAGCTGCCCACGGTGTCCTTGCAGGTGGCGTTGACGTCGCACTGGAAGGAGCCGGCGCTGCACTCGTCCACGTTGGCGCAGAAGGTGCCGTTGCCCTGGTAGCCGGCCTTGCAGGTGCAGGAGAAGGTGCCGGCCAGGTCCTGGCAGTCGGCGTTGGTGTCGCAGTTGTCGGTGCCCTCGGTGCATTCGTCGATGTTCTCGCAGGTCGCGAAGCCGTCGCCCCGGTAGCCGTCCTTGCAGCGGCAGCCGAAGGAGCCCTGGACGTTGGTGCACCAGGCCAGGGTGTGGCAGACGACGCCGTTGGAGTCGCATTCGTTGCGGTCCACGCAGACCACGCCGTTGCCGTCGTAGCCGCCAAGGCAGGTGCAGGTGAAGCCGCCGTCGGTGTTCTTGCAGGTGGCCTTCTCGGCGCAGTTGTCGCTGCCCTCGCCGCACTCGTCGATGTCCTCGCAGACGCGCCCATCGCCGCGGTAGCCGCTGCGGCAGGTGCAGTCCGGGACGGCGGTCAGGTTGGCGCGGCACTCGGCCTGGAAGGCGCAGTCGTTCAGGGTGCTGGCGCAGACGTTGAATTCCCGCACGGAGCGCGCCTCGGAGACGTCGCTGGCGGTGTCCAGGGCGCCGTCGGAGACCAGCACGGAGCAGGCGATGCGGCTGCCCATCTTCACGGGCTTGCCGTCGCGGCTGAGGTCCGTCACGGTCAGGGAGGCGGCGGTGGCGTCGGGCACCACCTTGCCATCCAGGTACCAGGTGTAGGCGATGGTCAGTTCGTCGCCGTCGGCGTCGCCGTCCTCGGGCCAGGTGCCGCCGTTGGGCAGGGTGACCAGGCAGGAGACGGTGTCCGTGAAGACCACACCGTCAAAGGCGTCCAGAGCAACGGCGGGCTTGCGGGGGGCGGCGTTGACCACCACCACGGTGGCCTCGCCGGGGTTGCCCTTGGTGTGGGGGTCGGCGGGGGTCGCAACCACGCGCCAGGAGTCGCCCTTGGTGGTGGCGGCGGCGGGCAGGGTCTTGTCGGTGTACTCGGTCTCCTCGCCGTTCAGGAACCAGGCGTAGCTGTAGGTCAGTTCGGAGGAGGGGCGGTTGAGATCCACGGCGTCCACCAGGATGACGGCATCAAGGTCGTCCTCGGTGGTGGGGGTGGCGGGGTCAATGGCCAGGGTGGGGGCGCCGGGGGTGGCGTTGACGAAGACGGTCAGGGAGGCTTCGGCCTCCAGGCCCTGGGCGTCCGTGACCACGCAGGTCAGGGTGTGGCTGCCGGGGATGACCGTGGGCACCAGGCCCCCCAGGGTCCAGTCGGCGCCGGGGGCGGCGGTGAACAGGGCGTCCTGCAGGGCCGAACTGGTGCAGGTGACGGAGAGGCTGGCGGGGTCGGCGGAGTCATCGGACACCAGGACCGCCACGGGGACCTCGGTCTGGTAGGCCAGGACCGCGCCATCTTCGGGGGCCGTGAAGGCGATGGTGGGGGGCTGGTTGGTGTCCAGGAAGACGGTGTCCGGCAGGGTGTCGGGCAGGGTGTCAGCGAGGGTGTCGGGGTTCGGATCAACGCCGTCGGGAACCTGCCCGTCAAGGCTGGAATCCGGCAGGGTGTCGCCCAGGGGCTTGGTGTCACCCAGGGTGTCGGCCAGGGTATCAGCAACGGTGTCAGCAAGGGTGTCCAGCCTGGTGTCCTGGCCGGAGAGGTCCTTGCCGGGGACCGTGTCGGGCGAGCCGGTGTCCGGCGCCTGGGAGCAGGAACCCAACAGCAATGCCGCGACGGCGAAGGCAGACAACGACGACACAAAGCCTTGAAAACGCTGATTTTTCATGAAAAGCCTCTCTGGCAGGACCCACAAGACGGCGGGATAATGCCAAAAGCGGTTCGGATCCACAAGACCTCGGGCGATCTATTTAATGCTCGCGGGCGCAAGGTTCGGAAAGAAGCGGTCTGAGATCAGGGGTTGCAGGTCGCGTACCACTGGTCCCATTGGGGCAGACACTGTTCCCGCAGCAGGTCTCGGTTGCAGTCGGTGAGGCCAACCATGCACTGGTCAAAGGCCTGGATGGCGTCCACGCAGGCCTGGCCCTTGCCGTATTCAAAGCGGCAACGGTTGGCGGCAAGGGCGGCGCAGTCGTTCTCTGACAGCGAGAGGCCACAGGCGCATTGATGCACGCCCACAGGGGCGCAGGCCGCGTCCTCAGCGGGTATGGGGGCGGCGGGGGACCAGGCGGGGCAGGCGCCCGTCAGGGCGGTGGCCGCGGCGGCGCAGCTCTGGTCGAAGAGGGTGCAGGCGTAGGCCACGCCCTCGGTGCAGGCGTCGAAGGCGTAGTGGGCCTCCCGGCAGTCGGCGTCCAGGACGGCGGTCTTGCAGGTGGCCTCGCAGTCCGTACCGCGATAGCCAAACAGCTCCCAGGGCAGGCAGCCGCCCTCCAATTCGTCGCAGAAGTAGCCACAGACCCAGGCGCCGGGCTCCTGGTGGCAAAGCTCGTAATAACGCATCTCGGCGGTGGCGCAGGTGCCCTGCTGGACCTGGCCGCATTGGGATTGCTGCATGCAAGGCAGTTGGGCCTCTGCCGCCGCCACGCATTCGGCGCCCCGGGTGACCACGGCCGTATCGCAGGCCTCCAGGCACCGGGCGTACTCCTCCACATACAGGGCCTGGGGGTCACATTCCGGTTCTTCCGGGTAGTCACACACCGCGTAGCAGTCGGCCTGGAGTTGGCAGATGCTCTGGCAGGTGGTCTTTCCCTTGTCATCGGAGCCGCAGCCCGCGCCCAGCCCCAAGCCAAGGACCAGCAGGGGTGTGGAAAGCCAAAAGGTCACGCAAGAAGAACGCATGGGGACCTCCAAACAGGCAAGCACCGCGCCGTATTATGCGCCGCTCGGTGCAGTCTGTCACGGCCCCGCGCGTCCATCCAGTCCATGGCAGCCAGCGCTGCAAAGCAGCGCGCTGCTGCCGGTCCATGTCCGGGCGCGCCCCCACCCGTCCATGATGTCCATGATGTCCATCCTGTCCGGCGTCCATGATGTCCATTGTCCATCAGGCGCGCCTGCTCCAGCGGTGGCGTGGGTCGTTTGGGCAAGTGGTTTACGCGGCGGGCTGACGTTGTTATCTTGGCGCCTGGTTTCGGGGGTGCGTTTCCCCGGGGGAGGTTGCCATGCCCAAGCTGCCGTTGGAGCCCAAGCAGGCCAAGCTGTTGGCCATGCAGGTCATCCTGATGTTCGGGGTGGTCAGCCTGGCCGGCGACTTTCTCTACGAAGGGGCCCGCGCGGTCAACGGCCCCTACCTCAAGACCCTGGGGGCCAGCGCCGCGCTGGTCGGGCTGGTGGCGGGCCTGGCCGAGCTGCTGGGCTATGCCGTGCGCCTGCTGTCCGGCTTCCTGGCGGACCGCACCAAGGCCTACTGGGTCTTCACCCTGTTCGGCTATGCGACGCTGTGTACCGTGCCCCTGCTGGGAATGACCGACGTTTGGCAACTGGCGGCCCTGTTCATCGTCCTCGAGCGTGTGGGCAAGGCCATCCGCTCTCCCGCCAAGGACACCATCCTGTCCACCGCCGCCCGTCGCGTGGGCACGGGCTTTGGGTTTGGGCTTCACGAGGCCATGGACCAGATCGGCGCCATCCTGGGCCCGTTGTTCTTCATGGCCCTCTTCGTCGGAGGCAACGCCACCCTGGCGGACTACCAGAACGCCTACACCTGGATGTGGATTCCCTTTGTCCTGCTGATGGTCGCGGTGGTCGTTGCGTTCCTCAAGGTCCCCGACCCCGCCCTGCTGGAGGAGGTCAAGCCCGCCGCCCGGGGCGAGGATCGTCTCAGCCGCTCCTTTTGGCTTTACTTGGCCTTCACCGGCGCCACCACCCTGGGCTTTGCCAACTGGGCCCTGCTGGGCTTCCACTTCAAGACCACCGGAGTGCTGACGGACGCCCAGATTCCCCTGTTCTACGCCGTGGCCATGGGGGTGGACGGCGTGGCTGCCATGGCGGTGGGCCTCTTCTACGACCGCCTCAAGGCCCGATCCGCCAATGAACACGCGGGCCTGCTGGCGCTGCTGCTGATCCCGCTGCTGACGGCCTTTGTGCCCCTGCTGGGCTTTGGCACCAGCTTCTACGGGGCCATGGCGGCTGCCGTGCTCTTCGGCGTAGTCATGGGCATCCACGAGACCATCATGAAGAGCGCCGTGGCGGACATCACGCCCTTGAAGAAGCGTGGCACGGGCTACGGCCTGTTCAACACGGTCTACGGCCTTGCCATCTTCGCCGCCAGCGCCCTCATGGGCCTGCTGTACGACATCAGCCTGCCGGCCGTGTTCGGCCTGTCCCTGGGCGCCCAGATCCTGGCCCTGCTGCTGTTTTGGAGGCTGCGAAAGGCCGTGCTGAAGGCCGGCCCCGCATCTTCCTAACCCAGCCCGTAATGGCTTGCTATTGGTCACATCTCGACCTAGCCCACGCTTTTCCCAGGGGCCGGGGCGGGGGTAGCACCCTGGAGAGCCGGCGGCCGGGGGGATTGTTCCCCCCTCTTGAGCCTAGCCCGTTCAAGCTGGTCGCCAGCGTGTCCGGAGGCACGGGGCAG
>CAIXZC010000237.1 GCA_903923815.1 uncultured Myxococcales bacterium
CTTCAGGTGGTCCACACTCGGGATGATGTGCTTGGCCGTCCCATCAGCCAGTAGCTCAAATTCGCCGGAGGGCAGCACCTGGGCCGTCAGGTACTCCTGCCCATCAGCGCCCTTGGCCTTCTGTCCGACCCGCAGGGTGTGGATGGCGTTCCCCGCGTCCGCCCCCAGGGTCACCTTGATCTCCGTGGCGTCCCGGTCCCAACCCGCCGCAACCTGATCCTTGGGCAGCCAGGTCTGGACCCGCAGGTTGGCCAGCACCGAGGTCAGGCGCTCGGCGTGCTTGGCGTACAGCGTCTCCGTGGCGGGCACCACGAAGGCCCACTGCCCGCTCTCCTTCGACAGGGCCAGCGTGGGCACCTGCCCCTTGGTGTAGTCCACCCGCAGTACGCTCTTGGCATCAAAGGAGAACAGCCGCTTCTCCCGGAAGTCCCCCAGGGTCTTCATCAACTGGCCCGCGCTGACCACCGCGATCTTGGCGATGCGGCCGTCCCCGACCTTCGCCCAAACGCCGTCCGCACGCCCCGCCCCGAGGTCCAGCTTGATCTCCTGGTTGCCGTCCTGGCCGTTCAGGTAGAGGGTGATGGAATAGGTCTTGTCCAGGGCCTTCTGGTCAGCCCCGGGCAGCTTGTCCACGACCTTGAGGGCCGTGAGGGTCGAGATGGTCGAGATGAAAGACGCCAGCCCCTCAATTCGCACCCCGGTGGGCTTGTCCAGCTTCCAGTTGCCGTCGTTGTCGGCGGCGGGGTCCCGGCTGAAGGCCAGTTCAGGGTTCTTGGGGTCCCGGGGGTCCTTGATCTGCACCCGCTGGACGTCCTCCACCTTGAAGTTGAACAGCTTGCGGTCTGCCACCTCGTCCGTGCCCAGGTCCAGGCCCGAGCGCAGGTCCTTGCCCTTGACGCGGTAGACCACGTCCTCGCCGGACAGCATCACAAAGGTATCCACGGTGCCCTCATCGGTGCCCGGCTCCGTGCCTCCCACCAGCAGGTCCAGCACAGTCTCCGAGCCCTTCTTCAGCAGCACCCGGATGCGGTTCTTGGGGTCCAGGCCGTAGTCGCCAAGCTGGGCCTCAGAGGCCTTGTAGCCCATGCTGGACTCCAGGCCCTCCTCGAACAGCCGGAAGATGCCGCTGATGGTGGCGACCTGAACGGTGCCCGCCTTGGGCAGCTCCTGCTTCCAGGTGCCGTCGCCGCCCTTCTGGAAAGCCAACGTGCCTTTGGGACCGGTCAGCTCTACGCGGTCTGCCTGCTTGGGGCCGGCCTCGGCGGGCTCCTCAGCCTTGGCGGCGGGAGCCTCCGTGGTGCCCTCCGCAGGCTTGGGGGCCTCGGGGGTGGTGTCCACAATCTTGCCCACGCTCAGCCGGTACTCGGGGCCGCCGTTGGGCTGGCTGGTCATCAGCCAGGCGGCCACCACCAGCACCAGAAACACGACCACAGCAATGATGGTGCTCTTACTCATTGTTGCCTCCGCTGACCTTCCGGGAGAAGCGCGCCTTGAGGACCTGCCGACGCACCCTGCGCAGTTGCCTGTAGCCCAGCCCGAAGGCCAGGAACAGCAGGGGCAGGCCACCAATCCACAACAGGTGCACCAACGTGCGGGTGCCCCCCTCCTCCACGGCCTCGATGCGCCGGTTGGGGTTCTGCTTGGCCCGGATGTCCGCAAGGGCGCTGCGCTGAACGCCCCAGTCCAAGAGATTCATCAAGAACGGGAACCCGTCCTTCTGCAGGGCGGCGGAGACCTGGCTGATGCGGACCTGCCAGTTCTCGATGTTCAAGCGCGGCATCATCATCTCGGGGCCGGGCTTGAAGTCGTCCAGGTTGATGCCCGCGAAGACCCACTCAGGCTGGGGCATGCGCAGGCCCAGGTCCGTGCCCACCACCAGCAGCCGACCCTTGCCGCCATCCTTCTTGCCTGTCTTGGAGGCCTCGTCAGCCCCCTCGGGCGCCGCCTTGCCCTTGAAGTAGGACAGGAACTCGCCCTCCGCCAGGGCCACCAGGGTGTGGGGCCCATCCTTGGGCATGGAGGCCGCCTGGGACAACATGCGGTCCGGGGCCAGCGGCAGCGCCGGCGTCTTGGCGCCCTGACCTTCCATGGATACGCCACCCTCCGGGGCCTTGAACGCCACGGAGTCCGCCGAGCTCTTCACCAGGGAGGTGATCTTCAGCTTGTCCGAGCCCACCGCCGTGAGGGGGCTGGCGTAGGGCAGCGTGATGCCGGACATGCTGCGCACCACCACGCTCTCCGGGTCCATGTCCGCCGCGTAGACGAACAGCGGATAGGGGAACTCCTTGCGGCCGCGGAACTCCAGGCCGCCCTTGCGCACCGTGTGGGGCAGGGTCACCTCGCCGTGGTTCTTGGCGTCCAGCACCAGGGCCCCATCCACCGTCACGCCCCAGGACTCAACCATGGTCCGAAAGTTGCTCTTCACCGGGTAGATGCCGTAGTCGTCGGGCTGGCCCTGCTCGCCCTTGGCCTGCATGAAGGACTCCTTCGTGTACAGGCCCAGGTTCACGTCATAGCGCGGCACGAACGCGATGACCGTGCCGCCCTTCATAAGGAACTGGTCGATGTTGTAAAGCTCCAGGTCGCTGAGGTCCTTGCGGGGCGCGTAGACCACCAGGGCCGCCACGTTCTCGGGGACGGGCTTGGCCGCATCCACCCGCAGGGTCAGGAAGTCCTGCCGACGGAACAGTTGCTCCTCCACGCTGACCAGCATCTGGTTGATCTGCTGCTCCATGCGGGCCAGGAAGTCCAGGAAGCCCGCCAGTTGCTGGTTCTGGCCCTTGAGGGTCTCCATCTTGGCGGGATCGAACACCAGCTTCTCCGACGGGAGGGGGCAGAACTCCTCGTGGCCGCACACGAAGCCCAGGGCCTTCTGGCCTGCGGACTTCTTCAGCTCCACCACGAACTGGTCCAGGTCCTTCTTCACGTTCACCAGGGAGTCCTTCCACTGGGCGATCTCCTTGACCTTCACCTCGTTATCGGCCAGGGCCGTCAGCAGCTTGTCCGCCGCGTAGGCGTAACCCTCCAGGCCCCCCTTCATCTTGTCCCCGAAGGTGTTGCCGTGGAGGAAGTCGTCAAAGCGCTTGTACTGCCCAGCCCAGCGGCCCTGCAGCTCCTGGTACCGCGACGTGACGCCCTCGCAGGCCCCCCGCACCAGGTCCCGGTTCTTGTGCAGCGCCTCGGACTCCTGCTCCATGTTCTCAATGGGCTGCAGCAGCCCCTCGATGCCCGTCACCTTCTCCTTCTCGCCTTCCTTCTGGGCCGCGTAGGCGGTGATCTGCTCGTTGCAGCCCTTCAGGTATTCCATGGTGTCATCCGCGGCCTTGAACAACTGAGCCAGGCGCCGCTGCTCGTCCACCCGGTCCTGCAGGCGCAGGATGGCCTTGGTGATCTGGTACTCCCACATCCCCGGCATGAGGGGCTTGGGGATGACCTCGATGACGCCCCGGTAATGCAGCGTCAGGCCGAAGACGAACTGCTTCATCTCGAAGCCGCCCTTCTCGCTCTCCTTGAGCTCCGTCTTCTCGCCCACGAAGGGCTCCAGGCCCGCCTCCTCGGCCTTCTTGACCACATCCTCCCGCACCGCCTCCACGGTCATCTTGCCGTCCGACCGCGCGCGGTATTCCTCCAGCAGGTCCTCCATCTTCTGGCCGATGCCTCGGATGTCCATGTCCCCGGAGAACTCCTTGACCTTGTCCGGCAGGTCCGGCGACGCATACAGCCGCACCACCAACTCCCCGCCACCGTCCGCCTTGGTCAGGGCCTGCATGGCCTCCAGAGAGTAAGGCGACAGCGAGTTCAGGTGGTTCTCCGACAGGTCCGCCCGCAGGAACCACTGCCCGGCGAACACGTTGAGGACCACCACAATGCCCAGCACCGACACCAGGGCCAGCAGGGCGTTGGAACGCTTCATCCAGATATTCTTCATGGCGCTCATGGGTGCCTCCTCCTAATTCCAGCGGCGCTTGTTGAGGGACCACACGCCCACCAGCAGCGCCAGGGCGATGGCCGACACGAAGAACAACAGGTCCCGGCTATCCAGGACGCCGCGCAGGAAATTGCTGTAGTGGGCCGAGAAGCTGCTGAACTCCATGAAGCGCTTGGCCCCGCCCCAGAAGATGCCCACCAGGGCGTCCTGGAAGTACAGGAAGGCGCAGATCACGGCGGCCAGCACGTAGGACACGATCTGATTGCCCGACCAGGACGACGTCATGATGCCCACCGCGATGTAGGCCGCCCCCAGCAGGATGATGCCCACGTAGGAGGCTACGATGGTGCCCACGTCCGGTGCCCCCAGCGCCCCCACCAACAACGGATAGGCCAGGGTGAACAGCAGGGTCACCAGCAGGAAGCCCAGGGCCCCGAAGAACTTGCCCAGGATGATCTGGGCGTCCGTGAGGGGCAAGGTCATCAGCAGCTCGAAGGTGCCGCTGGTCTTCTCCTCGGTGATCAGCTTCATGGTGATGGCGGGCAGGTAGAACATGAAGAAGATGGGCAGCAGGGTGAACAGGCTGCGGACGCTGGCCCGGCCCTCGTCGAAGAACTCGTCCACGACGAAGAACTTCAGCCCCACCACCACCAGGAACACCGCGATGGCGACGTAGGCGATGGGTGAC
The DNA here is from genome assembly GCA_903923815.1 of uncultured Myxococcales bacterium. Taxonomy (GTDB): domain Bacteria; phylum Myxococcota_A; class UBA9042; order CAIXZC01; family CAIXZC01; genus CAIXZC01. The sequence goes on from CAIXZC010000237.1 coordinate 4,617, forward strand.
GTGAAGTAGGACACGAACTCTTTCTTGGTGATGTGCCAGATGTTCTTCATGGCTTACTCCTGGGTCAGCTTGTGGAAGATGCGCTCCAGCTCCAGGCGCTCCTTGTGGATCTCCAACAGGGGCCAGCCTCGGCTTTTGGCGGCGTTCAGGATTACCTCGCGCAGATCCGCGCCGCCGTCCGTGTGCAGCAGCAGCTCCAGCTCGCCCCCGCCCGAGCGGCGGCCCTCCTCCACCCGGCGCACCGACGGCAGGGTGGCAAGGTCGGCCTTCAGCTTGTCCGGCTCCTGGCCGGGAACGGTGCTGCGCAGGCGCAGGTGATACTCGGTGCCGGGGCTGTGCTTGGCTTCCAGCTCCTCGGGCGTGCCATCCGCCACCACCCGGCCGCGGTTGATGATGACCATGCGGCTGCAGGTGGCCAGCACCTCGGGGAGGATGTGACTGGAGATGATGACCGTGCGCTCCTGGCCCAGGGACCGGATGAGCCCGCGGATTTCCACAATCTGGTTGGGGTCCAGGCCCACGGTGGGCTCGTCCAGGATCAGGATCTCGGGGTCATGCACCAGGGCCTGGGCCAGGCACACGCGCTGGCGATAGCCCTTGGACAGAGTCCCCGACACCTGCCCCGCCACGTCCCCCAGGCCACACTGCTCCACCACCCGGCGCACCCGCTCCTCGCGCCTGGCCGAGGGCACGCCCCGAATGGAGGCCATGTAGCTCAGGTAGTCGTAGACCAGCATGTCTCCGTAGATGGGCGCGTTCTCGGGCATGTACCCGAACTTGCGCCGCACCTCCAGGCCATGCTCCTGCACCTCCAGGCCGCCAATGGTGACGGAGCCCGAACTGGGAGGCAGATAGCAGGTCATGATCTTCAGCGTGGTGGTCTTGCCCGCCCCGTTGGGTCCCAGAAAGCCCAGAATCTCGCCCTTGGCCACAGAGAAGCTGACGCCCCGCAGGGCCTCAATCTCTCCGAAGCTCTTCTTCAGATTTTTGACTTCAATCATGGTTGTCTCCCCTCTGGATTCGACGCGCATAACAACAAAACGCGCGGATTATTCCACAAATGCCGGCACGCGCCACGGGATTGTTGGGGGGCGCGGGGGGAAGCCCCAAATCAGAGGAGGCTTCCGACGGTTGAAGCGGGGGGGCTTCGGTGCTAGAGTCCGGCCCATGCGTTTTTCACGACCACCCAAGAAGAATCTGATTTCCGTGAGAGAGTGGTTCGGCACCGCCCTCATCAACCCCTCCGGGCAGCGCACGGCCCTGATTCTGGCGACCATTGTGTTCCTGGCCGTCCTGGCCCATGTGCTCAGTCGCAGCCCCATGTCGCGGCGCCTGCCCCATGGTGGCGAGGTCGTGGCCACGGACTTCACCGCCAAGAACCCCGTGGAGTGCCGGCGCCCCAACCCCAACCTGCAAAAGGAACGGGCCAAGGCGCGGGACTCGGCCCCCGCGGTGTACCACTGGGAGCGCACCGAGGCGGCCGCCCGGGAGAAGCTGATTAGAGACGCCTTCGCCCAGCTTGAGACCACCCTGGGGGAGGCCTCGGACCTGGAGCAGGAGCTGGCCATGCTGAAGGCCGGCGAGAGTGAAGCCGTCTTGCTGCAGCCCATGATTGGCGTCAGCCCCTTCTACAAAGGAAAGGACAGCGACGCCAAGGCCGAGGGCTCCCAAGACGATCAGAAGGCAGAGCAAAGCCTGAAGCAGCGCCGTGAACGCCTGCTTAGCCTGCGCGTGAACGCCTGGAAGGAGTTCATCGAGGGGCTGGGCTTCTCCCGACTGGGCCTGGACGACCGGGAGTGCATGCGCCTGCTGTCCGACCCCCCCCTGCGCGAACAGGTGGCCCTGGCGGTGCTGGAGGTCCTGTCCCGCACCTCGTCCTGGCTGCTTTTGGAGTCCTACGACCCGCGGTTTGCCGCTGACCAGCGCTCGGGCATCCTGCTGGAGGGCACGGGCGAGGTGTTGCCCGTGGACGCCCCCGTGTTCCTTTACATCCAGGCCGTGGACATCGTGCACTCCTCCCTGGTGGATTCGGTCCTGGGTGAACGCTTCGCCGCGTTGGTGGACTCGCCCATGCTGCGGCAACTGGTGAAGAACATCGTGTCCGGCCAGTTGCATCCCAACTTCCGGCGCAACAACGAGGCCACCTCCGCCAGCCGTGAGCGGGCGGAGAGCGCCGTCCAGCTTACCGAGACCCGGGTCTACAACGCTGGCGAGATCATCGTCCAACGGGGCCAGAAAGTGGAAGCCTGGCAGGCCCGCTGCCTGTCCAAAGCCCACCTGCTTGAGGTTGAGGGGGACCTGGACACCCGCATCCTGGGTATTCCCGTGCTAACCGCCGCGGGGATGGTGGCGTTGTTCTTCCTGGTGGGCATGTTGGTGCTGGTGCCCTTCTTCGTACTGCGCTTCGAGCGCCCCCCCGTGAAGATGCAGCGCCGGGATATCGCCCTGTGCGCCCTGCTGCTGCTGTTCGAGGCCCTGCTGTTCCTGATGGTCGGCATGTTGACGCGCCCCCTGCAGGCGGCCTTCCCTGGCCTGTCCGAGGCCTCTCTGTTGGTGGCCATCCCCACCGCCGTTCTGCCCATGCTGGTGCGCGCCCTGGTGTCCCGGCCCCTGGCCCTCATGGCCGCCATCACCATGTCCTTCATCTCCATCCTGGCCTTCCCCGGCGTCAATCCCCCCGGCTTTGCGGGCGGCTTCCAGGCCTACTTCTCCGCTTACGTGCTGCTCAGTGGGCTTGTCGGCATCATCCAGACCCGGCGCATCTCCAGCCGCGGCGTCCTGGCCCGGGCGGGCCTCGTGGTGGGCATCAGCGGCGTGGTGTTCTGGATGCTGTTGTTCCTGCTGAATGTGCGTTCGGGGGGCGCGGGGGACCAGCTTCAGATCCTCATCGCCGCCATGGTGGCGGGCCTGCTGTCCTACGTGTTCTCCATCGCCTTCGTGCCGCTTTTTGAATGGCTGTTCGGGTACCTTACGGACGTAAAGTTGATGGAATACATCAACATGAACCACCCGGCCCTCAAGGAACTTTACGAGAAGGCCCGGGGCA
>CAIXZC010000238.1 GCA_903923815.1 uncultured Myxococcales bacterium
CGAAGTGCTTGGCCACGTAGATGTCGCCGTTGAAGTTGTCGGCGAGGAATTGGCGCAGGGCGGGTAGGGCGGCCTTGTCGGCGCGGGCCTCCAGGGCGTAGGCCAGGATGGCGAGGCGGGCGTCCTGGTCGAAGGAGGGGCCGGGGGAGGTGAGGGCGGCGGCCAGGGCCTCGGCGGTGTCGTCGGCGCCGGCGATGAGGGCGGCCACGTCGGGGTAGGTTTGGGCCAGGAGGGCGTGGAGGTCGGCGGTGCTGCCGGAGGCGGTGACGGCGGGGCGGGTGAGGTCCTCGTCCAGGGTCTCGTCGAGGACGGCCTGGACCTCCGGGGGGACGGCCAGGGAGGAGGCCGAGTCGCCGCCGCAGGCGGACAGCAGGGCAAGCACGACAAAAAGCAGGGCCAGGGCCTTGGTCTTCATGGTGGAACCTCGCTGGAAAGAGATGCCCCGAATGGTAGCAGGGGCGGCGGCGGCGTCAACTGGGGGTTGGGGGGCGGCGGGGCCGGGCTTTTGCTGGACGGGCCAATCTGTGCTAGGAGAAGCGGGCGGAGACGACTGAGATTAGGACCGTCCCCGGGAACTTGAAGATGTTAGGACCGTCCCTGATGCTGGGAGGTGGTCATGCGCGGACGTTTTGCTCCTTCACCAACTGGGGATCTGCATCTTGGCGGGGCCTTTGCGGCTTTGGCGGCTTGGCTACGGGTGCGGGCCTTGGGTGGGGTTTTTGTGCTTAGGGTGGAGGACCTGGACCCTCCGCGGGTGGTGCCGGGGGCCGAGGGGCGCATCCTGGCGGACCTGGGCTGGCTGGGGCTGGACTGGGACGAGGGGCCGGACGTGGGGGGCGCCTTTGGGCCCTACCGGCAAAGCGAGCGGCACGACCTTTATGACGCGGCGTTGCTGCGGCTGGAGGAGGCCGGGAACCTGTACCCCTGCACCTGCTCGAGGACCGAGATTGCGCGCATTGCTTCGGCGCCCCACGCCGGGGAGGGCGGGCCGGTGTACCCGGGCTGGTGCCGGGACCCTGCGAACCGAAAAGCGGGGCGTGTGCCGGCGCTGCGGCTGCGGATTCCCGAGGGGCCCGAGGCGGTGGTCAGCTTCGTGGACGGCTTTGAGGGGCCGGTGACGGAGGACGTGGCGGCGGCCGTGGGAGACTTTGTGCTGAAGCGGGTGGATGGGTTGTATGCCTACCAGCTTGCTGTGGTGGTGGATGACCTGGCGATGGGCATCACCGAGGTGGTCCGGGGGGCGGACCTGTTGGACAGCGCGGCGCGGCAGATCCTGCTGGCCCGGATGCTGGGCGGGACCCCGCCGGCCTTTGCCCACGTGCCCCTGGTGCTGGGCCCGGATGGAGAGCGCCTGGCCAAGCGTCACCAGAGCTTCGTGAAGGGCACCACCGTGGCGGAGCTGCGGGCGGCAGGACTGGGCGCGCAGGAGATTCTGGGCGTGCTGGCCAAGGGCCTGGGCCTGGGCGAGGGTACGCCGCTGACGGTGGGACAGGTGTTGGAGCTGGCCAGAAGGGAAGGGCTGCGGCCCCGGGGGCCGTGGGTCATGCCGGAGGGTTGGCTGAGGTAGGGGATAGGGGCTGACGCCTTAGACGGCCTGACCCCTTAGACGGCGCAGTACATGAAGAAATCTTGGCAGCAGTCGCCGATCAGTTCGCAGCCGTACTCGCAGGAGCAGCCAAACGGCGTCATGTTCCCGCAGAGTCCGGCGCAGCTTCCGAATCCATAGTCGGGCGTGCAGTAGTCGCCCATGCACATGAAGCCGTAGGGGCAGTCCCCGCAGGAGCCGCCGCAGCCGTCGTCGCCACACTCTCCGAAGCACTGGGGGACGCATTCGCAGACGCCGGCGACGCACTCTTCGTTGCTGGCGCAGTCGCCACAGGTGCCGCCGCAGCCGTCGTCGCCGCAGGCCACGCCGTCGCAGAAGGGGGTGCACTCGCAGACGCCGGCGACGCACTGGTCGTTGCCGACGCAGTCCCCGCAGGAGCCGCCGCAACCGTCGTCGCCGCAGACCAGGCCGGTGCAGTCCGGCGTGCAGCAGGTGCCGTTGTCCTGGTGGTAGCAGTCCATGTCCACACTGCAGAAGTCGTCGGTGCAGGGATCCAGGTCATCGCAGTTGGCGTCGTTGGGGGTGCTGCTGCACTGGCCAGTGGTGGGGCTGCAGCTATCTTCGGTGCAGGCGATGCCGTCATCGCAGTTCTTGGGCAGGCCGCCGCAGGAACCCTCCAAGCAGGCGTCGCTTTCCGTGCAGGGGTCGTTGTCGTCGCACAGGTTGAAGTCATTGGCAGTGAAGATACAGCCAGTCGCGGCGCAGGTGTCGTCGGTGCAGGGGTTCAGGTCGGTGCAGGCCAGGTCGTTGGTCTCGTTGATGCAGGCGCCGGTACCGGTTTCGCAGTAGTCCAACGTGCAGTCCACGTTGTCATTGCAGGACTTGGCGGTGCCCAGGCAGGTGCCCCGCTGGCAGGTGTCCAACTCGGTGCAGGGGTCGTTGTCATCACAGGAGCCCTCGATTTCGAGGTGCTCGCAGCCCAGGGCGGTGCAGGTGTCGGTGGTGCAGGTGTTCTGGTCGTCGCAGCGGCTGTCGGTGGTGCTGTGGACGCACTCTCCGGTGGCGGAGTCGCAGTAGTCGTAGGTGCAGTCAACGTTGTCGTTGCAGTCCATGAGCGTTCCACCGCAGGACCCCTCGAAGCAGACGTCGCTGGAGGTGCACAGGTTGTAGTCGTCGCAGGAGTTGGTGTTGGGGGTGTGTTCGCAGCCCTGGTAGGCGCCGCCCTGAAGGATCTCGACGCCCTCAGTCACAAAGAACTTGCCGACGGGGCTGCACACGTCGTCGGTGCAGGGGTTGGTGTCGTCGCAGTAGAGGTCGTTCGGATTGTGCATGCAGCCGACGGCGGGGTCGCAGGAGTCGGAGGTGCACTCGAAGCCGTCGTCGCAGCTGACGGTGACGCCAACGCAGGTGCCTTGGTTGCAGGTGTCGCTGTCGGTGCAGAGGTCGCCGTCGTCGCAGGTCGCGGTGTTGTTGACCAGGACGCAGCCCTCAGTGCTGCAGATGTCGTCGGTGCAGGGGTTGGTGTCGTCGCACAGGGAGTTGTTGGTAGTGTGCACGCACTGGCCGGTCTGCACGTTGCAGGAATCCTCGGTGCAGTCGACGCCGTCATCGCAGGCCACGGGCGAGTGGGTGCAAAGGCCGCCGGTGCAGGAGTCCGTGGTGCAGGGGTTGGTGTCGTCGCAGTCCATGGTGGTGCCGGCGCAGGCGCCGGAGGTGCACTTGTCACCCGTGGTGCAGGCATTGCCGTCGTTGCAGCTGTTGGTGTTGTAGGTGCGGTAGCAGCCGGTGCTGGGGTTGCACAGGTCGTTGGTGCAGGGGTTGGTGTCCGAGCAATCCTTCTGGGGGCCAGCCTGGCAGGAGCCGTTGGAGCACTGGTCCAGGGTGCACATGCTGCCGTCCAGATCGCAGGTGGCGGTGTTGCTGGTGTGGTAGCAGCCGGTGCTGGGGTTGCAGCTATCGTCGGTGCAGGGGTTGTTGTCGTCGCAGGAGATGGTCGTGCCAATGCAAGAGCCGATGGAGCACTTGTCATCGCCGGTGCAGGCGTTGCCGTCATCGCAGGTGGCGGTGTTGGCGGTGAAGGTGCAGCCGGTGAACTGGCAGACATCGTCCGTGCAGGTGTTGTTGTCATTGCACAGGAGGTTGTCCCTGGTCCACTCGCACTGGCCGGTGGTGGGATTGCATGAATCGCGGGTGCAGGCCACGCCGTCGGCGCAGTTGGCAGGGGTGCCGCCGCAGGTGCCGTTGGAGCACACATCCCCGAGGGTGCAGTTGTTGGCGTCGTCACAGGTGTTGGTGTTGGGGGGGTTGGTGCAGCCGCTGTTGCCCGCGCGGCCTGTCGCCAGGTGTGTCGTACTGCCACTCGGCGGTGTCAGTCTGACCGAGTAGTCCACCACCTGGCCTCCGACCAGGTCGATCTCTGTCTCGCGTCGCTGGACTTCGACGCGGAACCTGCCCAGCGGCAGGTCGGCGGAATATCCGCCGTGGGCGTCGGTCTTGACCTGCGTCCATAGTGCCGAGTCGGCCAGCGACTGCAGGGCCACCGTGGTCCCGGCAAGTCCCAGGCCCTCTGGCGAGGTGATGCGGCCCTGAATGCGCCCGGTCGGAGCCCCGCTGGCCAGGAGCAGCAGATCGCCGCGCCGATCCACCGACTCCATCTTGCCGGTGCCCGACCCCCAGGCCACCCAGGAGAAGGAGCCATCCGCGTCCCGATCGCCCAGCGACAGGTCGAACCCCAGGGCCCGGGGCATGGTGGCTTGCGCC
>CAIXZC010000239.1 GCA_903923815.1 uncultured Myxococcales bacterium
AGGGCAGTGCGGTGTGCTTGAACTGACACCTGACGCACACGCTGGACAAAAGTAACCAAATGCGTTACTTTGCTCTACCGAAAACGGAGGCGGCATGGTTGGGCAGGACTTCATCACCGAGTTGGCAGCGGGCGGCCGTTACACCTTCAGCACCCAGGACCTGGTGGATCGGCATGGGGGTTCGGTGGTTGCGGCCCGGGCTGTGCTGCGACGGTTAAGGGCGAAGGGGGCCATTGCCTCTCCCATGCGGGGCTTCCAGGTCATTGTGCCCCCGGAGTACCGCGTCCTTGGCTGCCTCCCCGCGGAGCAGTTCGTCCCCCAACTCATGGAGCACCTGGCGCTGCCCTACTACATAGGCTTGCTCTCGGCGGCCCGATACCACGGCGCGGCCCACCAGCAGCCCCAGGTCTTCCAGGTCCTGGTGGCATGCAATCGCCCGAGCATTCGCTGCGGAAAGGTGGCGGTGGACTTTGTGGCCAGGGGGAATCTGGTGCAGGTCCCCACGGTCCGCTTCGAGACTCCCCGGGGCCCGCTGCTGGTCTCGTCGCCCGAGGCCACCGCCTTTGACCTTGTGGGCTACATGGAACATGCCGGCGGGGTTGACAATGTGGCCACCCTGCTGCGCGAACTGGCCGACGTGCTGGAACCCGCGAAGTTGGCCGGGGTTGCGGCGCTGTCGCCCGTCGCCTGGGCCCAAAGGCTTGGCTTCCTGCTGGAGCAGGTTGGCGCCGGCCATCTGGTGGGCCCACTGGCCAGTCTGGTGCGCGCCCAGGCCCGGGAGTATCGCCCGCTGGTGCCAGGAACCACCCCCAGGGTGGCCGAAAGAAGCGCCCCCTGGCGCCTCATCCTGAACACCGAGGTGGAGGCTGATCAGTGATCCCAAAGGACTTCATCACCGAGTGGGGTCTGGGAGGGACGGCCTCCTCCCTGGCGGTCGGGGTTCGGATAGGTTGCTGCGCCTATCCTTCCCCCGGGGCGGGGGAAGGACAAGAGGACACCTTGGTGCATGCGCCTGAGTACTTCCCCTCCCCCACGCTGGGGGAGGGGAGTGAGGGGTGAGGGCTGTCGTACGCTGAAGGGGCGGTGGGCACGCAGGCTGCAAGTCTCTTCAGCGACCAAACCCCTCATCCGGCGCTTCGCGCCACCTTCCCCCGGGGCGGGGGAAGGAGAAGTGGAATGGACTGTCAACTGTGTCCATCCAGTCCATACTGCTCCCCCCGCCCTGGCCCTGACGGTCCGCTGCAACCGTGCAGGGTCCAGCGGAAGCACCGCGAAATGCTTCCGTCCCGGCCTTCGTTGACAAGAAGACACCTTCAGCTAGGATGCTCAAAACCGCCAGGGAGAGTCGCAGTCATGGGAAACAGGCTTTTGGTGCCTTTGTTGCTGCTGGTGCTTGGGCAGCTGGGGTTGGCCACTCGCCTTTGGGCCGGGGAGCAGAACCGGATGGCGCTGGCGGTTTGGGTTGGGCCGACGGTCAGCACGAACGGGCGCCCCGAGCCCGTGTCGTTCAGCGAAATCCTTGGAGCCGGGGCCAGATTTTCTGTGTCAAGGCCCCTCGACCTTGAGCTCTTCGGGGAGGGCAACGGGCTGCTGGGGACGTACTCCTTTGACGAAGCCATTGCTGGCGGGGACTGGGGGCGGACCGGCTTCAGGGTCGGGGCCAGGGCGTTCCTCGACCTCGGCCCCTCCATTGAGGCCTTCACCTCTACCGCATGGGGCCGAGATGTGGAGGATATATACGCCGATAACGAGAATCGCTTCATTGACGGCGAGTACTCAGTGGCCACCCTGCGCCTTGGCATCAAGTTCCACAACAATGCCCGGTACCAGAAGCCCCGCTGGGGGTTCTATGTGGAAGCCGGCCCCGACTTCATCTTCGACCAGTACTGGAAAGAAGACGGTTTCGCCAAACCTGACCGATTCGATAGCCTCCGCTGGGTCTTGGGCCTGGGTGTCGCCGCGGAGTTCTGGCACTAGGCGACCCCGGCCGGCCCCCCCATCCGGCGCTGCGCGCCGTCTTCCCCCGGGGGGGGGAAGGACTCGTCAACGATAAGCAGCCGCCGGCGGGCGCGCGGAGGGGGCCCCATTGGCGCTTGTCGACCATGGGGCTGCCCGGAGAGCGAGCGACCAGAGGCGGCTGCGACGGGAAGATCCGCTTGCTGCGCGCGCAGCTTGGACGGGCGGGCTGCAGCCCCCTCCCTGGCGGTCGGGGTTCGGATAGGACAACCCCCTCCCTGGCGGTCGGGGTTCGGATAGGACAACCCCCTCCCTGGCGGTCGGGGTTCGGATAGGACAAC
>CAIXZC010000240.1 GCA_903923815.1 uncultured Myxococcales bacterium
AGGCCATGGGGCGCCGCAACACGCTGCTCAAGGAAGGCATCGCCGCCTGGCGGGCGGCCCAGGAGGCCAGATGAAGACGGGGCGGGCGACCAGGTCTCTTGCGGCGCTGCTGCTGGCTGGGGCCCTGACCTGGGGCTGTGGGGGAGGGGGCGCGGGGGAGGCCGACGGGCTGGGGCAGGACGTCGCCGCCGAGGTGGATGCCGGTCCCTTGACACCCGCTCCGCTGGCCTGCGAGGCCCTGGCGGCGAAGCGGCTTGGGGTGCAGGTGCTGCGGCCCCCCCTCCTGGCGCCCCAATGGCCCACGCCCATGGCCGTCTGGCTGACGGGGGCTGGGGCGCTGTGGCACGAGGGTGCGCTGACCCAGGGCGATGGGACGGTGCCGTTGATCAGAGGGGTGGCCGTGCCCGTCTTCCAGGCCGGGGCCCAGGGCGAGGTTGAACTTTGTGGCACCAAGCTGGCGGGCCCCGCACCCCTGGACCTGGGGCTGGCGGTGGCGCCGGCGCCCGTCGTGGCAGGGGAGGAATTGACGTGGGGCGGGGTCCTGAAGCTGGCCGAGGATTTTCTGATTCCGGCCGGGGCCAAGGTCACGCTGGAGCCCGGCGCGGTGTTGCTGCTGGGCCCCAAGGTGGAGCTGTTGGTGGAGGGCGAACTGGTGGCCGCAGGCACCCGGGAGGCGCCCATACTGGTGGCACCCCTGGAGGGCCTCAAGGGCTTTGGGGGCCTTCGTCATGAGGGCTCCGTGGGGCAGTACCGCTTCGTCATCTTCACCGGGGGCGGGGCCGATTCGGCCAAGGCCTTCGGGCACTCCAAGAGCCAGCCCGTGCTGATGGTGCGGGACTCAGCGGTGACGGTGGAGGACTGCCTGTTCGCGGACAACCCGGGCAAGGCCCTGGGGACGGAGGACGCGGCGCTGGACCTGCGGCGCAGCATCCTCACGCGCTGCGACACGGGCGCCGAGTTCGTGCGCAGCCGGGTGCTGGTGGAGGACTGCCGGATCCTGCAGATCCCGGACGGCGATGGGGTGGCGCAGGACGACGACAACGACGGCCTGTACTTCCGGTCCGTGCCCAAGGGGGAGGCGGGTCAGCCGCCCTGGTCGGTGGTGCGGGGGACGGTGGTGTGGGGGACGCAGGACGACTGCGTGGACCACAACGGCGCCGAGTTGCTGGTGGAGGGTTGCCTGCTGGAGGGCTGCCGAAACGAAGGACTGGCGGCCTCGGATTCCCATCGCGCGGAGCTGGTGGACAGCCTGGTCCAGGGCTGCGGGCAGGGGGTGGAGGCGGGCTATGGGGCGCCCACCCTGCTGGTGCGGCGCAGCACTCTTCGGGCCAACGGGGTGGGGGCGCGCTACGGGGACAGCTACGACCTGGAAGTGGCCGGGACCCTGACCCTGGAGGAGTGCGTGGTGGCGGAGAGCCGGACGGCGCCGGTGCTGAACCTGGTGAACCTGCTGGAGGGGCCCCAAGAGGGGGCCATCACCATCCGAAGCAGCCTGGTGGACAGCCCGCCGTTCGACGGCCTGGAGGGCAACCTTCCGGGGACGCCCCTGCTGGACCTGGAGGGGCGCCTGCAGCCAGGGTCTCCGGGTTACCAAGCGCTGCCCGACCAACGCAGCCCCGGCCGCCCCGACGAAACCCTGTTCGAAAAATGATCTTCCGAACCCCGACCGCAAGGGTTTGCGATTAGTCACATCTCTGATTGATGCCTTAGGTGTGTCTGGGTGTCTGGGTGTCTGGGTGTCTGGGTGTTGGGGGTGTTGGGGGTGTTGGGGGTCCGGCCGGCCGGACAGTGCCTACGGCCTTCAGGCCGTGGTGGTGGCGGCCTTCAGGCTGCCACAGGGGCGCAGCGTCGCTGCGCAGGCCCCGGGTTCTTTGCCGACGCTTGCCTGTGGGCCTCCTCGTTGTGCTGCCCGCGTTTTTGGACCTCGACCTTCGGGTGAGAGGCCGCAAAAACGCGGCCAACACGAGGAGGCCGCGATGCTCAGTCAATCCCCAGCCAGCAACCCCCAGCCCTTCAACCCCGACGTCCATCACCCCAACACTTCTCACTCCAACACCCCCACACCCTCCACCTACCTGTTCCCCCATGAACGTCTCCAGGCCTGGCGCCAGGCTCGCGGCTTCTATCTCCTCTGCGCCCAACTTCAGGGTCTTCCCCGGGCCTCCGG
>CAIXZC010000241.1 GCA_903923815.1 uncultured Myxococcales bacterium
AGGGGAAGTACTCAGGCGCATGCACAAGGTTTGAGGTTCCGATTATCCTTCCCCCCCCCCGGGGGAAGGTGGCGCGCAGCGCCGGATGAGGGGTGTGGTGGCTACCGCCGGCGGCCTGCCCGCGTGCCCCGCGGCGATCCGCTTACTGCGTGCGCGGCTAGGTTTGGGGCGGGGGTCCCCTAGTACAGCACCAGGATGTAGGTCTCGCTGCGGCGGTAGATGTCGCCGTTGAAGGTTGCCACCAGGGCGGCTTTGCGGCCGCTGGGGGCCAGATGGAGGGTGGCCTCCAGGTCGAACCAGATGTCCGTCAGGACCACGCGGCCCAGGTCCTGCTTGCGGCCGTCTTCTCTTTGCAGGGTCAACTGCAGCACCATGACCTTCTCGGTCTTCAGTTCGGCGCTGAGGGTCCCCGCCCCAGGAACCGCAAAGTCCCAGCGCGTGCGGTCCCCGGACGATTGGCCGGTGATGGTCTTGTGGCGGTAGTTGTTCTGCGTCAGGTAGGCGGGGAACCTTTGCTTCTCCAGCCGCACCCCCCGGGGCTTGGCCAGTCCGGTGGCGCTGCGCTCGGTGCGGTACAGGTGCCAGCTCTCCTTGCTGCTGCCGTCGGTGTAGCTGCGGCGCAACTTGTAGGCGTATTCCTTCTCGTCGGGCGCGAAGCCCCCAAACTCCATGACGGCGTCCCTCAAGGCCCCCGTCCCCGGTGCCGCCAGGGTCGGGTCCGCCTTTGCCCCCGCCCCCGGTGCCGCCACCGTCGGGTCCGTCCCCAGGGCCGCCGCCAGCATCAGCGCGGCCATCGCCAACAGTCCACTCACTTGGGCCCTCCGGCCTTCCACGTCCACAGCAGATTGCCCAGGAAATTCCAAGTCATGGCCAGCCCTATTCCCAGGGCCGCCGCGATGAAGTCATCCACGTTCCCAAAGTCGAAGGGCCCCAGCTTCAGCACGCCCACAATGGTGCTGTCCGTGGCCGACAGCCACAGGTTGATGCCCGCGAAGACCCCGAAGTTCACGCCAAAGCCAATGAGGCTGACCACATGGAACCGCCCCAGCCGCGTAAAGAACCCGCTGTGCCCCCGCCGGTCCGCGAAGGTCCACAGGTCGTTCAGCAGGAAGTTGGACAGGATGCTCAGCTCCACCGACGCCGCATAGGACACGTTCTTGCCAAGCAGCGTCTCGCCCAAGCCCGCCGCCCGCGTCAGCAGCGCGTACAGCCCCAGGTTCACCAGCACCCCCGAGGCCCCCACGATGCCAAACTTGATGATGCGCTCCGCCAGGGTCCGCACTTTTTCAACCAACGACATCGTCACCTCGACGAACCGCGGCGCCCCGAGGGCACCGGCAGAATGTTGCCAGGAGCGAAGATCCAATCCGGGTCCAGCACCCGCTTCACCGCCGCCAGCGCCTCAATCAGCTCGGGCGGCATCATGTAGCCAAGAAAATCCCGCCGGGACTTGCCGATGCCGTGCTCGCCGGCCACCGTCCCCCCCAGCTCCACCGCCCGCCGACACAGCCGGTGCGCCACCGCCTTGATGGCCCCCACCTCCGCCGTCTCACGCGCGTACATAAATATATGCGGGTGCCCATTGCCGATGTGCCCGTAGCGCACCATCAGGTGCAGCCCCGTCTCGCGCCGCGTCTCCTCCACAAAGCGCATCATCTCCAGCGTCCCCGCCGGCGGCACGCAGAACTCCGTGCTGATTTTCATGCCCCCCTGGTCCCGGCAGGCCACGGCCAGGGCGTTGCAGCTCTCCGGGACGTGGTGGCGCAGCTCTCTGAACAGCTCCAGCTCGCGCCGTGTGAGGGCGGGCAGCGTCCAGTCCACCACCGCCCCCAGGGCCTCGAACCGCGGCAGCAGCGCCTCCAGCCGCCCCAGCAGGTCCCCGTCCGGCGCGTCCCACTCGGTGAACAGCGCCGCCTGGGCCGTCATTGGCAGGGAGGGGGCCTGGGGGTGGGTGGCCACCAGGTCCAGGGCGCAGCGGTCCAACAGCTCCACGCAGCCCGGGCTGGCCGGGGCCCCCGGCAGGTCGCGCTCCTGGCGCAGCCGCACCGCAGCCTCCAGCGCCGTCTGCAGGTCCCGGAAGAACAGCAGGGCACCCAGGAACGGCGGCGGCGCGTCCAGCAGCCGCACCTGCACCTTGGTGATGACCCCCAGGATGCCCTCGGACCCCACGAACAGGTCCACCGGGTCGTGGAAGGCGAAGGGGCCGAAGGTGTTCTTGTCCACCGCCCGCCGCTGGTGCCAGCGCAGGTTGCCGGCGCCGTCCGCCACCTCCACACCCAGCACCCAGTCCCGGGTCATGCCGTGCCGAAAAGACCTGGCGCCGCTGGCGTTGGAGGCCACGTTGCCCCCCAGGGTGCTCTCCTTCTCGCTGGTCGGGTCGGGGGGGTACAGCAGACCCTCGGCCGCCACCGCCGCCTTGAGGTCCGCGGTCACCGTCCCGGGCAGCACCATCGCGGTCCTGCCCGCCCGGTCCACGTCCAGCACCCCCGCCAGCCCCCGCAAATCCAGGACCGCCCCGCCCTCGGGCCGGGCCGCCCCGGTGGTGGCCGACTGCAGGCCCACGGGCAGCAGGTCCAGACCCTTGGCCCGCGCCCACGCGATGCACTCCTGCACCTCCGCCGCGCTGGTCGGTCGGGCCAGATGGCTCAGGTGTCCAAGCAGGCCCGCCTGGTCCCCCCGGTACCCCTCCAGCACTGCCGCCTCTGTGGTGACAAGGTCCATTCTCATGGCGTGAATAGATAACACTTCCGGGGCCTCAGGAGAAAGGAAAAGCGTTGTGAGCGCGGGCCCGGTCTGTTATAGATTCCAGGCGATATTGTTCGGAGGTATCCCATGGAACTGGTGCTGATGGTCTCTGCCGTGGCTGGGCTCATGATGGCGCAGGCGCTTTACTTTCAGGGCCTCTTTGGAGGCGGCAAGCTGAAGGAAGACCTGGAGGCCGCCCTCAAGGAGAAGGAAGAGTTGGAGCGCCAGGCCGAGCGCGCCAAGCAGCGCCTGGAAGAGCAGAAGAAGAAGACGGACCAGGTGGCCCAGAAGATTGACGAGTACGAGGCCCGCCTGGCGGAGTTCAAGGACAAGGCTCGGAAGCACTCCGACGAGGTGCGCAAGCTGGAGCGCCAGCTTGAGGCCCAGAAGGACCAGGAGAAAGCCTCAGTGGCCCTTGGCCGGGAGAAGGACGAACTGGTGGCCCGCCACCACGCCGAGCTGTCCGCCATGAAGGGGCGTATGTCCGATCTGGAGGTCCAGATCACTGGCCTGCGCAAGGAAGTTCGCGACGCCGAGGATGCCCGGGGCATGGCCGAGGCCCGCGCCCGCGCCGCCGAGGCCGCCGTGGGTCGGCAGGGAGGGGACAGCGCCAAGGCGGAAAGCCGCGCCGAGGCCCGCAAGCTTCGGGAAGAGTCCCGCGCCGCCGAGGAAGACCGCAGTTCCACCGAGACCATCGACCGCCTGCGCGAGAAGATCCGCGAGCGGGACCGCATCATCCGCGGCCAGCGCCGCCTGATCGAGCACAACCGCCGGGCCTACCTGATTACCCAGCAGCAGCTTGATATGACCCTGGACGAGATCTACTTCGAGAAGACGGGCAAGGCCCGCCGCGACACCAAGCTCTACCACGAGCAGCGCCCCGGCGGCGCCGAGGTCGCCCCCCGGGACCCCAGCCACGACCCCAACCTGGACACCGCCAATGACGCCGCCAGCGAGGCCCTGGCCGAACTTGAGGCCCTGGCCCTGGCGTCCTCCGACGCCCCCCTGGAACTGCCCACCCTGCGGCCCCGCCCTGCGGCCGCCGCCCCGGTGCAGCCCCAGCCCGAGGTCGTCGCTGACGCCCCCCTGGCTCCCCCCACCGCTGTTGACCCGGAGGCCGGGAAATGATTAGACGCCCCCTGTTCCTGCTGGCTGGCCTGGGCCTTCTGGGCTGCCTCGTGGGTGGGCCCCTCCAGGCCGCCCCCAACGAAGATCCCGCGGCCCCCGCAGCCCCCACAGCCACCGAGGACGACGGCTGGGGTGACGAGGAGGACGAAGGTCCCACCGCAGCCACCGCCGCCACCGCGCCCGCCGCCGACGCCGGCCCCTCCCTGCTGGAGACCGCCAAGGCCGCCGCCGCCGCCGGGGATCTGGACTCCTGGGAGAAATCCCGCGAACCCCGCTGGCCCCGCCTGGAATGGCACGGCTACATGCGCTTTCGCGCCATCCTTCTGGGGGATGCGGACCTGGACACCTACAACCCCGTGACCGACTCGGGCACCTCATGGGTGCGCCCGCCCCTTCACGACAACCTGATCAACTCCGAGGGCAGCCCCACCTTCGGCGGCAAGATGGGCGCCGCCAAGGAGAACACCCTGGGCTGGGCCGACATGCGCCTGCGCCTGGCCCCCGTCATCCACGTGTGGGACCGCGTCCGCATCGGCACCGAGGTGGACGTGCTGGACAATCTGGTCTTCGGCTCCACGCCCGACTTCGACTCGGACCGCCTGCAGCCCCTGGTGCCGCTGGACAGCTTCAGCGCCAGTCAGGTCCCCCCCGTGGCGGGCATCAACTCCTACACCGACTCCATCGTGGCCAAGTCCCTCTGGGCCGAGTGGCTGCTTACCTTTGACGACCGCGTGCGCCCCGACAGCTTCAACCTGGGCGTCCTCAAGGTCGGCCGCTTCGCCTTCCCCTGGGGCATGGGCATCCGCAGCCGCGGCGGCGACTACGACCGCAACAACCCCGACCTGGACGTCGTGGCCCGCTTGAACGCCGTGGACGCCGACGGCGCTGACTGGCTGGACCGCATCATGTGGACCGGCAGCTTCAGCGGCATCAAGGCCTCCGTCGGCTACGCCTTCATCTCCAGCGGCCTGGGTTCCCAGCAGCTTTCCTACTGGCCCGGCGTCCCCTACGACCTGGAGCAAAGCGACGACCTGGGCCAGTTCGAGGTGGCCATCTACAGCCGCCCCGACACCGCCGACGAGCTTGAAGCCCGCCGCATGAAGCTGTTCTCCGGCGTCCCCGTGGTGGACTTCGGTGTATACCTGACCTTCCGCCAGTGGCGCAACGAGCTGATCGGCGACGACTGCTGCCAGCCCGGCGACCTGGACTGCAGCACCTGCTTCGACAAGATGACCCTGGCCTCCCGCGATGGCTGGCTGCTGACCCCCGACCTGTGGATTCGCGTGGATGCCCGCCCCGCCCCCGGCCAGCGCTTCACCGCCCAGGCTGAGGGCTTCGTGAACTCCGGCTCCGTGGCCCACGCCGCCATCGAAGGCGAGACTGAGGACTACGCCGTGGACGTCCTGAGTTGGGCCGCCGCCCTGGAGACCCTGTACTGGATCGACAAGGTGGGCTTCGGCCTGGACTTCGGCATCGCCTCCGGGGATGACGCCGAGATCTTCGACACCAAGACCACCGGCCGCGGCGCCTTCGGCAAGGATGGCAAGTCCACCCTGGGCTCCTTCTCGCCGGACTACCACCCCGACCTGCTGCTGTACCGCTACGTCATGGCGGGCGTCTACAACACCGCCTACTTCAAGCCCCACTTCCGCTTCGACCTGCTGCCCACCGAGGAGAACGCCCTGGGCGGCACTGTCAGCATGCTGTACGCCATCACCATGGACCCCAAGGGCTACCCCGGGAACAGCCGCAATCTGGGCCTGGAACTGGAGACCGGCGCGTACTACGAAGAGAGCGACCGCCTGATCGCCACCGCCACCATGGGCTTCTTCTTCCCCTTTGGTGCCCTGGACCGTCCCCAGGGCTTCCTGGACCCCACGGCCCCCTCCGCAACCTCCACCTGGGCCTGGACCATCCAGACACGGCTTAACTTCCTGTTCTGAGGACTTTTCTCTTGACCCATCGGCGGTCCACAACTATCCTTCGCCCCGGTTTTTGACCATTGTCCGGAGACCCCACATGACCCGTTCCGAACTGATTGAAGTGCTGGCCCAGAAGAGCGAGATCTCCCGGGAAAAGGCCACCCTGGTGGTGAACTGCATCCTGGACAACATGGTCCGCGCCCTCTGCCGTGGCGAGCGCATTGAAATACGCAATTTCGGCAACTTCGTGGTGCGTGAATACGACTCCTACGTGGGTCGGAACCCCAAGTCCGGCGTGAAGGTCATGGTGCCCAAGAAGCGCGTGCCCTTCTTCAAGGCCGGCCTGGAACTCAAGCGCATGGTCAACGGAGAGGATGCCTGAGAAGTCCCACCGGCCCCGTCCTGCCTCCTACGCCCAAGGCCTGCCCGATGGCCGGGTGCGCTGTCTGTTGTGTCCCCACGAGTGTGTGCTCAAGGATGGCGCCCGGGGCCTTTGTCAGGTGCGCGAGAACCGTGGCGGCACGCTGTGGGCGCTAAGCTGGGGTAGGGTGGCCGCCCTGGGCCTGGACCCCATTGAGAAAAAACCCCTGTACCAGTTCCTGCCTGGGACCCTGTCCCTGTCCTACGCCACCGTGGGCTGCAACCTGCACTGCACCTTCTGTCAGAATGCCCATCTGTCCCGGGGGGAGCCCGAGGGGGTGGCCCACCAATGGCTGGAGCCCGCCCAGCTTGCCGCCGCCGCCCAGGCCCATGGCGCCGCCACCATCGCGCACACCTATTCGGAGCCCGTGGTGTACTTCGAGTACGCCCTGGAGGTCGCCCGCGCTGGGCAGGCCCTGGGTATCCCCTCGGTGCTGGTCAGCAACGGCCACATCAACCCCGCGCCCCTGCGCGAACTGGCGCCCCTCTTTGCCGCCGCCAACCTGGACCTGAAGGCGGGCAGCGAGGCGGTCCACCGCAAGCTTACGGGCGCCTCCCTGGCCCCCATCCTGGCCTCCCTGGAGACCTTGGTGGCCCTGGGCGTCTGGGTGGAGGCCACCACGCTGCTGGTCCCGGGCTTCAACGACAGCGACGCCGAGCTGACCGCCGTGGCCACGCGCCTGGCGTCCATTGACCCGCGCATCCCCTGGCACCTGTCCCGCTTCTTCCCCGCGCACCGCCTGTTGGACCTCAAGCCCGGCCCCCTGGCGCGCCTCGCCGAGGCCGTTCAGATTGGCAAGGCGGCGGGGCTGCAACAGGTCTACACGGGGAACTGCGGCGCCCAGTCCCAGGCGGACACCACCTGCGCCTCCTGCGGGCTGGTGCTGTTGGAGCGGCGGGGCTTCCAACTGGTGGCCAATCGGCTGCTGCAGGGACGCTGCCCGCGTTGCAGCGAGATCCTGCCGGGAGTATTTGACAGCGCCCCCCCCAAGGCCTGAGAATCGCCGCGATTTTTTGCAGGAGCTCAAGGTGGAAACACAACCCTCATACAGGTATCGGGTTGCGGTGGTGGACGACGAGGAGCACAACCGGATTTTGTTCCAGTTGGCTCTCCGCGAAGGCCCCTACGATCTGTCGGTGTTCAAGTCTGGCAAAGAGTTCCTGGAGTCCCTGGCGACCACGCCGCGCCTGTATCACATGGTCCTGCTGGACGTGATGATGCCCGAGGTTGACGGCTTCGAGGTGTGTCGGCGCCTGCGGGCGGACCAGCGCACGCGGTTCATGCCGGTCATCATGGTGACGGGTCTGGACGACACGTCCTACCGCATCCGGGGGCTGGAGATGGGCGCCAACGACTACCTGGGCAAGCCCTTCCACCCGCTGGAACTGAAGGCCCGCATGTCGGCCCTGCTGAGGGTGTCGGACCTGAACGATGAGCTCAAAGAAAAGAACGCCCTGCTGGCAGACGACAAGGTGCACCTGGAGGGGCTGGTCAAGGACCGCACCAAGGAACTTGAGGATCTGACCTTGGGCATTGTGGCGGCCCTGGAGAAGGCCAACGAGATGAGCGACCTGGACACGGGGCTGCACATCGCGCGGGTGTCGCGTTACAGCGAACTGCTGGCCCGGGCCATCAACCTGCTACCCGAACTCATCACCAAGATCACGCGCTTCGCGTCCCTGCACGACGTGGGCAAGGTGGGCATCCCTGACGAGGTCCTGAAGAAGCCTGGGACCCTGACGGCGGCCGAGTTCGACGAGATGAAGAAGCACACCGTCTACGGCTACGAGATCCTCAAGCTTGCCAAGGGCGACCTGGTGGCCCAGAACATCGCCTGGTGCCACCACGAGAAGTGGAATGGCCGGGGCTACCCCCGGGGGCTGGTGGGGGATCAGATTCCTCTGGAGGCCAGGGTCGTGGCGCTGGCCGACGTGTTTGACGCCTTGACCACGCGCCGGGTCTACAAGAACGCCTACAGCCTGGAACGCTCCCGGGAGATCATTGAGACCGAGGCGGGCATCCACTTCGATCCCACCTTGGTGGCGGCGCTGCGCCTGACGTGGGCTGATATCGTGATGACCTTCAATTCCAACTCGGAGGCCTGACCTTGGTCACGGGTCCCCAGTCCCTACAAGCCCTTGGCCTCTCCAAGAGCTTCCCCGAGGACGGTCTGCTGGCCAGCCTGCGGGGCCGCAAACGCCTGATCTTCAGTGGCCTGTCCCTGGTTCTGGCCCCCGGCGACTTCGTGTGTCTGCATGGCCCCAACGGCGTGGGCAAGAGCACCTTTCTGCGGGTCCTGGCGGGGTTCCTGGGGCCAGACCGCGGGCGTATCCAGCTTGGCAGCGAGGACCTGACCCCCCGGGGCATTCTGCGGCGTCGGCAGGTGACCTTGGTGTCCGGCGAGGAGCGCTCCTTCTACTGGCGTCTGACCTGCCGTGAGAACCTGCGCTTCTTCACCACCATTGCGCGCCCCGACCTGTCCCGTGGCGCCGTGGGGGCGTTGGTGGACGAGGAGATCGACCGGCTGGGCCTGACGCCCTTCGCTGGTCAGCGTTTTGGCAGGCTGTCGTCGGGGTTCATCCAGCGGGCAGCCCTGGCCCGGGGATTCATGGCGGGCCGTCGTTTCCTGTTGCTGGATGAGGCGGACCGGCAGCTTGATCCGGAGGCCCGCGCCATGCTGCTGCGGCGCGTGTCCGGGCTTTGCCTGGCGGGGGGCGCGGCCCTGTGGGTGACCCACCGGCCCGAGGACCTGCAAGGGCACAGTACCCGGTCCCTGGTGCTGTCCTCCGGGGGTCTGGAAGACCTGGAAGGAGGCGTCCCATGTGGGCGCTGATGTTCCTGCGGCGGGACCTGCTGGAGATGGCCTCCTACCGACTGGCCACGGCCTGGCGCTTCGCCTCCATGGCCATGGGGCTGCTGGGGCTGCTGCTGGTGTCCCGGATGGTGGGCCCGGACAACCCGCGGCTGGCCCCCTGGGGCGGCAACTACTTCCTGTTCTCAGCGGTGGGCCTGGCCATGGGCGATGCCATGTGGTCCTGCCTGAAGGGCTGCACGGGGCGCATCCGCTATGATCAGATGGTTGGGACCCTGGAGAATCTGCTGGCGGGGGGCCTCTCTGTTGGGCGCCTGCTGGCGGCCAGCGCGCTGTTCCCGATGTTCAACGCCGTGCTGCGTTCGCTGCTGTATCTGACGGCGGCCTTTGCCATCTCCGGGGGCATCCCCCCCGCTGCCCAGGTGCCCGCCTTCCTGCCCATCTATCTGCTGGGCGTCACGGGCTTCGGGCTGCTGGGCGTGGCCTCCGCCGCGCTGACCTTGATCTTCAAGCGGGGGGAACCCCTGTCCGCCCTGTTCGGGGCTGTCTCGCTGCTGCTTGGCGGCACCGTCTACCCCCTGTCGGCGCTGCCCCCCGCGCTGGCCGACCTGTCCGCCTGGCTGCCCCTCACGCGCTGCATCGAGGCCGCCCGCACGACCCTGCTGATGGGCCAGTCCGCGAACGGCGACCTGATGTACCTGGCGGTGTTCAACGTGGCGGCGCTGGCCTTGATGATTCCTGCGGTGATGCTGGCCGAACGGTATCTGGAGAAGTGGGGCGGGGCGCGGGGGTACTGAAGCGTAGTTCATTACCAAGCGGCCTGCAGATCCGCTTGCTTCGCGCGCGGCTTGGACGGGCAGCCGCCCTTGCGTCCGGTGGGTACTAGTTTTCTAGGAAGCTCTTCAACTTGCGGGCGCGGGTGGGGTGGCGCAGCTTGCGCAGGGCCTTGGCCTCGATCTGGCGGATGCGTTCGCGGGTGGCGAAGAAGTCCTGGCCCACCTCTTCCAAGGTGTGGTCGCTGCTCTCGCCGATGCCGAAACGCATGCGCAGCACTTTTTCTTCACGGGGCGTCAGCGTGGCCAGCACCTTGCGGGTCTGCTCGCACAGGTTCTGGTTCACCACGGTCTCCGCCGGGGACGGGATCTTCTTGTCCTCGATGAAGTCCCCAAGGTGGCTGTCGTCCTCTTCGCCGATGGGG
>CAIXZC010000242.1 GCA_903923815.1 uncultured Myxococcales bacterium
CCTCCTGCGCGGCCCAAGACGACCAATGCAACACCGGCGTCTGCTCCTCCACCGGCAACACCAGCTACACCTGCGTCAAGGATCCCACGCCTCACCAGGACAACGCCTGCAACGCCGACTCCTCGGGCTGCACCGTGGGCGACACCTGCCAGGCTGGCACCTGCGTGGCCGGCGCGGCCCCCGACTGCGCCGCCAAAGACGACCAGTGCAACACCGGCACCTGTGCCTCCACCGGCAACGACACCTACGCCTGCGTCAAGGACCCCACGCCCCACCAGGACGCCCCCTGCAACGCCGACTCCTCCGGCTGCACCGTGGACGACACCTGCAACGCCGGGACCTGCGTGGCCGGCGCGGCCCCCGACTGCGCGGCCCAAGACGACCAATGCAACACCGGCGTTTGCGCCTCCACTGGTGACGCCACCTACACCTGCGTCAAGGACCCCACCCCCCACGAGAACGCCCTTTGCGACGCCGACTCCTCGGGCTGCACGGTAGACGACACCTGCAACGCCGGCACCTGCGTCGCTGGCGCGGCACCCGACTGCACCGCCGAAGATGACCAGTGCAACACCGGCGTTTGCGCCTCCACGGGCGACGCCACCTACGCCTGCGTCAAGGACCCCGCGCCCCACGAAGAGGCCCCGTGCAACGCCGACTCCTCAGGCTGCACCGTGGGCGACACCTGCACCGCCGGTACCTGCACCCCGGGCGCCGCCCCTGACTGCGCCGCCCAGGACGACCAGTGCAACACCGGCGTCTGCTCCTCCACCGGCAACGCCTCCTACACCTGCGTCAAGGACCCCACGCCCCACCAGGACGCCCTTTGCAACGCCGACTCCTCGGGCTGCACGGTAGACGACACCTGCCAGGCCGGCACCTGCACCGCCGGCGCCGCCCCCGACTGCGCCGCCCAGGACGACCAGTGCAACACGGGCCTCTGCGCCTCCACCGGCGACCACACCTACACCTGCGTCAAGGACCCCGCCCCCCACCAGGACGCCCCCTGCAACGCCGACTCCTCCGGCTGCACCGAGGGCGACACCTGCCAGGCCGGCACCTGCACCCCGGGCGATGCACCTGACTGCAGCGCCCAGGCCGACCAGTGCAACCTGGGCGTGTGCGCCTCCACGGGCGACAACACCCACACCTGCGTCAAGGACCCCAGCGTCCACGAGGACATCTCCTGCAACGCCGACTCCTCAGGCTGCACCGTGGGCGACACCTGCCGGTCCGGCACCTGTACCCCAGGCCCTGCCCCCGACTGCAGCGCCCAGGATGACCCCTGCAACGCCGGCGTCTGCGCCTCCACCGGCAAGAACGCCTACACCTGCGTCAAGGACCCCGCCCCCCGCGAGGGCGCCCTGTGCAACGCCGACTCCAACGGCTGCACGGACCGCGACGCCTGCAAGGCCGGCACCTGCACCCCCGGCGACGCCCCCTCCTGCGCCTCGGCCGACGACCAGTGCAACACCGGCGTCTGCGCCTCCACCGGCAAGAACTCCTACCTTTGCGTCAAGGACCCCACGCCCCACCAGGACGCCCCCTGCAATGCCGACTCCTCGGGCTGCACCGTGGACGACACCTGCAAGGCCGGCAGCTGCACCCCGGGTGCCGTTCCCAACTGCGCCGCCCAAGACGACCAATGCAACACCGGCGTCTGCGCCTCCACCGGCAACGCCACCTACGCCTGCGTCAAGGACCCCACCTTCCGCGAAGGCATCCCCTGCAACGCCGACTCCAATGGCTGCACCCAGGACGACGCCTGCCAGGCCGGCACCTGCACGCCCGGCACCCCCACCGACTGCGCCGCCGAGGATGACAAGTGCAACACGGGCGTCTGCACCTCCACCGGCCCCAACACCCGCGCCTGCGTCAAGGACCCCACGCCTCTCGAGGGCGCCCTTTGCAACGCCGACTCCTCGGGCTGTACCGTGAACGACACCTGCCGGTCCGGCACCTGCACCCCCGGCCCCGCACCTTCCTGTACCTGGGAGGACGACCAGTGCAACACCGGCACCTGCGTCTCCCTGGGCAGCGCTGCCTACAACTGCGTCAAGGACCCCTCCGGCCACGAGGGGGACCCCTGCGAGGACGACGCCCTGTGTACCTGGAACGACACCTGTACGGACGGTCAGTGCACGGGCCAGGAGGCGGACTGCCAGGACGGCGTCCCCTGCACGGTGGACCTTTGCGACCCCAGCACCGGCGGCTGCAACAGCACCCCGGCGGATGCCCGCTGCGAGGACGGCAGCGACTGCACCGTGGACTCCTGCGACGCCGCCCAGGGCTGCGCCTCCAAGCCCCTGGCGGACTGGACCTCCTGCGGTGGCGACGACGCCCAGGCCTGCTTCACCGGCGCCTGCCAGCCCCTGGCCCCCAACGACACCTGTCCCACGGCCGCCGACCTGCCCCTGAACCAGGAACTGGACCTCACGCTGGAGGGCTACCACCCCTGGCGCGACGCCTCGGTTGCCTGCGACCAGCAGGGCCTCTCGGGCCGCGACTCGTTCTATCAGCTCCAGCTTCAGGCCGGCTGGAAGTACTCCCTCACCCTGACCCCCGCCCCGGGCCTGGACCTGGCCCTGGTGCTTTGGGATGGCTGCGACGCCCCGGCCAGGTGCCTGGCGGCCCTGAACGACGCCGGCCCCGGCGCCCCCGAGGGTCTGCTGGACTACACGCCCACCACCAGCGGCACCCTGATCTTGCAGTTCTTGGCTCTTGGCCAGGCCGATGACCCGTCCTTCAAGCTGCTGGTCCTGGAGACTCCCCCCGACTCCGGCGAGGACACGGGCCCCGACACCGATGTTGGCTCCGACACGGACCTGACAAGCCAGCCTGACCTGACCGACGACCCGGACCTTGTCACCCAGCCCGACGCCGACGACGACACGGAGGCGGTCACCCAGCCCGACACCGACGACGACACGGAGGCGGTCACCCAGCCCGACACCGAGGACGACACGGACCTGGGCCCCGCCGCGGACACCACCCCCACGCCCGACCTTTGGGACAAGCCCGAGGTCCTGATGGACGCCGGCTCCGACCTGGCGGCTGACCTGACCCAGCCTGGGGACAGCGCGGACCCCCAACAGGACGTCAAGACCCCGGACGAACCCAAGGGCGGCGGTGGCGGCTGCAACACCGCTCCCCAGGGCCACCTGAGCCTCCTGCCCCTGCTTGTGTCTGGATTGATTCTGCTGCTGCGCAGACGCAGGCTACCGACCAGATAGGCCCCGCCTGCAAGCCCCTTGGAAGATGCCTACAACGCCTTGCGCACGGCCTCCGGCGAGAACCCCACCAGCAGCTTGCCGTTCACCAGCAGCAGCGGGACGCTGGACAAGTAGTTCTCCGGGATGCCCTGTTTCTTGGCCGCCGCCGCCGCCAGGTTGATGGCCGAGGGGTCCTTGGAAAGGTCCTTCTCCACGAAGGGGATGGCCTGGGACGCCAGCCACTTGCGGGCCTTGGTGCAGTGGGGGCAGCCGGGGGCCGTGAACAGCATCACGCCCGCCGCCTGCACCTGCCCCGCGGACACCGCCTGGGCCGCCCCCGTGGGGGTGAAGGTGTAGCGGTTCACGAAGCGCACGGCGTAGCTGCCATCCGACCCCGGGGCCTTCAGATCCGCCAGGATCATCAGGGAGGCCGGCAGCCCCTGGCGCCGCTTGGTGGGGTAGATGACCATCACGTCCCCGCGCTTGCCCTCGGGCACCGAGCCCACCTCCGTCACCACCCGGGGCTTGCCCTGGTCGTCAAAGTACTGGAACACCAGATCCTTGTCCGTGGGGCTGACCTTGAAGGCCTCGGGCCGCAGCTCCTCCCCGTTGTCCGTCTTCGCCTCCAGCGCGCCCGACCCCGCGGGCTGCTCCGCGCAGGCCTGGACGCAGACCTGCAGCACCAGGATGACCACCAGCAACAACAGCAAGGGCAGGATCTTCTTGGGCATGGGGCTCACCCCTTGGCGGAGGTCCATCAGCGGCGATAGGAGG
Organism: uncultured Myxococcales bacterium; assembly: GCA_903923815.1. Lineage (GTDB taxonomy): Bacteria > Myxococcota_A > UBA9042 > CAIXZC01 > CAIXZC01 > CAIXZC01. The sequence goes on from CAIXZC010000242.1 coordinate 3,987, forward strand.
CGGGGACGACCTTCAACAGCTCACCCTCGGGCAGGTCCCCCACGGCGGCGTTCAGGTAACCGCCGGTGTTGAACAGGGAGACGCCATAACCTCCGCTGCGCACAAAGGGGAGGCCGGAGGGGATCTTGTCCACCGCCAGCCCGCCCGGGTCGTACTGCACCACGGATAGGGGCTGGCCGTGGTAGTCGTAGTTGTAGACCACCGCGGGCAGGGACCCCACGCGGTCAATGCGGGCCCCCACCAACCGCAGATCCTGGCTGCGCAGGGGCACCCGGCGGGCGTGGCCCGTGCGGGCCTGAAGGTACTTCATCACCTGATCCTCTGAACCCTCAATCTCCGTGGGCAGGGCGCTCATGTGGGCCGCCACCGACTCTCGCACGAAGCTGTCCTCGTTGCCCGCTCCGCCCCGCAGGGCCTGGACCACCAGCACCACCAGCAGGGCCGCCGCCGCCGCCCCGGGCAGCAGCACCAGGGGCCGAAAGAAGCTGAAGGGATCCCGCGCCGGCGGATTCAAGGTCTCATCCAGGCGACCCAACACCCGGGCCTTTCGCACCTGGGGCATGGGCTCGGGCTCGGTGCAGCGGTCCCTGATGGTCTTGAGGAACTCCAGCTCCGCCGAGGCCTCCGCGCGGCACGCCGGGCAGGCCCGCATGTGCTCCTCCATGGCTGAGGATTCGTGATCGCCGAACTCCCCATCCAGGTAGAGGTACAGGTACTCTTGAAACTCTCTGCAATCCATGACCACCAACCTCCCAGACTAACCGTTGGACAGGCCCCGGCTGCTTCTATAGCTGGCCAGGTCCGCCAGGAACTCTCCCTCGTTCTCACCGCCACTGGCCGGCGTGTCCGCCACCAGGCCCATCTCCTGGGCCAGCCGATGCAGCTTGCGCCGCAGCAGCTTTCTGGCGCGGAACAGCCGGCTCATGACGGTGCCCATGGGGCAGGAGAGGATGTCTGCGATCTCCTTGTAGGACAGCCCCTCAAGATCAGCCAGGACTATCATCTGCCGAAAGTCCTGTGGCAGGGACTCCACCGCCCGCGAGATCTCGCCTTCCGCCAGGTTCTTCAGGAACTCACGCTCGGGCTCCGTGCGGAACCCCGGCTCCCTTGCCTCCGTGGACTGGGGATCGGGCAGCTCCTCCACCGGGATCTCCATCTTGCGATGGCGTCGCTTCACCCGGTTCAGGTGCTGAGTGCTCATGATCCGGTACAGCCAGGCCCGGGCATTGGTGCCGGGGCTGTACTGGCCCACGTTGTCCATGGCCCGCAGCAGGGTCTCCTGGGTCAACTCCTCCGCCTCGTCGCCATTCCTGGTAAGCATCAAGGCATAGCGGTACAGGGCGTCCATGTGGGGCAGGAACTCCTGCTCCACCACCTTCCTGTCCTTGGCTTTCAGCCCCATGGTCACCTCCACCCACGCACTTGAAACACGCTGGGCGCGGGATTATTCCCAAGTCGGGAAAATGGATCAACCGCCGGCGGCTAATATAATCGGCCCCGGCGATTTGTCGCGGGGCAAAAGAAGTGACTTGCCCGCCAGCTCTGACATAATCCGCCACGTTGTTGCTGAAAGGAGCGGGCATGGCCCCTCGGATCCCCACCTCGCTGCTGCTGTTGGCTGCCCTGCTGTTGGCCAAGGAGGCCTGGGCGGACATGTACGCGTGCCGACACCCCAAGACGGGGGACGTGCGCTTCACCAACAGCCCCGGCGACTTCAAGGGCTACAAGTGCAGCGTCTACATGCGCACCGAGCCCATCGGGCCCAGCTCCGCCGGGACCCCCAAGGCGGGCCCCCCCGGCACCGCCTCCACCGCCCCTGCGGGCCGCGCCCCCGATCGCTGGACACCCCCCACGGTGAACCCTCAGGCCACCATCTCGGCGGCCCCCGGCGCCCCCGCGGCCATCCCCGCGGCGCCCGCCACTCCCGCCACCCCCGCGCCCCCCACCGCCCAACCCACGGGCCGGGAGCGCTTCGACGAGGTCATCGCCCTGGCCTCCCGCACCTACGACATCCCCGAGGCCTTCATCCGCGGCGTCATCGAAGTGGAAAGCGGCTACAACCCCCGGGCCCTGTCCCGCGTGGGCGCCATGGGCATGATGCAGCTCATGCCGGGTACCGCCCGGGACCTGGGCGTGACCAACCCCTGGGACCCCGAGCAGAACATCATGGGGGGCACCAAGCTGCTGCGCTGGCTTGCCAACCGCTTCGACGGGGACATGGTCAAGGTCCTGTCCGCCTACCACGCCGGAGGCGGCGTCACCTCCCAGAAGGACGGCACACCCTACGTGGGAACGGACGGCTACGTGCGCAACGTGCTCAAGCGCTTCCATCGAATCAAGCAGGGGCGCTAGCTTTCCTTTGAGATACCGCCGCAAACCAGTATAATCGCGCCGTTCTTTTCGGAGGTTGGGTCATGTCCAGACAGTTTTTCGGTGCCCTTCTGTTCTTGGTTATCCTGGCCAGCGCCTGCGGCAGCGATCCGGCCCCCCGGTCCAAGGAGGGCGGCAGTTGCTCGGACGACCCGGACTGCGTCAGCGGTCTTTACTGCATCCTGGGGACCTGCACGGACGTGCTGATCCTGGTGTGTACCGAGAACACCGACTGTCCCACCGCCCTGTGCAAGAACGGCCACTGCGCCGCCCCCGTCCCCTGCACCGACACCGACCAGTGCCCCCTTGACGGCATCTGCGACCCCTCGGGCATCTGCGTCCCCGTCCAGGAGACCAAGTGCTCCAAGGACTCCCACTGCGACGACCAGAACGCCTGCACCACGGACGATTGCGACGCCGGCTCCTGCAGCCACACCACCATCAAGGACTGCTGCACGGACCCCGCTGAATGCGACGACGACGACCCTCTCACCACCGACGACTGCCAGGAGAACGTCTGCGTCAACGAGGTCGCAACGCCCCCCTGCACGGGCAACGAGGACTGCGACGACCAGAACTTCTGCACCCTGGACAAGTGCGCCGACGACGAGTGCTCCACGACCCCATCGCCGACTGCTGCTACGGCGTGGCCGACTGCGACGACCAGGACGCCAACACCATCGACGCCTGCGTGAACAACCTGTGCGAGCACGAGGACAAGCCCCTCACCTGCTCGGGCAATCCCGAGTGCGTGGACGACGACAACTGCACCGTGGACCTGTGCGACGACCAGAATGGCCCCGAGAATGCCGTCTGCGTCCACCTTCCGTCGGCGGACCCCTTCTGCTGCAACTCCAAGGAGGACTGTGACGACGGCAACGTCATGACCATTGACAGCTGCGTCCTGGGCTCGTGCAAGAACCTGCCCCTAAGCTGCAACGGGGACGGCGAGTGCAACGACAACAACTCCTGCACCACCGACAAGTGCCTGGACAAGCAGTGCGTCAACACCATGCTCATCAACGACGCCTGCCGCTGCGCCGCCAACTCCGACTGCGTGGGCAAGGGTGGGGTCTGCGGGCTGGTGGCCGACTCCGACCTCTTCGGCACCTGGTGCATGTCCCCCCAGGGGCCCCTCCAGGGGGCCGCCGTGTGCAGCGCCAGCGACGAATGCCGCTCGGGCTTCTGCGTGGACTACGCCGAGGGTGACGATTTGTGCTTCCAGGCCTGCAAGGACGCCACGGGCTGCGGCACCGACGAGATCTGCGGCACCATCAGCTTCCAGGTGGGCGAGGAGACCATCCCCTTGAAGGCCTGCCTGCCCGGCCCCGACTTCTGTGGTGGCGACAAGGACTGCCCCGACGGCGACATCTGCTTCCCCACCGAGGACCCCAGCACCCCGGGCCACATCATCGGCCTTTGCGACGTCAAGGAGATCGCCCTCAAGAGCGCGGGCAAGGTCTGCGCCCAGGACGCCGAGTGCCAAAGCGGCGTCTGCACCGAGCCCATCGGCAAGTCCACCAAGGTGTGCTGGTCCCTGTGCTCCAATGACGAGGACTGCGCCGCCGGCCTCTTCTGCTACCCCAGTTACCTGTACTTCACCTTCGACGGCGGCACCCCCGGTGACGCCAGCGACGACACCCTCTTCTCCCCCGGCTCCTGCTTCCCCTACGCGGGCTCCTACACCACCTGCGTGGGCGACGGCGACTGCCCCGTCAACGAGTTCTGCTACTGGGCCAAGAACGAGACCTCCACGGCCCTCATGCCCCGCTGCCTGCTGCCCCTGGGAAATGGCACCGGCACGGGCGGCACCGCCTGCGCCTCGGACACCCAGTGCCGCACCGACGTCTGCCTCGCGGCGGACTACGGCAACGGCTTCTGCCTGGGGCTGTGCAGCGGTAACGCTGACTGCACCAATGGCACAAGCTGCAAATCCCTGGCGCTGTTCATTATTGATGACAACGGCACGGCCAACACCGACGACGACGAGATGGCCCCCTGGACCTTCTGCCAGCCCTGAGCCCCGCGCCCTATTCCAGCACCAACTTCACCATGCGCTTCTTGCCGGCCTTGAGGATGACACTGCCCTGGGACAGCAGCAGGTTCTCGTCGCTGATGGGCTGGTCGTCCAGGCGCACGCCGCCCCCACGGACAAGGCGTCGGGCCTCACCGTTGCTGGCTGCGAACCCTGCGGCCTTGAGGGCCTCCAGCACGGGCACGCCCCCGGGGAACTGGGCGCAGGCCAGCGTCACCACGGTGAGCCCCGCGTCCGCCCCGGCGCTGCGGTCCAGCGCCACGATGTCCGAACTGGTCGCCACGGTCCCCTCAGGGTCCGCCGTGCCAAAGGCCGCCCGGGCCGCCAGATAGGCTGCCGTCGCCGCCTCCGCCCCGTGGGTCATGCGGGTCGCCTCAAAGGCCAGGATCTCCTTGCTGCGGTTCAGCAAAGGCAGGGGGATGGCGCCCAACTGCTCGCACTCCACCGGGGGCAGGTCCGTGAAGATCTTCAGGAACCTCGCCACGTCCGCGTCCTCGGTGTTGCGCCAGAACTGGTAGAAGTCGAACACCGAGGTGCGCTCCGCGTCCAGCCACACGGCCCCCGCCACGCTCTTGCCGAACTTCTCTCCGGAGGCGTTGGTCAGCAGCGGCAGGGTCAACCCGAAGGCCTCTTTGCGGCTGGCCCGGCGGATCAATTCCACCCCCGCCACGATGTTGCCCCACTGGTCCTGCCCCCCAAGCTGCAGGCAGCAGTCCCACTCCTCGGCCAGCTTCAGGAAGTCGTAGGCCTGAAGCAGCATGTAGTTGAACTCCAGGAAGGTGAGGCCCGTCTCCAGGCGCATCTTGTAGGACTCGGCGCTGAGCATCCGGTTGACGCTGAAGTGGCGGCCGATGTCTCGCAGGAACTCGATGTACTTGAGGTCCCGCAACCAGTCCGCGTTGTTGGCCCGCAGGCCCCGGACGCCGTCCAGCACCAGGTAGCGGCCAATCTGCGCCGCCAGCCCCTGGCAGTTGGCCTCAATCTCCTGGTCATCCAGCAGGCGCCGGGACTCGGTCTTGCCGCTGGGGTCCCCCACCATGCCCGTGCCGCCCCCCACCAGGGCCACCGGGATGTGCCCGTGGCGCTGCATGATCCGCATGGCCATGATGGGAATGAGGCTGCCCACATGGAGGCTCCGGGCGGTGGGATCGAAGCCCACATAGAAGCGCCGCGGCGGCCCCGCCAATAGCTTCTTCAAGGCCTCTTCGTCGGTGGTCTGGTAGATGAGGCCCCGGGCCTGCAGTTCAGAAAATGCGTCTTGCATGGAAATCCCCTGTGCTGGCTGGAGGTGGGAGCGGGCGCTCAGCCTCTGGTGCGGTTCTCGCGGTCAAGCTCCCTCATGACCTCGTCTTCCAGATCCGCCAGTTCGCCGTCCACGCCGTTGCGGACTCTAAGCA